>NZ_JAMYKY010000011.1:0-183725 GCF_040317695.1 Mesorhizobium sp. M1403 | reverse complement strand
CAATTCAATCTCGCGTGCTCAAGGCATGTGTGGACGCCCCCGTCAGCGCAAGAAGAATCTTATATGAAGAATGAGGAGCGTGGTCAGGTGCTGACATGTGTCCGGCCTCTGATGCGGCGTTCCAAATGCCGCGGGCCCGTATGGGAGTTCGCGGAGCGGGTCCAATTCAATCTCGCGTGCTCAAGGCATGTGTCCATGATCTGGTTTTCCCGATCCCGTCTCGTTGACCGTTGCGCCATACTCTCCGTTTGACCTTCTCACACTTTCGAGGCCTTCCGGCCGAGCGGAACTAACCCGCCACGGCCGGAGCCCGATAGGTTCCGCCTTTCGCCATCAATGCCCAGACGATGCGTGCCGTCTTGTTGGCAAGCGCGACGATCACCAACATGGGCGGCTTACGGTCCAGCATGCGCATGAGCCATGGGTCCGCAGATTTCCCCTTCCGCATCGCCCAGCGCACGGCAGCGCTGGCCCCTATAATGAGCAGGCGGCGCAGAGTTCGTTCGCCCATGCGGGATGTCTCGCCAAGCTTCTGCTTCCCGCCCGTGGAACGCTGCAACGGAGTGAGCCCCAGCCAGGCCGCAAAATCACGCCCCCTTTTGAAGGTCTGAGCCGACGGAGCCAGAGCGGCGAGAGCAGTCGCGGTGATCGATCCTATCCCCGGGATAGTCATCAGTCGTTTCGATTCCGCGTCCTCCCTGGCGCGCCGGGCGATCTCGCGGTCGAGCACAGCCACCCTCTCATCCAGCGAGCGCAACTGTTCCACGAACAGACACAGGATCGGACGGGCGGCCTCTGGGATGGCGGAGCCATGATCCTCGATCGCCGTTACAAGCTTCGCCACATGGAAAAGGCCCTGCGCGGCCACCAGCCCGAATTCGGCAAGATGGCCACGTATCGCATTGATGGTCTGGGTCCGCTGCCGCACCAGAAGCTCGCGAGCGCGAAACACCATCGCCGCAGCCTGTTGTTCCTCACTCTTGGCTGCCACAAAACGCATCGTCGGCCGTTGCGCAGCTTCGCAGATCGCCTCCGCATCGGCGGCATCGTTCATCTGCCTCTTCACGAAAGGCTTGACGTAGCCCGGAGCGATCAGCCGGACGTTATGTCCCAACTTCGTGATCTCCCGCGCCAGTAATGGCTGCTGCCGCAGGCCTCCATGGCAACCGTGCAAGCCGGCTGCGCATCAAAGAATTTAAGCATCTGATCGCGGCGAAGCTTCTTTCTAAACAGGATAGCTCCCGATGCATCTGCACCGTGCACCTGGAACACGTTCTTCGCTAGATCCAACCCGATCATGCTAACTTCCGACATGGACGCCTCCGTTCAAGTGATGATCAACGACACCACTTTGGCACAGCGATGCCGTCGGGGGGCGTCCACATGGGGTAATCGCGGGAGCGACGCGCCCTGGAACCGATCATAGCCTTGGAGGGTGGCTGTTCCCCGATAAGATGAAATACGGGCTCACGACTGGACGCCGGGCCCAGCATCAACGGAGAACAGCCATGGAAGAACATATCGGTCTCGACGTGTCGATGAAAGAGACGGCAGTGTCGATCCGCCGTGAAGGCGAACGGATCTGGCGCGGGAAGTGCGCATCTGATCCCAGGATCATTGCCGAGCTTGTCCGCAAGCGGGCGCCGGCCGCAAAGCCCGTCGTGTTCGAAACCGGCCCGCTGTCAGTTTGGTTCTATCATGCGCTGCGCGCCGAGGGATTGCCAGCCATCTGCATCGATGCGCGGCATGCCAAAGCCGCTCTCGATATGGCGGCGAACAAGACGGATGCGAATGACGCCGATGGTTTGGCGCGTCTTGCTGAAGCAGGATTCTTTCGCGAGGTGCGCGTGAAAGGCTTCGACAGTATGTTGACCCGCACGCTCGTGGCAGCACGCACTCGGCTGGTCCGGATCACCGTCGAGCTTTCCAACCAGATCCGAGGGATCATGAAAACGTTCGGCTTGCTCGTTCCCGCCGGTAAGGGAACTACATTCGAAAAGAATGTCCGGAGCCTTCTTATCGATCAGAGCGAGCTTGCTCCTGTCGTCCTACCGATGGTGGAAGCCTGGCGCAGCATTCGCATCCGTGCCGCCGAGCTTGGGCGCCAGCTTGTCGCAGATGCACGTCAAAGCCAAGCATGCCGCATACTCATGTCGATCCCCGGCATCGGCGCCATTACCGCAACCTCTTTCGCCACTGCCATTGAAGATCCGGGCAACTTCAAGAAGTCCCGCTCTGTTGCCGCTTGGATCGGCCTGACAACTCGCCGCTACCAATCGGGAGAAGTCGATTATGACGGCCATATATCCCGACGCGGCGATCGACATTTGCGGGGACTTCTCTATGAGGCTGCGGCGGTCATCCTGACACGCAGCTCGATCGACAGCAGCCTGCGCACGTGGGGCCTCAAGCTCCGGGAGAGGGTTGGCTTCAAACGAGCTGCCGTGGCTGTGGCGCGCAAACTGGCGGTGATAATGCATTCGATGCTCAAGACCGGTGAGTTCTTTGATCGAAATGCAGGCGCCACAGCATGAAATCTTGCGAATAGCGTTCAGGATCTGAGCGCCTGAGACGTCCCTGCCGGGACGTGAGCCGAGCCATTCCGCTGATGGGGTTGCACCGCTGTCTCAGCAAAGTGCGTCGTCCACATTGAAGGCTCGTCCGCGGAGCTCCATCATGCGGCGACTGATGTCGACCGCGAAGACAACCATGCACCCGGCAGCGTCGTCTCGACGCAATTACATGCTTGACGTCCCAGCGGCGATTAGACAACCACATCAATCTGGGAAGTCATAAGTCGGCGGCCATCAGGCAGATGATCAAGGCGGCCGGCGCCAGGCTTTGGTACCTACCGCCCTACTCCCCAGACCTCAATCCGATCGAGCAGGCCTTTGCACTGGATGCGCCAAGCTCAGAAACGTACCGTCGAGGACACTTGGCGCCACATCGGCCACCTCGTTGAAACGATCGAGGCAACCGAATGCAACAACTACTTCGCAAACGCCGGCTACGCTTCCATCAAAACGTGAAAGGCTCTAGTACTACAGTTGCAGATCATTTGATTTTCTGATTCACTCGACGGGTTATGGAGGGAACCATGTCTGTTGCTTCGTGGTCAGGGTCGTTGTTGGCTTGGGAGCAGGAGCTCACGGCGCTGAAGGCACGGGTTGGGCGGGTGCTTCCTCGTCGTGAGTTGCGGGAGACGGGCGCAGATTTCCTTGACGGCCTTCTTTCCGGCATTGAGCGCAAGACAGGCTGGCTGATGGCCGAGCAGTCCGGAGCGGAGCGGCCGTATCGGATGCAGTCGCTGTTGGGGCGCAGCCACTGGGACGCTGATCGGCTCCGAGACGAGGTTCGCGATTATGTGGTGGAGGCGTTGGGCGATGAGGATGGCGTCCTGATCGTCGACGAGACGGGATTTGTGAAGAAGGGCGATCGTTCCGCCGGTGTCGCGCGTCAGTACTCGGGAACGGCGGGGCGGATCGAGAACAGCCAGATCGGCGTGTTCTTGGCTTACGCGAGCCGCTACGGCCAAGCGCTGGTTGATCGTCGCCTTTATCTGCCGGAGAGATGGACAAAGGATCGGGCGCGATGTGCCAGGGCGTCGATCCCGGAGACGGTCGAGTTTGCAACCAAGCCAAAGATGGCGCGCGCCATGGTCGAGGCGGCGCTCGATGCCGGCGTCCCGTGCGCTTACGTTCTGGGCGACGCTGTCTACGGGGCGGACAGCAGCCTTCGCCGGATGCTGGAAGCTCGCGAGCAGCCCTATGTCTTGGCGGTTCGAGGCGCTCACTTCATGCGCCGTGGAGGGGATCGTCTGTTTGAGGAAACCTCGCCCGAGGAACTGGCCAGCGAGTTCGAGCCCGACGACTGGGCCTGTCATGCGGCAGGTGAAGGCGCCAAAGGGCCTCGGCTCTACGACTGGGCACGCATCCGCCGCCCTTGGACGTCAAAAGGCGGCTTCGAGCATTGGCTTCTCGTCCGCCGCAAGCGATCGACCTCCGGAGAAAAAGCCTACTACCTGGTCTTCGCCCCGCCCGGTTCCTCCTTGGCCGAATTGGCGGCAGTGGCCGGCCTGCGCTGGGCGATCGAGGAGTGCTTTGAGCGCGCCAAGGATGATCTCGGACTTGATCATTGCGAGGCTCGGTCCTGGCATGGATGGCATCGCCACATGAGCCTGTGCATGGCCGCCCTGGCATTCCTCTCGAAGCTATCGGCTGATCTTCGCCGCAGCGCATGGAGCAAACCGAACGAAACGAGTCCAAAGGAGCCAATCGCCGCCTGATCCGGATGGCTGCGCTCGTCCCGAGCGTCCCCGAGATCCGCTATCTCCTCGCCCGGATCCTCATCTTCCCACCGACACAAAAGCCCTTCATCATCGCCTGGTCGTTATGGCGACGACGACATCAGGCTGCGGCCACCATCTGTCACTACAAACGGCATCGGCATCTGCAACTGTAGTACTAGACTAGGCTAGTCCTCGAGCAACACCACGTCAGCCTCGACGGGTTCCGTTCCGAGATCAACGAGCTTCGCAGTGTCCCGGGCAATACTTAGCATCTGCGCCTTGGCTTGGGCGGGGTTGCGGATGCATTGGACACCGAGCACGTTGCGCTGTCGACCGTCCTTGGCGAATCCAACGAGCACGCCGGCATGCGTCGAGCCTGTGACCGTGCAAACGACGATGTAGTCGAAGCCAAACCCAAGCTGTTTCTCCTGGGCGCGCACGTCCTCCGCGAACCGACGTACCCAAGCCAGCCATATTTGTGAACAGAGGCCCCGGCCGGTATCGCACAGGGCCTGCCACCCCTTGACTTGACTCATCGAGCGCCTGTTCCCAACCGCGGCGGATGCCGATATGGAAGCCCTCGTCGACAAGGTGCACCTCTGCTCCCATGGATCCGGCTCAAGAGAATGTTGCCGACCCGGTCGTAGACGGCGCCCTCATGTGGCACCCAGCTCTCCTGAACCAGGAGACATTTCACGCCGATCTTGGTGGCGACCGCGGGGACCATCCGCGTGTGGTTGGACTGCACGCCGCCGATGGAGGAAAGCGTATCAGCATTTGATGCGATCGCGTCGGGGATGATGTATTCGAGCTTGCGGAGCTTGTTTCCGCCGAACGCCAGACCGGAGTTGCAGTCCTCACGTTCGGCGTAGATCTCCACCTTGCCCCAGATGCTTGGAGAGGCGGTCGAGCTTCTCGGTGGGCGCGGGCCGAAATGTGAGCGGATAGCGTTCGAACTTTTCCAGCACTTTCTCTCCGGCAACACGCCATGGAGCTGAATTAGCCATTCACGGTTCATCTAGAGGCTTCTTTGATTTGACGTCTCTCCATTATCCGGCGCCAGGAGAGTCCCATTACTATTTCCAGCGCCTCATTCCTCATTCGTCATCGAGAGTTGCAAAACCGCACGCCGTCGTGCGAGAGACTACCCAAACGCGTATGGTATTCAAGAACTGCATCTCCTGGATTAACTTTAATGACCGGATTGCGGTCACCATCGACTTCTCAAGCACAGTATTCCTTCTGAAGTATGCTCAATGTTTATGCTTTGCGCTATCTTGAGCACTGATCTTTTCATGGCGCCTCAAGGCAGCAGCAGCGATATGGCCAGCATTTGATCGCGCTGGAGCAAATCTGCGGATTCATTCGTCACCTCATCAAGGTCTGGCGGCCCGGATCCAACTTCTTTGCAACTGCCGAAATGCTCGGCCCTTTGGCCAGCTCGGCTAACGCAGCCAGACCGCCAGATCAGAAAGAGCACGCTTGCGAAATACGTCAGCTGAAGGAGCAGCGAACAAGCCAGCGTCGTGACGACTACTGTGCCGATGGAATGAGAAGCAAAGTAGACGGTCAGAGCGGTGCTGCACAGGACCATTCCCAGAACGCGACAAAAGATCCTAAAGGGCAACGCCGTTCTCCTGGTTTGTCTCCTCAGATCATGCTACGACCTGGTCGGCCGCAACATGGGTCTGGCAGTTCTTCGGGCAGACGCGGGCGCAGGCTCCGCAGCCAATGCAGCGGCCGGCAAGATCGACGACCATAATCATGCGATTGAGCTCGCCATCGAAATCGTCGTCTTCGCCGTCGCAGACGCCCAGAATTTCACCGGCGTCATCGACGCCGTAAAGATGCATGACCTCGCGAGAGCAGACTTTGAAACAGCGGCCGCAGCCCATGCACGTCGTGCCGTCTATAGCGGTGAGATATTCCGGCAGCCATCCGGAGCCGTCGCGGGTGGTGAATGTGCTCGTCATCGTAACTTCTTCATTGCAGCGAGCGCTCTCTTGGCACCATCCAACTCGGCAAAAACGGCCGACGTTTCCTGGGCAACTTCCTCTATCTCCGTCCATTTTCCCGGGAGATTCTCTGCAAGGTCGCGCAATTTCATCTTGGCAACTGCCGCGCGCAGCTGAAGCTTTCGGACTTTCTTCCCCATCTCATCTAGCTTTGACATAACCCTTCCTCGAAAATTGGTTTCATCACGCCCGCGCCAGGTCCCGATAGGCTTCAGTGGCTGAGGTCGCATCGTCGACCAGTTTCGTACCGGCCTCCGCGAGTTGCCGGAGCGTCTCGAAGCCGAACCGATGGACGTCTGGACAGAACGACGAGCTGTCCGACCGTGAAAAGCACGGGCCCGAAGGCCTTACGGTATTCATCCCCACGATTGGCGATGCCAGCGGGCGGAAACGCTCCGCAATCGCAAGCCCGACGGCGGTGTAAAACATCTCGAGCCTCCACAGCACGTCCGGATCGGGCAGCCCATGCCACGGATCACATGGCGCTTTTTTCTGGTGACGATGAAGTCGGCCAGCAGCGTGGCGTCCGATTCGGAGGCAGCCTGAGCACGGATCAGCCGCACGAGGCATCTGACGAACGGGGTGGCAATGGCCCCTCGTCCTCGTTGACCGCGGCTTCAGGCACTTCATATTCTCCTCATTTCAGTCCTCTTTCTCGAAGCACGATGTCTGTTTTCTGGGACGCCTAATTCGGGCACAGTTGCGCAGCCGAAGCCCGGCTCGGCGCGGCTGATTCCAGGCAATTGATGTCCCTCTGGCCGACCTTGAACACGTCTTCGACTGCGAAGTCTTCCACGCGAATTCGCGTCGAACATCACTTCCGCCGCAATGCGGCCGGAGGCCAAGAAGTTTCGAGCCTCGATCCTGCTGCAGACGATCGACCAAGTGCTGCATGGACCCTCCTGCTGCGGTTACGCAAAGGAAACGGACGAATTGCCCAGTAAGCCATTTCGACCAATTACCCTTTTTTATCTATCCACCTCGGCCGACCGCGCTTTGGCACCTTCGGAAAATTGTTTTGCGGAGCCGCAAAGAGAGCAGCGCAACAAGCCTTCCCACCCCTGTACTTGGCGAGGGCCTGCAGCAAATCCGGCAGATGCTGCTCTTTCAATTCGGCCGGGATAGGCTCCGGACCGTCCAGCGACGTCAGTGCCAGTTCGACCAACTCGATCGCGCGATCATTGTTGCCGTTCTCGTGATAGTACCGGGCGACCGCGGGATAGGACCGGAACTTAGGGCTGTCGCCTTGCGGGCGATTCAGCGCCAGGATGTGTTCGGACAGCTCCTTGCCCATCGCGAAGCGCTCAGCAGGGGGAAGGCGCGAATGGTCATTGGCCGGATGGAAAAGTTGGTCCAGCGCCGAAACCATCCAATCCTCAGAGTTTTTGTCGATCGCATCGCGAACCAATTGGCTCATCACGGGCAAGCCGGTCCACATGTCTTGAATTTTGTGAAGCAACAGATGCGCATGAGCCAGACGGAAATTGATGTCGTCCGGCATCAAGGCGATGCCCTCTTCGATCGCCCAGAGCGCCGTCTTCCAATCTTCTAACTTCACCGCCGCCCAGAATCTGTCATCGATCGGCTTCTTCAACGCTTGTTGGCGCGCCATGAGTTCGCTTGTGGCGATCCGCTCCGTATCGGCGGCTTTCGCTTTGTCGCTGGTGCGCCAGCTGCCGTTGAGCACTTCCGGCAAAACCTCATCGAGTTGGCTTCGATGACCGATAAAGGCAATCTGGCCGTCTCGGTCGACCACGTACGAAGTCGGAATCCCGGCGGAAAAGCTGGGTTTCATCCAAAGCTTGTTCATTTCACCTGTGTGGTCGAACGCGATCCGATAGCTCAGATGCGAGCACTTTTCGGTCAACCACGCGTCCAACTTGGTGCGAGCCTCAACGGCCGTTGGAGCGTCTTCATTAGCCGCGACGCCGACGACCTCAAGTCCGCTGTCCCTGTATTTTTCCTGGAGCCGCATCAGATCGAGCATCTCCGCCACACATAGCTCGCACCAAGTTGCCCAAAATTCGACGATATAGACTTTGCCGGGCTGGAACTTCGCAAGGGGCTCGCCACGCAGCCAGTCCTCCATTTTGATCGAAGGAGCCGGTGACCCCATCTGCAATACCATGTTGCTCTCCAAAGCTGTTGCCACAGTTGCGCGACCTTATGCGCTAGCTTGTCTCCCTCTTTAAAGAGGGGGCATACGGGCAGGAAAAGGAGAGCATCTCTCGTCTCGCGCGTCTGCGTGCAGTCAGCTTTCACGCAGTGTTGCCGCATCACAATCCGCAAAGGCCGTGCCAGCGCACTCAGCGGGCAATAAGCGCATGAATCGCTAGAAAAAGCCTCCAAATGCCAAGATGGCCGGTTGTATTGAAGCCGACATGTTTTCTGCCGCTGTCAGGTTTTGGACAAGCATCACGCGCTTCGCGTCGGCAGAAAAGCGTGGCCCGGACGACTCAATATGCATTCTGGCCGAGGGACGAGGCCGATGGACGTAGGTCGCTACCGCCTCCGGACCGGAACGGCAAGACGCTCAAGCCGGTGGCGTGAAGCGGACGATCATGACGAGCCTGACGAACATCGAGGAGACGCTGAGCTTCTATCGGCTGCCGCTAGCTCACCACAAGCACATGAAGTCGACGAACATGCTGGAGCGGCTGAACCAGGAGATCAAGCGGCGCACCCTGGTCGTTCGCATCTTCCCCAACCCGCGGAGCTGCCTGCGGCTGGTTCGGGCATTGGCGGTGGAGAACCACGAGAACTGGCTCGAGGCGACCCGCTATCTCAACATGGATCATCTGCGCGAGCACAAGAAGGAGAGCCTGAGAGCATTGGCCGCCTGAGCACCGCCGTGTGTCCGCCGCTCCGCTAAACACGGGGGCTGCGCGGCGGACACGCCGACGTCACAGCTACTGCCACGCCATTTTTGCAGAACTTGACGCACACAACTGCAGAACTTGACGCACACAACTTGCAGGGACCGCTTCGTGCGGATGTGAGCGTTGTCCGAATTTGACCAGCCTCAAAGGCCGCTCGGTCGCCACGCGGGTTGGGCCGGACCGACTGAAAACGCTGAAGATGCGGCCGTCCTCGCCCTAACCCGCCTGCCATTCCAGACCATGGCAACATGATTTATGCGACCGATTCCCGCCGACCGCGGCAGGAGCCCGACCGTTCCGACTCGAAGTTGAGGGCGTCGGTCACGGCACGGTCGTTGCGTTGTTAAGCTCCCGGCCAGTAATGAGGAGATCGTGATAGCGGTATACGATGCCGCTACCGGTCCGACTCGGCCTGCCGCGCTGAACGACTCTCTTTGACCTGACGCCGACCTGCGCCGTGATCGTGGCTGCAGTGAGGACTGCCCATACCTCTGCCCGGCCGTTGGTCTCAGCATCACGGACCAACTCGGGCGAGCAGAACCCCCGGGCGCGCGTTAGAGGCGTGCGCGGATGTTCTCGGGCGGCGCGTCCAGACTGGCTCCGAGAAGATTCGCGAAGCTTGCATGTTTGCCGCGATCTTTCTCCGACTTGGCATCAGGATAGTGACCCAGTGAGTAGAGTTTCGAACAGCGTCGGTGCTGCTTCGGAACCCGTCAGCGAGCCAAAAACAGCGGCAATGGCGGCTTCCCAACTATCCATCTCGTCACGCCACCGAAGATCCGCTCGCGCAGCCGGCGGCTGCCATAAGCGCCCATGACTATCATATCGGCAGACGTGTCGATTGCGTGCTGCGCGAGCACCATAGCCACCGGTTTGCCGGCGCTCGCCAGCCGGTCAACCGACACCCGCGCACCGTGCCGAGTGAGATAGGCAGCGATATCGGCTCCCGGCTCGGTACCGGTTCCGGTGCAGGTCGCCTCCGGATCGACTAGTGCGACACGAACTTCCTCAGCACCGGCTAGCAGATCCAGCGCTTCCCGAACCGAACGGGACGCCTCGACGCGCGAATCCCAGCCGACCAGCACGCACCGTGGAGCCAGAGTCGCCTCAGCGCCCTCCGGCACGACAAGCACCGGCTTTCCGGTGTCGAACAGGCTGCCATTGATAACAAGGGGACCGACGTTAATGTCGTTAAGAAGTGCGGGGCCGACGATTGTCAGGTCGTTGCAGAGCGCCCGCTGTCGCACCGCGTCACCGATGCTGGCCTGATCGCAGTTGGCAATATCGACATCATAGCACCGCCACGTGGCTCTCAGCAGTTTGTGAATTTCCCTGGATGTCTTTTCCAGGCTGGCTATGTCCTGTGAAAATCTCTCGATCTGCCTAAACCGTTTGTCCAGTCTGGCGATGGCCTGTGCGCGTTGTCCAGGCCACTCGGGGATGCCATCGCCGAGCAGCGGAGACGGCATAACGAGCGGCGGAGGCGAAATCACCAGTACGGAAAGATACGCGCCGACTTCGGCACACAAGCTGGCAGCTGTTCTGACATCCTGATCGGAGTGGTCAGCTCCCGTCACACTGAGTACGCTTCTGAAAGCCATTTGACTGCTTCTTTCTGAATATGTCGTACCTGCCGGCGCGTTTCGAAGCCGCAAGACTTGCCCTCAGCACGGCGGAAATGCGGAGTGGCACCACATCGGCTATCTATTCAGCCGTCCGGCCACTCGAGCGAGTAGCCGGCCGACCTGACGGTACGAATGACGCTGGAGGGGGAGGCCGCCTTCAGCGCCCTTCTGAGCCGGCTGATATGGACATCCACGGTGCGTACACCGACATGAATATTGGCCGGCCAGGCCGCGCTGATCAGCTCGTCTCTGGTGAAGACCTTGCCGGGAGTCTCAAGCAAAAGCCGCAGCAGGTTGAACTCGATCGGCCCAAGGTGGACTTCGTGGCCATTACCCCGAACGCGGTGGGCATCGAGCCTTATCTCAAGGTCGCCACAGGAGATCCAGCCGCCGTTTTCAATCCCGTTCGAACCCGGCTTTGGCAGCGCCAGCTTCATCCGTAGACAGTCAAGCAGCTTGGCCGGCGCGAAGGGCCGCACAAAGCTCTCGTCAATACCAGCCTTCAAGAGATCGAGGTGCTGGTTCTCGGCGCCGGGCGCGATCAGCGCAATTACGGGCAGGCCGCCGGTCCGGGGCTCCCCCTTGAACCGGGCGCAGATTGTGGAGCCTGTCGCGCTTGCCGGCCCGCAGTCCAGCACTACCGCCTGGAGCTCCCGTTCATCGGCCAATGCAAGTGCTTCCTTCACGCCGCCTGCCGGCTCACTCGTGAAGCCGTCCACTCCCAGAATGTGGCTGAGGAACAGATACAACTCAGCATCTTGCGAACAGATCAAGACCAGTGGCTTCATCAGCGCTACCCCAAGAACCACATCGGCCTCGACCGCCTCCATTGAGAGGGCTGGCCATCGCATGTCCTCAAGGCCTGACATGATCCCCTTGATCGAAAATCGGTTCCATCACGCCCGCGCCACCTCGGGATGAGCCTCAATGGCTGCGGTCGCATCGCCGGCCAGTTTGGTACCGGCCGCGGCGAGTTTCCGGAACGTCTCGAAGCCGAACCGGTGGACGTCGCGCAGGGTCTTCGACAGAACGACCAACCGCCCGGCCGTGAAAAGCACGCGCCCGAAGCCCTCATGGCTCATCTCCATCATCGGCGATGCCATCAGGCCGGAGCGCTCCTCGATCGCAAGCCCGACGGCGGTGTAAAACATCTCGAGCCTCCACAGCACGTCCGGATCGGGATCGCCGATGATCGGGATCGAACGGCGCTGTTCCCTGGTGATGATGAAGTCGCCCAGCAGCTCGGCGTCCGATTTGCCTTCCCAAGAGCCGTGGGAATCATGAGCCCGGACCAGCCGCACGAGACATTTGACGAACGGGGTGGCAAGGGCCGCCTCGTCTTCGGCGACAGCAGGGCTAACCACGGCGTCAGACATTCGCCCACTCCTCATTTCAGTCCTCGCCCTCGAAGGACGGGCTCTGTTCGGCGACACCTGCCTGCGCCAGCACCTTGCGCAGCCAAGGGGGAGGACACGTCCTGAGCATCATCTGCGTGCGCAACAGCACCTCTTCGATTGTTTGGGGCTGCGGCACTTTGATCGGATGAATTTTTGCCGAAACAACCTTGGCTGCCGAAGGTCCGCCGATCGCCAGACAAAACAGGAGATGACATCCCTTGAGCGCCTCCACCTTCGGGGTGATGCGGTCATCGCCCTCAGTTCGGTGCTTCCCGCTCTCGTCGGAAACGTCATCGAAGGCCACGGCCTCGACGAGATACCACTCCTCGCGCGTCACGTCGTAGACAGCAAAGCGCCTGGCCGAACCGAAATGGGCGTTGAGGTTCTTCATGTCCTGCGTGGCGATCGCCACGCGCAATGCGCCGGCTTGGCGTTTCGGCGTCAGTGCGTGAACCTCGTCAGTGACGAGCGAGAGGCGACGAACGGAGCTCATCTGGCATTTCTCGTTTACGGAGTGGATCAAACGCCTCAGTCGTCGGCGCGTGCCGGTTGGCTTCAAAAATGTTGGCGACCTCGAAGATCAGGTCGCGGGTCCCCTGGTAGAGGATTGTAAGTTTGTGCTGGCTGCCGAGCCGGTCGAAGATCGGGAAGCCGACCCGCATGAGCGGAATGCCGAGGCGCTGCGCCGCCTGGCGGCCGTGGGAATGGGTGACGAGAAGATCAGCGCCGGCGCCAAGAGCTTCCAAATCGCCGAGATCGCCGATTTGAACCGACTGCGCCGGTACTTCCTCCAAAATTTTCGACATGTCGGTCGTGGTGACCGCCGCCGCGATTTCGGAGCCCATGCCGATGAAGAAGCTCGCGAGTTGGTAGAGTTGGTCTGGTTCAGCAGCGATCGCAATTTTCTTGCCTCCAAAGTGGAAATGTCCGTCGAGCAACGCGTCCTGCAACTGCGCCCGGCGACGGCGCACCCCAGCCGGCGCCGCCGCGCCCGAAACCGCGGACAGCAGCGAGACGAACCGGTCGGCGTCCTTCAATCCAGTCAGCGCCTGGAACAGCACGTAAGGCACGCCGGTCAACCTCTGCAGCAGCTCGGCCGGGCGGCGCATATGCTCACCGATGACGATACATTGCTCGGCCGTGCCAAGCTCGCGGATATCCTCGACGCTGGTGCCGCCATAGGTGGTCGTGACCCAGCGGTCGGGCACCGTACCGTCGAGCGAGCCGGAGACGTCCGGCAGAATCACGGGCTTCAGTCCAAAGCTTTCAACCATCTCACGTAAATGCTCGATATCAGCCACAGTGAGGTTCCAGCCAGGCAGGATCACGATCTTCTTCGACTGCCGCGCCTGCTGGCCGGGCCGTGTAATCCTTTCGATCATCGCGCTGACAGCCTTGGCCCAGCCCTCTTCGATCGCGCCGCCGAAATCCGGTGTGTTGGCTAGCACCACCTCCGTACCCGCGAGTTCTTCCGCGCGCTTCAGCCTGATATTGGCGATATCTCCTGCGCAGTCTTCGCCCCGGGTTTCCACCAGCGCCGTCGTGCAGACCCCGATCAGCGTTGGCTTTGCGCGGGCCTTGAGGTTGAGGACCGCCTCTTCCAGATGGTCTGCCCCGCCGAGAATCGTCGCCACCTCATCCATCGCGGTTGTCTGCAAGGGGATGGCTTCCTTGAAATGCCGCACGAAGAGCACGAGGGCGAAGCTGGTGCAGCCCTGGCTGCCGTGGAACAACGGCATCGCGCCGTCGACCCCAAGGAAAGCGAAGGCGGCGCCGAGCGGCTGCGAGGACTTCAGCGGATTGACCGCCGCCGCTTTGGTCTGGGGAAGGATGCGGACCATCGCTTCCTCAACACTCGCCGAAATCGTCGGCTGTCGTGCCGGCGAATTCCTGGACAACATGCAAGGTCGCGGTCTCGCTTTTCGTGCTCGGCAGTTCTTCCCTCACCCCAGGCTGGCAATCCCATGGTGCCGGTTCCCGCACATGGCGCCAGATCGGGTTATGAATGGCGAGGTCGATCTGGCGTACGAGTTCCACCATGCCGTCATAGCCGGCGTAAGGATGTTGGCGCTCCTGGTTGATATCGAGCCAGGGTGTCTTGGCCTTCAGCGCGATGAACTGCGTGCGCCCGCCCGACAGCATGATATCGGCCTTGTGTTCTGAGAGCATGGCGTAAAGCTCGCGCGGCGTCATCTGCTCGAACATGTCGTTGTCGTCCTTGAGGATCTGCTTGATGCGCTCCTTGTCTCCGACGGTCGATTTCTTGACAGAGGTGCCGACGATCTCGATGCCGATCTCCATCAGCGCATGGACGACCGACCAGGACTTCACACCGCCGGTGTTGAGCAGCACGCGCTTGCCTTCGAGCCTCGGCCGGTAGGCCGCGAGCTTCTTCCATGCGATCACCTCCTCATCTGCAATCAAGGCCTCGGTGCGGCCGAGGATCTCCGGATCGGCACCCTTCTTCACGAGCAGCTGAGAGATCTGTCGGAGCGCTTCCGAGGTGTCGGTGATGCCGTAGAAGGAGCCCTCGAAGAATGGGATCTCCCAGCGCTGCTCCATCTTGCGGGCGAGATTGATGAGCGCGGTCGAGCACACCATCATAGCCGCCCGGGCGCGGTGCGCGGAGGCAATGTCGAGGTAGCGCGCGTCGCCCGGAATGCAGGCGCGCACCCGGATGCCCAGCCGATCAAGGAGCGGCTTCACCAGCCAGAATTCGCCCGAGAGGTTGAATTCGCCAAGGATATTGATGTCGTAAGGGCCGGCATCGTCGGGCTCCGCCGTGCCGATGACATGATCGAGCAACGCCTCGCCGGCAAGCTTGTTGCCGAGATTCTTGGAGCCGACGAAGCCCGGCGCATTGACCGGCACCACCGGCAGGCCGAACTTTTCCGCCGCGCGCTTGCAGACGGCCTCGATGTCGTCGCCGATCAGCGCCGTCACGCAGGTCGGATAGACGAAAATAGCCGGCGGCCCATACGCTTCCTTGATCTCGCGGATCGCTTTGAAGAGCTTCCGCTCGCCCTGCCCCATCACAACATCGAGTTCTGTGAGGTCGGTCGTGAAGCTTGTGCGCCACAGCGTTGGCCCGGACGAAGCCGCACCGCGGTTGTCCCAGGAATTGCCCTCGCAGGCGAGCGGCGCATGGATCAGGTGCGCGACGTCGGTGATCGGCTGCAGCACGATCTTGGCGCCATCGAAGGCACAGCCGCCGGCCGCCGCCCCGGGGATGAGTGGCTTCGAACAGCCCTCCTTGCGCGCCTTGGCATCCTTGCCGCGGTTCTGCTCGCAGGCGGGCTCGTTGAAGACATCCTGGATTTTGGCTCTGAGCGAGGACATTGCGTCGGTCTCCAAAGTCCCTCTGGACGACGACCGGCCTCACCGAAGAGCCGGCCGCCACCCTTAGCGGGTGAGGTCATACGAATAGTCCGTCACGCCCGTCTCGCTTGTCTCGCGATCGAGCTTGTCGAAGATCTTGTCGAGGATCGTCGTCAGGACGCGCAACCCGCCTTGGTAGCCCATAAGCGCAAACCGATGGTGATGGTGGCGGTCGAAGATCGGAAACGTCAGCCGGATCAGCGGCGTGCCGGTGTCGCGCTCCAGATACTTGCCATAGGAGTTGCCGATCAGCAGGTCCACCGGCTCGGTGAAGAGCAGCGAGCGCATCGCCCAGAGGTCCTTGCCCGCCCAGACTTGAGCATCCTCGCCGAAGGGCGATGATGCAAGCAGCTCCTTCAACTCCGCTTCCCATGCCGAGGTGCCGTTGGTGGCGAGGCAATGGGTCGGCTCGCCGCCGGTCTCCATGATGAAGCGGGCCATGGCGTAGACAAAGTCCGGATCGCCGTAAATGGCGTATTTCTTCCCGTGCAGCCAGGATTGGCTGTCCGCCATGGCGTCAACAAGTCGGCCGCGCTCCAGGCGGATTGCCTCGGGGATTTGCTTGCCGGTAATCGCGGAGACCTCCATCAGGAAGTCGTCGGTCGCCTGGACTCCGAGCGGGTAATGGAACGAGGCAGTCGCCTGCCCTACCCCCTCGCAATACTCCAGTGTTTTTCGGGTGTTGTAATGTTGTAGCGAAAGTGTCGCCTCGGCGTTGATTGCCTTCCTCACGTCTTCGATCTTCGTGCCGCCGTCGTACATGCGGTATTCGCCGTCCGACGGCGTGTCGAACTGGTCAGAGGCGTCTTGGATGAAGGTATAGGACACGCCTATCAGATCGAGCAGGCGCTTGAGTTCCCGGTTGTTGCCGACACAGAAGCCGTCGAAGCCCGGAATGATGTTGATGCTTCCCTCGGCTTCCGTGCGCTCCTCGCCTTTCCAGAAATGCTCCAAAATGCCCTTGACCGTAACGTCATAGCCGTCGACATGGCTGCCGACGAAGGCCGGCGTGTGGGCAAAGGGCACGTCGAAGTCGCGCGGGACCGAGCCTTCGTCCTTGGCGTTCTCGATGAAGCTGTGCAGGTCGTCGCCAATGACCTCGGCCATACAAGTGGTCGAGACGGCGATCATCTTCGGGTCATAGAGTTGATACGTGTTGGCGAGCCCGTCGACCATGTTCTTCAGGCCGCCGAACACCGCCGCGTCCTCGGTCATCGAGGAGGAAACTGCTGAAGCAGGCTCCTTGAAATGGCGCGACAGGTGCGAGCGGTAATAGGCCACGCAGCCTTGGCTGCCGTGGACGAAGGACATGGTTCGCTCGAAACCCGCGGCCGCGAATACCGCGCCGAGCGGCTGGCAGGCCTTGGCGGGGTTCACGACAAGCGCTTCGCGAGCGAGGTTCTTTTCGCGGTATTCCCACGTCTTGGTGAATTCGCGTGCGTCGGTAACGACCTGGTCCGGGTGAGGACATTCGAAATTCAGCCTCTTCTCGGCGAGCATCTGCCTGTATTCCGGCTCGCGGAACAGGGGCGCGTGGTCGAGAACTTTTTCAGCCGACTGCGGCATGGGTGGTTACCTCTTTTCCATCTGGCCGCGCCATACGGCGGCACAGGGACGTCGAAACGTTTCAGGTCTCCCGCGGACTGAGGGCCACAGGCGTTCAACGGCCTCCCGGCTTTCGGGAGGCCAGGGTTTCATTCCGCAGCGATCGCCGCCGACGGCTCGGCTTTTTTCTTCCAGGGAGCGTCGTAGAGGCCCCAGACCGGGTTGTTGATGGCCAGATCCATGTCGCGGGCGAAGATGGCGAAGCCGTCGTAGCCGTGATACGGGCCGGAATAATCCCAGGAATGCATTTGACGGAACGGTATGCCCATCTTCTGGACGGGGTACTTCTCTTTGATGCCGGAGCCCACGAGATCAGGACGGATCCCCTCGATGAACTTCTCCAGCTCGTAACCAGTCACGTCGTCATAGATTAGCGTGCCCTTCTTCACGTAGTGGCCGGTACGCTGATAATCGTCGTTATGGCCAAATTCGTAGCCAGTGCCGACAATAACCATGCCCAGGTCCTCATATGCCGTGACAACGTGACGGGGGCGCAGCCCGCCGACATAGAGCATCACCGTCCTGCCTTCGAGGCGCGGCCGGTACTTGGCTACGACCGCATCGACCAGGGGCCGGTATTTGGCGATGACCGCCTCGGCCTTGGCCTCGATTTCCGGTCCGAAATGCTTGGCTATCTTGCGCAGAGAGGCTTCGGTCTGGGAGGGGCCGAAGAAATTATACTCCATCCAGTCGATGCCATACTTTTCCTCCATATGCCGGCAGATGTAGTTCATCGACCTGTAGCAATGGATGAGATTGAGCTTTGCCTTTGGCGCTCGCTCTATTTCGGCCAGCGTAGCGTCGCCCGACCAGTTGCCGACCACGCGCAGGCCCATCTCCTCGAGCAGGATGCGCGAAGCCCAGGCGTCGCCGCCGATATTGTAGTCGCCGATCACATTGACATCGTACGGGCCGGCCTCGAACTCGACGTCCTTCTTCTCGAACACCCAGTCGCGGATCGCGTCGTTGGCGATGTGGTGGCCGAGTGATTGCGAGACGCCGCGGAAGCCCTCGCAGCGCACCGGCACGATCGTCTTTTCGTGCTCCTTGGCCTTGTTGCGGGACACCGCTTCGGTGTCGTCGCCAATCAGGCCGATCGGACATTCGGATTGCACGCTCATGCCTTTGTTCAGCGGAAACAGTTCCTCGATCTCGTCGATCGTCCGTTCCAGCTTCTTGTCGCCGCCGAAAACAATGTCCTTCTCCTGGAAATCGGAGGTGAACTGCATCGTGACGAACGTGTCGATACCGGTTGTGCCGACGTAGTAGTTGCGGCGTTGCGACCAGGAATATTGCCCGCAGCCGACCGGGCCGTGCGAGATATGGACCATATCCTTGACTGGACCCCACACCACGCCTTTCGAGCCGGCATAGGCGCAGCCGCGAATCGTCATCACTCCGGGGATGGACTTGATGTTCGATTTGACCTCGCATTCGGAAAGGCCCTCGCTTTCCTCGCCAGCCTCGTCGCCGCTCTTTGCGACGCTGAGGTGCTTTTTGCGGCGCTTCGCCGCCTTGTCAGGATATTGCGACAGCACCTCCTCGATAAGCTTCGCATGGAGGGCGCCGTCATTCTCGTATTCCAGGCTCATGGGACCCCTTTCAAGGTTCAGGGTGACGCCTCACCAACGAGGCGCCGTTCTTTGAAAGGCGCGCCAGTCAAGGCCGCGCCTCGTGTCGGCAGCGGTCGTTACTGTGCGGCCGCCTTGGCCGCTTCCTTGACCTGAAGCTCGGCAAGCATCTGCTCGTCAGTCTTCATGATGCCGAAGTCGAGCAGCATGTCCTCGAGCTCCTCCATGGTGATCGGGGTCGGGATGGTACCCTGGCCCGAATTGGCATGGATCTTCTCGGCCAGCGCCCTGTATTCCCCGGCCTGCTTGGAGTCCGGCGCATACTGGATCACAGACATCTTCCTGAGCTCGGCGTGCTGGACGATATTGTCGCGGGGCACGAAGTGGATGAGCTTGGAATTGAGCCTGGAAGCCAGCGCTTCGGCGAGGTCGAGCTCGCGGTCGGTTTGGCGCTCGTTGCAGATCAGGCCGCCGAGCCGCACGCCGCCCGAATGGGCGTATTTCAGGATGCCCTTGGCGATGTTGTTGGCGGCATAGAGCGCCATCATCTCGCCCGACATGACGATATAGATTTCCTGGGCCTTGTTCTCGCGGATCGGCATCGCGAAACCGCCGCACACCACATCCCCGAGCACGTCGTAGGAGACATAGTCGACATCGTCGTAGGCACCGTTCTCCTCGAGGAAGTTGATCGAGGTGATCACGCCGCGGCCGGCGCAGCCGACACCCGGCTCAGGGCCGCCCGACTCCACGCATTTGATGCCTTTGTAGCCGACCTTGAGCACGTCCGCGAGTTCCAGGTCTTCCACCGAACCTTCCTCTGCCGCGAGGTGCAGGACCGTATCCTGCGCCTTCGCGTTCAGGATCAGGCGGGTGGAGTCGGCTTTGGGGTCGCAGCCGACGATGAGGATTCTCTGCCCGAGGTCGACAAGGGCGGCGAGCGTATTTTGGGAGGTGGTGGACTTGCCGATGCCGCCCTTGCCGTAAAAGGCGATCTGACGCAAACCTGACATGTAGCTTTCCTTCCTTCGTTCCATTCATCGCGGCTGCCGCGACATGAATGCCGGTCGGCAGCTCTTGCCGCCTCGCACCGAAGGGTTTCAAGACTCGTGCCAACTGGGCTAATGGCTCGAAGAAAGATTTCGTGTTTGATTTTCAGCAATTTAGCATGAGGCCATCCAAGGGATTGTCGGAACAAGCCGTGTAGCGGACCCGACAATGGCGGAAAAGCGTCGATAGCGGAGGCTCGCTGCCGTGGCATCAGCCTGGTGAGGGGTTGGTCTCAGCAACCAAACCCTCCCCCAGGAGGCCATTCCAGCCACTGCACACAATCCCGCGTCAGCGGTCGTTCAATCCGCCTTCGATTCAGCTCTCTAGCACCCAACCGCGGCATCTCGGCTTTCGTGTCATCAATGTCGTTCATCGCCGAGCGCGCCTGCTACAGATATCTGAGCAGGGTCCGTAATATAATGTGAAAACAAAATTTCGCCGCATTTTACGAGTTCCCCGCACCGCTGTCACGAGGGGTCTCCCGAACCGGAGAACGCCCCTTGCTAGGTGTTTGCACTTCCAGGATTCCGACATCTCCCATCCCGGACTCCGGCTGCGTCGTACGCAGCAGCGTGGAAGCCTACCGGTTGATGGGAGAACAGATAAGGAAGCCTGACCGCACTCAGCCTCACTCGAACGAGCGCTCTCCTGCCGAGCAATCGCCATTAGGATTCCGGTTTCCGTAGTCCGGGCTTGTTAGACCCTATGATTGCTGGGCCTGAGCCTCATAACAAAACGCCATGACGGGCGACGTTGCAGGCGATGCGGGGAATCGCACTGATCAATGCGGTGGTGTTGGTCGCGGAAGTCGGCGACTTCACAGGCTTCTTGAATCTAGGCCAACTGATTTTGGTCTCGTACCAGGCGAGCAATCAAGCGGTGAGACGATCCGACAACCCACCGTATCAAAGCCACCATCCCGCAGGTTTACAGGGTGTCCTGCTTCGTGAGAATCCATTTTATCTCCTATGTTTCAAGAGCATCAGTTTCTCCGCTGTTTTTTCGATGCACTGGGACCGGATGATGGGGCTAAACTATATGAGCAGGTGAATAACTGCCGCTGTAACCGGTTGGACCGAGATGTCAGTGGCCGGAGCGCGCACATTACAGGCCACGACCCGTCCGTCTGCCATTGGGACCTAGGGTAGCACTTCGATGCGGCAACGCTCGACCGCGAGCGCAGCGCGGGTGAAACGCGCACCCACTCGGCGGGTTGATGGGGCTTGGCACTTCGCCCTCAACGGGTGCCTCCAGCCGAACTTCCGTAGGATTCGGGGTCGCGTCCCTACAGGTGGTGTAGCTCGGCGGGTAGCGAAGCCGCTCGCGAGCGCGCCCTCGATAGCGCTGTAGATGCTATGGGCGGCGGCGAGCGTGTGGCACCCTCGACGCTGTTGAGCAGCTACCTAAGGAGCGCCCCATGTCACCATCCTTTGATGCAAGCAAATCCCTTACCGCCCTTGATCAGGACAGCACGTTGGTCGCAGTGATTGAGATGAGCCAGACAAAGTGGCTCATTGCTGCGACGGTCCCTGGCTTTGAACGTAACCCTCTCAAGAAGCTCGATGCCGACCCGGATTCGGTGTTCAGGCTGTTGCGCCGCTGGCGCAGCGAAGCCATCCAAGCCGGGCGTGAAGTCCGGCGCATCGTTGTCGCCTATGAGGCTGGACGCGACGGCTTTTGGTTGGCGCGCTGGCTCCAGGCGCGCGCTGTCGAAGCTTATGTCATACATCCATCGAGCGTCGCGGTTTCCCGTGAACATCGGCGTGCCAAGACCGATCGCCTCGATACCGAACTGCTGATGCGCGCCTTTCTTGGCTGGCTGCGGGGCGAGAAGCGCCACTGCAGCATGGCAGCCATCCCAACCATCAATGAGGAGGAGGCCCGCCGTCCGAACCGTGAACGAGACAATCTCGTCCGCGAACGTACACGGATCGTCAACCGCATCAAGGCAATCCTCGCTCGCTTCGGCATTCGCGCCTTCAAACCCAATCTGCGCAAAGCTGCCGAGAAACTGGAGGCTCTGCATACGGCGGAAGGTATGCCCCTACCAGAACGAAGCCGAGCCGAGTTGCGCCCTAATCTCGGACGGCTTCACCTGTTGCGTGAACAAATCCACGAGATCGAACAGGAGCGGTTGCGGCAGCTCTCGGTGGTTCCGGACACGGAGAAGGGTCCGCTCGCGATGGTTCGCCTTCTTGCGCGGATCATCGGTGTCGGTATCGAGACTGCGGACATGCTGGTGAATGAGATTCTCTCACGCGGCCTGCGTGATCGGCGAGCCGTCGCCCGCTATGCCGGACTTACCGGGGCGCCGGATGAGAGCGGCCAACGCAGGCGCGAGAAAGGTCTTGCGCGGGCCGGCAACGCTCGGTCCGCTACGGCATGATCCTATTGGCTTGGCGGTTCCTCCAATTCCAAAAGAACAGCGCGCTGGCGCACTGGTTTTGCGCGAGAACGGCCGATGGCCGTGGCGGTACGCGCAAGACAATGATCGTGGCTTTGGCGCGTAAGCTACTGATTGCCTTCTGGCGACTTGTCACGACCGGCGAGATCCCGACGGGAGTAGCCCTGCGTCCGGTATAAAGCATGGAGGAGCGTTCGACAGGACGAGCATTGAAGTTTGGCAGCTGCAATAGCGTCTGCCAATAACGATCCGAGGTGGTGGTGATCCCGGTCGCTCACATGGCTTACGACGCCGCGCTGTAGAATGGGCCCACCGCCCGGAGCTTCGCCGCCGATGCGTATGGCTGCATCATGGTTTTTGATCCGCGAGGATCAACCGCATACAAGCTTGCGGCGCGTTTACGGGCGCCTGATGGCGAGCTCCCCTCGGTTTGAAGTTGTAGACCTCTACAAACAGCACCTGCCGGCTCAATGTAGCGCTGCCGCCGTGCTCGTGACCATCAAGGGCAAGTCGCTTCGCGATGGCCAAAGGCCCACCCTTGACCGTCACTGCGCGGCGCCCCAATGGACCCCGGAGCCAAAGCAGGAACAAATGGGCGCACACGGCTGAACAAGGAGACGGGACGACTGAAAGATCACCTTGACAAAGATTAGCCCATACAAGCGAGCGAGCGGCTTTGCGGTGGTCATCGACAGTTCGCCGGTAAGGTCGGGTTGCTGACACCAACCTGATCCGAAGGAACCATCGATGACCGACGACATGATGAACCTGCGCGCGCTCGTGGAGAAGACTCCGGATTCCGATCTCTTGCGCGAGATGATCGGCTTTGCCGCCGAGCGGCTGATGGAGCTGGAGGTTTGGGGCCGCCACCGGCGCCGCCTATGGCGAGAAGAGCCCGTTGCGCACGGCCCAGCGCAACGGCTATCGCGAGCGCGACTGGGACACGCGCGCCGGCACCGTCGAGCTGCGCATCCCCAAGCTCAGGAAGGGCTCCTACTTCCCCGGTTTCCTCGAACCGCGCCGCATGGCCGAGAAGGCGCTGACCGCCGCCATCCAGGAGGCCTACATCCAGGGGATCTCGACCCGCTCGGTCGACGATCTGGTCAAGGCCATGGGCATGAGCGGCATCTCCAAAAGCCAGGTCAGCCGGCTGTGCGAAAAGATCGACGGCAAGGTCAAAGCGTTCTTTGAAAGACCCATCGAGGGCGACTGGCCATATATGTGATCGACGCCACCTACCTGAAGGTGCGCCGCGGCGGCGCTGATCGCGGCAGCCCCGATCCCGAATCGATCGTATCCCAGGTAATGGTGTAGCTGACGGCTGGATCGCCGCGCTCTCCGGCATGGGACCGGGGTGATCAACGTAAATGGTCGAAAAGTGGGGCGTTTCCGACGACAAGAAGACCTACACGTTCCAACTCCGCGAACCTTGATCAAGTCGCGTCTAGTAATGGTCATGTTCTGTTCCTCCTCTTTTGGCCGGGTGCTCCCGGCATTACGAATGCGCTGATCACAGTCGGAAGTCCGGGAGTCCTACTCGGAAGCCAGCCCGCCATCGGCTTGCTTCAATCCTGGTCCTCACAGGCCCTCAGCAGACCTCCTCACGAAGCTGGCGCTGTCGCCAGGAACCGTTCGAAGACGTTCACGATCTTGTCGATGTCGGCATCAGACATTGCCGTCGATAGCGAGGCCGAAGTGTCGGCATGAAGAAGGATACCCTCACTGCGGAAGAAACGGCTTATTGCTTTCAACGCGCCCGCCTCATCGGTCGACGGGTAGGCTTCGCGATAGTCGCGCGGAAGCGTTTGTTTGGGGTGGATGCGAAAGAGCGACGCTGCGCCGCTGATGACATAGCGGGCCTGATGGCGGCTGATGGCGGCGGCGAGCGCAGTGCGGAGCCGATTCCCCATTTCCTCCAGGCGAGCGAAAGCCGCTTCCGTCTGGCTTCCATACTGACGCGACCGGCGACCATTGAGATCGGATTTTGCCGAGAAGGTGCCAGCCTGCGCCACTTTGGCCCGTCCGGCCGATCCGTCGAAGACGCTCATGACGCGGCGCGATCCGCCAATGGCACCGATTGGAAATCCGCCACCGATAATCTTGCCGGCGGCAATCAGGTCAGGCTCGATCCCATAGCGTGCGGATGCGCCACGATAGCCTTGGCGAAGATTGAGCACTTCGTCGCAAACGACGAGAATGCCATGTTGGCGCGCGGTTTCGACTACAGCGGCGATGAAGTCAGGATCAGGCGGGATAAGGCCACCGCTGCTCGGCATTGGGTCGAGCAGGATACAGGCTAGGCGATCGGCGGCAGCTGCGATCCTGCGACGCGCACCGTCGGCATCATTGAACCGAAGAATGACGACCTCATCAGCAACCGATGCCGGTGTGCCTGCATAGGCCGGCACGGCGACAGGCCCATCCGGCGATCACCATGTTGCGGGCGTACCTCCCAGGTCCGCCTCGGCCCAGTCATAGGAGCCGTGATAGGCGCCTTCGGTCTTGGCAATGCCCGGGCGTCCGGTGAATGCGCGCGCCGCCTTGATGGCGAACATCACCGCCTCGGTGCCAGTGTTGACGAAGCGAATTTGTTCAACCGCCGGAATGCGGTCAACCAGCAGTTCTGCCAAGTCGATCTCATGAGCGGTCGGATTGGAAAAGCAGGTACCGTCGCGAAGGAGACGCGCCACCGCATCAAGCGCCGGAAGAAAACCATGCCCATGGATCAGCGTGGTGAAATTGTTGCTGAGATCCAGAAAACGTTGTCCGTCAACGTCAATCAGATACGCGCCGTCACCCTTCAGGATGTAGCGCGGCGTCGGATCGCGTTCAACCGTAGCGCGGGTAATGCCACCCGGAAAAACCGCGCGGCCTCGGGCAAACAATTTGTTCGATTGCGGGCCAAGCAGTGCAATGTTGGGCGCCGTCATGAATTTGTTTGGCACATCAGATCTCCCGAAAAGTGTCGCTTGTCATTTGTTTTGTCGCAAAGGAATCGAGACCGTTTGCCCGGTCCGTCGATCGACCACTTCCTCACTCGTCTGATGTCGCAATACCTGCCCTGCTCCCGAAATTGGAACGCATCACCATACTCTTCCGGAAAGACCGCAAGAGCCTCGCCAGCGCACTCAAAGAGATTTACCGCGCCGTCGATGCCGAGTACGCGTCCGAGGAGGGCCGCCTTGCGGGCGAACGGAGGGTGTAGCTGACTGTCGGTATGGATATCGCTACTGACCGTCGCCAAGTCACTCGTCTCGAGATTGTTGACACTGGCCGCCGGCGCCGCTGGTCGGAGGGGGAGAAGCTGCGGATCGTCGAGGAGAGCTATTCGGCTCCGCGGCAGGCATCCGCGACAGCGCGGCGTCACGGGATTTCCACCCCACTGCTGTTTGCCTGGCGCAAGGCGCATCGCGAGGGTCGGCTTGGCGAAGGTGGCGTCTGCGGTTTCGTGCCAGCGATGATCGTACCGGAGCAGCCAGAGAAAGGTCCAGAACCGGCTGGCGGGCGCATGGAAGTGGTGAGCGTGAATGGCCGCAGGGTCATCGTCGAGCCCGACGTTCACGTGGAAGCGCTGCTTCGGGTCATGCGCGGCCTGGAAACGCTGCGATGATCCCAATTCCGACGGGGGTGCGAGTGTGGCTGGCGACGGGTTACACCGACATGCGCTGCGGCTTTCCCAGCCTTGCTCTACGCGTGCAGGAGATCTTGAAGAAGGATCCGCTGAGCGGTCATATTTTTTGCTTTCGCGGTAAAAGAGGTGATCTCCTGAAGATCATTTGGCATGATGGGCAAGGATCGTGCCTGTTTACGAGACGTCTTGAGCGCGGCCGCTACATCTGGCCATCTCTGGCAGACGGAAGCGTTACGATATCAACGGCGCAGTTGAGCTATCTCCTGTCCGGGATCGATTGGCGTAACCCTCAGGAAACACGGCGTCCAACGCGGGTCGGCTAGCATTTACATTTTGAAATTGCAGGCAAAATCTGATTCACTGGCCTCATGACGTTGAAGCCGGATGATCTTCCTTCGGACCTCGCGAGTGCCCTGGCGGCACTGCGGGCTGAACGCGAAGCACGCCGACAAGCCGAGGCGGTGGCTGCCAGCGCGCAGGCGAAACTATCGGACACCGAGGCGCTGATTGCACATCTACAGCTTATGATCGAGAAGCTGAAGCGCGAGAAATACGGCCAGCGTTCCGAACGCACGGCGCGCCTGATCGAGCAGATGGAACTTCAGCTCGAAGACCTCGTGACCGCGGCGAGCGAGGATGAGCTTGCCGCGGCCGCTGCGGTGGCGAAAACCCAGAGCGTGCGCGCCTTCGCGCGCAAGCGACCAGTGCGTAAGCCCTGGCCAGAGACTATCGAACGCGAGCGCGTCGTCATCGAGCCTCCCACCGCCTGCGCCTGCTGCGGCGGATTCCGGCTGTCCAAGCTGGGCGAGGACGTGACCGAGACGCTGGAGGAGATCCCGCGCCGCTTCAAGCTGATCGAAACGGTGCGCGAAAAGTTTACCTGCCGCGACTGCGAGAAGATCACCCAGCCGCCGGCGCCGTTCCATGTCACGCCGCGCGGCTTCATCGGTCCCCAACTGCTGGCGACAATCCTGTTCGACAAGTTCGGCATGCATGCTCCACTCAACCGCCAGAGCGCGCGCTTCAAGGCCGAGGGGATCGAGCTGCCGCTGTCGACGCTGGCCGATCAGGTCGGCCACGGAACCTTCGCCGTCATGCCGCTCTTCCAGCTGATCGAGCGCCATGTGCTCGCGGCCGAGCGCCTTCATGGCGACGACACCACCATTCGCATCTTGGCGAAGGGCAAGTGCGTGACCGGGCGCATATGGACCTATACGCGCGACGACCGTCCCTTCGCCGGGCCTGCGCCGCCGGCGGCGATCTATTACGCCTCGAGCGACCGGCGCGGCGAGCGTCCTCAGAAGCATCTGGCCGGGTTCGCCGGCATCCTTCAGTGCGACTGTTACAGCGGCTTCGAGCCGCTGTTCGACCCGCAGCGGAAGGAGCAGCCGATCACGCCGGCCTTTTGCTACGCCCATGCGCGCGGCGAGGATTCTTCGAATTGGCCGACATCGCGAAAAAGGCCCGGGATGGCAAGAAGGGCAAACCGATCTCCCCGATCGCGCTGGAGGCGGTCAGGCGCCTCGACGCACTGTTCGAGATCGAGCGCGCCATCAACGGCCGCAGCGCTGCCGAGCGGTATGCCGTGCGGCAGGAGAAGAGCAAACCACTTCTCGACGACATGCACGCCTGGTTGCTCCGCGAGCGCGATACCCTCTCGCGCTCTTCCGAGGTCCTGAAGCCAATCAATTACATGCTCAGGCGCTGGGCCGACTTCGCCCGCTTCATCGACGACGGCAGAATCTGCCTCAGCAACAACGCGGCCGAAAGAGCGCTGCGTGGCATTGCTCTGGGAAGGCGCAACTGGACCTTCGCCGGTTCCCAGCGCGGCGCCGACCGCGCCGCCGTTATGCTTACCCTCATCACCACGGCACGCCTCAACGACATCGACCCAAAAGCCTGGCTCGCCGATGTCCTGGCCCGCATTGCTGATCTTCCCGCTTCGCGTCTGCACGAACTACTGCCTTGGGAATGGAAGCGCCTGCGCGAAGCCGACAAGGCCGCCGATCAGCAGGCCGCCTGACCTTCACGCATCGCCATCATAGAGCCCGCCGCGCACGCGCGCGTGTCCCAATCATGCGGCCTTCGTCGTATGCGTACGATGCCGATGCCGAAGTGGAGGATCGGCGCAGATAGACCACGAGAAACGCCAGCGGGTCCAAAGAATGGTATGGAGCGTCAAAAACAAGCTCTCCCTCAGCCCCGAAGGAGATTAGGGCTTAGGTCAGGTCGAAAATGGTGTAATCGACCACTCGATTGTGTCGACGGCATGCTGAAGTATCGCCTCTGTCTGAGCACGGCTGGGGGAAGCGGCGATGACATACCCGATCCAGTCTCGGAGATCGCCTTTCCTGACGATTGGCGTCTTGGCTTCAACATAGAATTTGACTTCGGCTACACCGGGTATGGCAACCGCCTGACTGTCGCCTTCGATCCAATCAAGGATGCCATCGCGATCAGGAACGAGGAACCGCGCGGCCGCGACGTGCGAATGCCTTCTGCGTAAATTCAATTCGTCGCCGATGACAAGCTTGATGTGCTCGGTGATGACATCGAGCCCGTAAGCCACCTGAAGCAGTTGAGGCCCGGGCGCGCCACCAAGACGCGGATTGACTTCAATGACGACTGGGCCAAGCTTCGTCCACCGGAATTCAATGCAGGTTGGCCCCCAGCCAAGGCCGAGAGCTCGCAAACACCCCAGCGAAACACCGGCGATACGCTCATGCTCGTCATTGGTCAGCAGCGCCGGAAAGGTGAACTCACGAAAGACGAAATGCGGCGGGGGCCCGAAGTCACCGGCGAAAATTCCAGTGACCTTATCTCCCATTATCTCGGCGCAATAATAGGGGCCTTGTGCGAATTCTTCGACCAGTATCCTCGGCGAGGACTGCCATATGTGCTGCCCGCCCAACAGATAGGTCGTATGTTCGGCTAACTCATCGAGGTTGCGGCACAGTCGGACACCTCTGCTGCCGGCACCTACGGCTGGTTTAAGAATCACCGGCAGCCCGATTTCATCGGCAGAGCTTTCTATGTCCGCCGCATCCGTTGCCAAGCGATAATCAGGTATTGGAACGCCCGCCTCCGCGAGAAGCTGACGTTGAGTGAATTTATTGCAGCATCGTTCAATGGATGTGGGGTTCGGTCCCGGTAGATCGAAATGGCGGCAGAGCTTGCCAACTGTCGCATAGAACGAGTCCCCGACGGACGTAATGCCAGCGATGTCATAGGTTGCATGCAGCCGCGAGCATTCGCGGGTCAGCGCATCGAGATCGGCTGTATCGACACGGATTGCCTCAATTCCTTCGGCCCCAAGATAGTCGTACTGAGCTGGATTAGCCGACAGGACAATTGGATGAAGACCAATTTGCAGAGCTGCTTGGACGTATAGCGGACCATTATACCTTGAGCCTTCAACCAGGATCAGCGCTCTTCTTGCCATGGCCGTTGACTCCGACGTTGCGAGGGGTGCGCCGGTCCGAGCGTGCATCGGCAAAGCTTTTTCAGCCGTGCCTGATCTCAGACCTTGTAGTGAACGTACCATTGTCAGCGATTTTAGGTCGCAAAGATTCTGTGAATTTACTTGAAGGATCTGTTGCAACCGGTTTGCTTACCGGGCCGTGGCACGGAGCGTCTTGATGAATTTCTGAGGGTTGTGAGCTTCAAGGCGCGCCGGTTCGACCGGTCAGTGATCGTCACCGGTAAATCGTGCGCCGTGGCGTGAGCGTCGCGCATGAACGACGCGCCGATGAAGAGGCCGCCCTCCCCTCTTCCGAAACCAATTAACAATCAAGCACAAGCTGAAACATGTCCACACTGAGCACACAGCTTCCAAACCCGTTCAAAAAGGAGTCTTCCGGAGGGCGTTCTAGTCCTACAGTTGCGGATCATTTGATTTTCTGATTCCTTGCGACAGGTTATGGAGGGAGCCACGTCTGTCACTTCGTGGTCAGGGTCGTTGTTGGCTGGGAGCAGGAGTTCACAGCGCTGAAGGCGCTGGTTGGGCGGGTGCTTCCTCTCGTGAGCTGCGGGAGACGGGCGCAGATTTCCTTGACGGCCTTCGTTCCGATTGAGCGGAAGACAGGCTGGCTGATGGCTGAGCAGTCCGGAGCGGAGCGGCCCTATCGGATGCAGTCGCTATCGCGCGGGTCATGTCGGCAGCACCACGCTCGGTAAATTCTCCGGTGAGGCAATAGGGGTCAGTTTCTCAATTCGGCCGACAGACCGCCCAGGGCCGGCGGTGAGGGTTACACGCCGGGGTCGGTGCACGATAAGTGCGAACCGTAGCGGATCTCAGTCGCTGGCTCGATGGGTGCAAACTTCGCCGGATGTGCTCGATGAGGAGGTTCTCCGTCAGTATCATGCAGCCCGCCGCCGGGGCTATTTGCGGCGTGGCGAGGCGGCCACTGGTCGGCAACTGCTCAGGTACTTACGTGACCTCGATTGCATTCGAGCCGTCCCGCCAGAGTTGATTGGAGAGATCCAAGATTTCGGGCGCTACCTGAGTGCGGAGCGTGGGCTCTCACCGGCGACCTTGAGCAAATATCTGCCGATTGTTCGAAGCTTTCCAATCGGGCCGTTTGAGAACAAGTCGATGGGGCTAGATGAGCTGCGCCCAATGGATGCCCATCGTTTCGTTGTCCGTTACACTAACACGGGAAGCCGTCGCCGGGCTCAGCTGATGATCACAGTGATCACAGCATTGCGCTCGTTTCTGCGGCAACACCGGGGCGCAATCGCGACGGATCTCGCTCGCGCAGTGCCTCGGGTGCCCCACTGGAGCTTGGCGCACCTTCCGCCTGGTCCAGCAGATGCTCGCGTTTTGCGATCGCGGCACGCCGGTCGGTCAGCGCGATTATGGCGAGATTGTCGTCCACGGCAAGGGCCAGCGGCTGGGGCGACTGTCATTACCGGCGGACGTCGGTGCGGCGCTGGTCGACTATTTGCGGCACGTTCGTCCGATCTGCTCGACGCGGCGTCACCGACACCTACTGCTATCTCACCGCAACGCCAGAGTTACTGCAATGCGCCCTACTGCGAGTGGAGCCGTCCGAGCGGGGAGAACCCGCATGAAGAGCGCCAGCACATTTCCCACTCTGCTGGAGAGTTTCTTCATGGACCGGCTGATGCGACAGAGACAAGTGGCCGCTCTGCTCGCCGCCCCTGACCTCAATATCTGGAGCGGGCGGCGCGATCGGGCGTTGCTGCTTCTGGCCGTCCAAACCGGACTGCGCGCCTCCGAACTCCGCGGTCTGCGCTGCCAGGACGTCGTGCTCGTCCCCGGCGCGTCAAGGCAAGGGGCGCAAAATCCGCAACACACCCCTGCGCAAAGAGGCCATCGCGGTTCTGCGCAGTTGGTTTCAAGAAGGCCAGGGCTAGGCCCCAGAACCTGCCCTTCCGACCATCACCGGCACGGTGCTGAGCCATGACGCCCTGCAATACTTGCTCAACAAACATCTTGCCATTGCGCATCGTCGCTGCACCTCATTGTCCGGAAAGCATGTGACGCCTCATGTGCTTCGACACACGCTGGCGATGGACTTGCTTCACCACGACGTCGACCGTTCCGTGATCGCGCCGCCGAATAGAAAAGCCAGGATATTCGATCTATTCCCCGCGCACGAGATCGGCCGCGAACTGAAGACCATGTCGCAATGGCTGGCGCAAGCGGCGAGGGTATGGCATCTTTCGGCACTGAAGGAGGCGCCCCATGTCACAATCTTTTGACGTGAGCAGGTCCCTCACCGCTCTCAAACAGGATAACACGTTAAGCGCCGTGATCGAGATGGGCCAAGCGAAGTGGCTCGTTACAGCGCTCGTTGCGGGTCTCAACGCCAAGGCCCTTCAAGAAGATCGAGGCCGACGCGGAAGCGCTGTTGAAGTGTCGCAGCGCTGGCGCGACGCAGCCGGCCAGACTGGGCACACGATCAAACGCATTGCCGTTGCCTATGATGCAGGCCGCGAACGGCTTCTGGCTGGCGCTCTGGCTGCGGGCCCGCGGGATCGAGGCCTATGTGATCCACCCTTCAAGCGTTGCGGTATCGCGCGAGCACTGCCGCCAAGACCGATCGTCTTGACGCGGAGTCGCTGACGCGCGCCTTTTCTCGATTGGCTGCGCCGCGAGAAGTGCCAATGCACCATGCGGCGATCCTGACGATCGAGGAGGAGGACACGCGGGCCAAACCGCGAGCGGAAGAACCTAGTTGTTCAGTCCCGGCATTTGATGGATTGGATCAATGATGAATCGATCCGGGTCTGAAGTCCATCGTTTGCAGATGAACTCGTACGGTGTGAGGCCCTTCAGCGTGTTTAGCCTGCGGCCGAAATTGTAGGCGTCGATGAAGTCCTGAAGGTGGCGACGCAGTTGTTCCTGGCTGTCGTAGTGGAAGCGCTTGACGGTCGCGTCCTTGATGGTTCGGGTCATCCGTTCCACCTGTCCGTTTGTCCAGGGATGGTTGATCTTGGTGAGCCTGTGCTCGATGCCGTTCTCGTCGCAGACGCGATCGAAGATGTGGTGGAACGCGTATCTGTGACGGGCGTGGTTGGTGAACTGGATGCCGTTGTCGGTCAGCACCGTGTGGATAGTGTAGGGGACCTGCGCAGGAACTGAGCTGCGACCATCTTGCCTGCCTCCCGGTGGAGCTCGGCGTAGGCGAACTTGGATGTGCGGTCGATGGCTACGAACAGGCGCAGCTTGCCCTCGGCCGTTTGCACCTCGGCAATGTCGATGTGGAAGAAGCCGATCGGATAGGCTTTGAACTTCTTCTTGGGCGCCTTGTCGCCTTCGATCTCCGGGAGCCGGCTGATGCCGAGCCGCTGCAGGCAGCGATGCAATGAAGACCGCGACAGGTGAGGGATCGTCGGCTGAAGCGCATAGAGACTTCCGGCTGAGCCTGCGCCAAGCCGCCCTCGAGACACATCCGCAGGGCGAAGTTGCCAGACAACACCCGCGCCGAGCTGCGCCGTTTGCTTGAGCGGCTGCGCCAGATTCGCGCGATCGAGCAGGACCGCCTGTGCCGGCTCCCGGCGGCTCCGGTTATGGCGAACGGGCCGACGTGCGATGGTTCGCTTGCTGGTGCGGATCATCGGCGTCGGCGTCGGCGTCAAGACCGCAGACATGCTGGTCAACGAGGTCCTGTCGCGCAGGCTGCGGGACCAGTGCGCGGTGGCGCACTATGCCTCACGGGATCGCCGATGAGAGCGGCAAACGCCGCCGTGAAAAGGGTTGGCACGCGCCGGCATCCTCGAAACCGAAAAACGACAGCTTCCGCTTCAGAATAGCTCGGCGCATGACGCCAAAACCATGAAGGAGAAAAACAGACCCGCAACATACCTAAGTGGCGGTCAATTCTCGAAGGAAATGATCCCGCAACTCCGGTTCAGTTCTTAGTGGAAATTAACAGACGCCGAAAATGCGACACGCGCGTCGTCTCGGGCAAGAGGTGACCCTCGAGGTCGCGGTCACATAACGGCTGGCTTCGAACCAAGACGCATCACCGGGTAGGTCGTCCATGTCAGCGATGGAGAGCTTACGCTGGCGGGACCGTTCTATGGCAGCGAAGAGGTTCTCTTGGCGACACCGCTGTTTATTCTGGTCGAGGATCGGCCCTTCTTTCTCCTCACCAGCAAGCCGGCATTCAGTCACGATCCCGCCGTTTGTTCCAGCCAAGGCATCGACATCTCCAAGCTTGAGTTCGTGGTCGTCACCGGAAAGGCTTGTTTCGGTACGAAAAGTCACGCTTTTGAGCCGAACATGCCATCGAGCTTGGGGAGATCAGGCCGACGACATTGGCCTGGCGGCCTGACCCGGACAACTTTGAGCCCGAAGCGCAGCAGTTTGCTGAGCATCACTGAGGCGGACGGCGCAATTCCAAGAACTGATAGTTTGTTCCATCAAAGACAGCCGGCCCAAGGCAGGTAAAGCCCTGTCGGGTTCTCGCTCTGAGAGATCGTATATTCGTCGAGCGTATGAAAGTGACCAACCGATCGATAGGTTGGGTTGCGAAGGCGAATTCGATCACTGGCTTAGAGCTTTCCGGCCCAATCCCCTGACCGCACCGGGCTCCGAACAAGCAGCATCCGACTTCAATGGCGTTGTCATCGAAGTGGAGCAGCCCGGACCGCCCTACGAAGCGCAAGTCGCCATTGTCCTCTCGTTCATAGACCATCCAGAATCCATACCCGTAGGCTTCCCACTCATGAAGATAGAGGGACAGCCGCGCATCAGACATTTCTCGCGTTGGCGGAATTCCCCCATCGTCGATTCGACCACTAGCGAATCACATTGCAGGCGATGCAAGGCATCGGCGTCCCAAGGACGTATTGGGCGCATGAATAAACGTTCTGTTTCCAGATTCATGTGAAATTCCGTCCCTCGTTCCATTCATCGCGGTTACCCGCGACATGATGCCGGTCGGCAGCTCTCGCCGCCTCACTGCAAAGGGGTCAAAACCCATGCCAATTTGGCTGATCGAACCGAAGAAGGAATTTCCTGACTGATTTTAGCTATTTAGCCTGAGGCAAAACACAAGAGTGGCTAAACGACCCTGTGCCGCGTGACACGACAAACCCGACACGAGGTGTCGGATAGCGTTACTTGAGACTGCTACACGTTGACCTCGCTGGAGAGCCACAACGGCTGGCGACCCCTTCTCGCATAAACGGCAGGCCGTCTGATAAACTGATTGCTGAATCGAATGCTTTAGGCGCATGGTTGTCGAGACTCAGATGGGACGGGGGCCTGCGCTTTTCGCGGTCCGCAGCTTTGTCGAGGCTGCCTTCAGGCGAGTCGATAAGGAGATATCGTCTGGGAGGAGGAGGCGTTGACGAGGCGGGCCGCAAACGCAGGGATAACCAGACGCTGATCCGTATAGACAAGCGATATTTCCGTCCGACCGAGGTTGACCTGCTGATCGGCGACGCCTCTAAGGCGGCCACCAAGCTCGTTAGAAGCCAAAGACCATTTTCGATGGGCTCGTCTCAAAAATGGTTGAGGCCGATTGCCGCCTACGAAATCGCGCTCGATTACGTGAAAAGATAATGACAAGCGACAGGCGCGGTACGCCTTCAATCCGACTCTGTCCCTGGCCGAACCGTTCGCCATCTCGCTGCCTGACCAGCAGCGCACCAATCCTTACTGCGTCCCAACTCACTCGTTGCGACAAAACCGGATAAACCTAGTCCAAACGATCCAAAGCGGATTTGCGGTGCAGATCACACGCCGTTTTGCGACCACGTCTGCTTGTCGCTCCCCCTGTTCGGACAACAATTTTTGGGGCTTTCGGCAAATACTCTTTGCATATCGAGGGGAAATGCGAAGCCAACCCAAATGGCGTGGCCTCCGTCAAGAGTTCGCCGCGGCGCGAGCCTGCTGCGGCCCGGCTTGGGGCGGTTGCGCGACCTCGCGGCCGAGGGCCAAATCCAAGCGCTCATCCATGGGCCGGATCGGCTGAGCCGCAAGTATGCCTATCAGGTCGTTCGGACCGAAGAGTTCGCCCGCCATGGCGTCGAGACCATTTTTATAAAAGCGCCGCATGCCGGCACGCCGGAAGATCAGCTGATGCTGCAGTTCCAGGGCATGATCGCCGAGTACGAACGGCCCAGATTCTGGAACGCTCCCGCCGCGGCAAACGTCACCGCGCCAAAGCCGGCGAAGTCTCTGTGCTCGGTGGGGCGCCCTACGGCTATCGCTACATCCGCAAGACGCCCGAAACGCCGGCGCGTTACGAGATTGACGCCGCCGAGGCGGCAGTGGTGAGGCTGATATTCGACAAATACACGGTCGAGGACCTGAGCATCGGCGCCATCGCCCGGCTGCTGCGGGAAAGGGCCGGCCGACACGCAAGCGCGTGACCCGCTGGGAGCGTTCGGTCGTGTGGGGCATGTTGCGCAACCCCGCCTACAAAGGCACCGCCTGCTTCAACAAGACGAAAGTTGGGCCACGGCAAAATGTGACGAAGCCATTCCGCCTGTCGGGTCGGGCGGTTCATGGCGGAAAGACTGTGCGCACGAGCGGCCGCGGGAGGAATGGATCGAAATACCGGTGCCCGCCCTTATCAGCGAAGAGACCTTCGCGTTGGCGGCAGAACGCCTGGCCGACAACAAGCGCTTGGCGCCGCGGCGCACCATTGAGCCCGGCCTCGTGCAGGGCTTGGTGTCATGCCGCAAATGCGGGTACGCGCTCTACCGCACGTCGGCCCGGAGCTCGGCCCGCAAAATCCACTATTACCGCTGCCTGGGTTCGGATGGCTGGCGCCATCTCGGCGGTTCCGTTCGCGACAGCCGCCCGATCCGCCAGGATCTGCTAGACTTAGACTAGTTTCCGTCCACAAACGCCAACTAGACTACATCGTGTGGCAGGAGGTCATTTGGCTGATCGAGGGACCTGAGCGTATCACCGCTGAGCTTGACCGTCGCCTTGATGCGGCCCGTGCGAGCGAGTCGACGAAGAAACAGCAGGAGGCGGTCGAACGCGACCTCACGCGCGCCGGCAAAGGCATCGAGCGCCTGTTGACCGCCTACCAGGAAGATCTCATGTCTTTGGACGAACTGCGCCGCAGCATGCCCGAACTGCGGGCCCGCGAATAGGGACTGCGAGCCGAGCTGCAGGCGATCCGCGTTCAGGCCGCCGACCGCATGTCATTCCTGCGATTGGCCGAGACATTGACCGCTTTCCTCCAGCGCCAGCGGCAATCGGCAGAGACTTTGGAAACCAGCGACCGCCAGAGAATCGTCCGCTTGTTGGTCAAGGAGGTCTTGGTGGATGACGACATCATCACGATCCGCCACTCGATTCCGGCGCAACCGACTACGCCTGCGACCGGCAGCGAACCGCCCTCCCCAAATCGTAATGCGCCGTCCTCCGACCGAAGTTACCTTTTGCGTTCAGGGCGTGATGCCCGCCCCTTGCGGGGTGCCCCGCTACTCGACCACGATCCGAGATCGAGATCATTATGTGTCCGCGTCCACCAGTACGCCACGGCAAAAAAGGGGGCGCTGACGATGGTTGCATGGGACGTTCCCGCGGCGGGCTCACCACGAAAATCCATGCGCTTGTCGATGCCGAAGGCCGGCTGATCGATCTCGTGCACGGCTGCACACGCCCACGTCGGCAAGCCCGCCATCGCCATGCTCGCCCTCCAGCCCGATGCAATCCTGCTCGCCGCCCGCGCTTATGACAGTGACGCCATTCGCAGCCTTGCCGCACAGAACGGGCATGGGCCAACATCCCGCCCAAGAAGAACAGAACCGGCAGTTTCTCGTATAGCCTCCGAACCCGGAACTGACACGTTTGTCAGGTCTGTCGAGCCTACGACGTAGCGGGACCTGCCTGATTGCTGCTGCATCCTGAACAAATGGTTGACAGACCTCTAGTTCAACCTCCCCTTCTGCAAAATTGGCACGACTTTTGAAGGGACACATTGGCTACGTGGCGGGGTTGCCGATGATGAACAAACGTAAATTATCTTATGATCATTTTGACGGAGAGTGACGTGGACAAGCAGAGATTTCGTGACCTTGCAAGCGTGATTGAGAAGTCGAGATCAGATTTCGACTATGCGTACTCCAAAGGAATAATGACACTATATGCCCGCTCGCTTAAGCAGCGACACGTGGAGCTCGAGCCGGGACGATCGGTTATAGAATTCGCGAGGGGCAGCTATCTCGGGCTTGATAACCATCCAATGATCGTGAACGCTGCGATAGCAGCATTAGCGTCATATCGCTCGATACAGTGGTCCGGTGCACGCACGAGATTGAATTTTTCGCTAACTCGAGATCTCGAATACAGCCTATCTGAACTTTTCGATGCTCGGGTTATCGTATACTCGTTGGTTCTAACGGCGAACATGAGCGCGCTCCCGTTACTCGCATGCGGGGCTTTCACCAGAGGACGCAAGCCGGTACTGGTGTTCGACCGATTTGCCCATGCCACTTTGGCATACCACAAGGCTGTTATGGCCGAAGATGCCGAGGTTCTGCAAATTAGGCACAACGACACTGAGGAACTGGAGCGTATTTGTCAGAAACACACGCGCGTCGCCTACATATGCGATGGTGTGTATTCAATGGGCGGAAATGCCCCAATCCGTGAGCTTTTGCGTCTCCAAGAACGCTATGGGCTTTTCATCTACATCGACGATGCGCATGGCATCTCAATCCGCGGAAGGCATGGCCAAGGATATGCCAAATCCCAAATCACAGATCTAGGCGAAAACACAATCATCGCGGCTTCTTTGAGCAAGGGCTTCGGAGTGACCGGCGGTGTCCTCATGCTTGGGACGGAAGAGCAGGAGAATCTCCTTAGACGTTATGCCGTCCCGCATGCATTCTCAATGGGGCCAGACTTGGCCGGAATTGCAGGTGCCTTAGCATCAGCAGAGATTCATCGTTCTGCGGAGCTGGGTGAGCGCCAGGCCCGCCTGAGTAGGGTTGTTCAAGCTTTTGACGAGAAAATGCCGACGCAATCGTCAGGTGACGGAATGCCAATCCGGATGGTCCCGATTGGTGAGTCTCGGGCAGCGGTTGATGCGGCGGCAGAGCTATTGCGGCGCGGCTTTTATGTGGCCGCAGCATTCTATCCGACGGTGCCCCGGGACAAGGCTGCTTTGCGCGTATGCCTGACTGCGGACCACAGTCTGGAAGAGGTCACCCAGCTTTGTGCATCAATCCGAGACATAGGCAGTGTCCGTCCATAATGTGCCTGCAGCAAGCAGAAGGAGGTTCGATGGTGAACTGACAACATGCTGAAAAGCTGCGTGAACCGCGGGCGCAGACGGCGACTGCGTGAACCGCGGGCGCAAACGGCGACCTGTCCGGGTTGCGCGACGGCCACCAACCCTGCGCTCGGCAGATTTTCGCTGAGCGCTTTGATGGCGGCGTACTGGTACCCTGGTCCCGTCGGACCGGCCGGCTTGATCATATCGTCCATCATCTCGCGCTGGTTTTGGGCGGCAGGCCAGCCGCAAGCTTCGCCCGCAGACTGATGCTGCCGGTCAGCAACGACACCTTGCTGCGCGTGGTTCGACGGCGCGGCGCTCGCGGCTTCATCCCTCCAACCGTTATCAGGATCGACGATTGGGCGTGGCGGCGCAATCAGCGCTACGGCACAATCATCTGCAATCTGGAGCGGCGCCGGACGATCGCCTTGCTGCCGGACCGAGAACCTGCGACCGCCCAGGCTTGGCTCCATGGACCAGAGGCAGATCAAGGTCGTCGCCCGGGACCGTGGCGGCGGCTACGCCCTAGCCGCCGCTGCTGATCGCTGGCATCTAATGGAAAACGCCAGCCGCGCTTTCCTCGACGCAGTCCGCAGATCCATGCGACAGATCCGCACCGTGCGGCGCCGCAACGATCAAGCCCGACCTGCTGACCGCCGCTGAGCGGCTGCAGTACGTGGGCTATCTCGCGCGATAGGAACCAACATGGCGGTCCTCGAGCTGTCCAAAGAGGGCGTCGCCGTCAAGGAGATCGTCCGTCGAACCGGCTACAGCCGCGGGCTGGTTCGAAGAATTCTGCGCAGCCAGCGGAGCGACGTCTTCCGAGTCCGGGAAAGCTCCCTCGAGCTGTACCTGCCATGGCTCGATGCTCAATGGGCTGCTGGTCGGCGCAACGGGGCCGAGCTGGGCGGGATCTTAAAGCCCGGGGTTCCGCGGCGGCCTTCCCGACCGTAACGTGTGGCTTCCCGTCGCCGTGGCGCCGACAAGTCGGACGGCGAAGCGCTGAGCCGAGCGCCGGCAGCGCGGACCATCGCGCGGCTGTTGACGATCGGCCGCAAAACCTATCAAGGCCGAGACCGTCACGGTCGCGGCGATCGAGGTCGGAGTACCCTCCTCGTAGAAGCCCGCGAGATCATCGCCGGCTTTCAGGGCATGATCCGGCGCGGGCGCTGGCGGGGTTGGACGCCTGGCTCGAACGGGCCCGTCCCAGCTTGATCGCCTCTTTCGCCGACAGCATCGCGAAGGATTATGCCGCAGTGGCGATCTCCTCACCCTGGTCCAACGGCCAAACGGAGGGCCAGATCACAAAGCTCAAGCTCGTCAAACGCCAGATGTATGGTCGCGGAAAAATCGACCTGCTTCGTGCCCGCGTCGTCGGACCGAGCTGATGCGCTTCCGCACCAAAATGCGCAGAGCCAATTTTGCGCGCCGATTCCACACCCAACGCTGGAAGCGGTTGTAGAACGTCTTTCTCGGGCCATATGCCGCAGGCGCATCGACCAACACGCCGCTCTTGATGACATGGATGATGCCCCCGATAACCCCCCGGTGGATCCACCCGTGGCGCACGTGTCGGTAGCAGGTGCGGCTTCAACTTCGAAAATTGCGCGTCCGCCAGCCAGAGTCTCGACTCATCCATAGCCTCCATCGGAGACCCTGAATGTTGACAGCCACATCAATGGAAACCCTTTATGGGTCCGGGCCCACCACCATACCGCGACCCGATAGGTTGCCGGTTCTGGGCTTTAACGTCCAGTTCGCCGCGAATGTCGAGCACCATCTGCCAGTCGCGCGCGAGGTGACTGATATCGGCAGCTATAGGGCGCCTATAATAGCCAACAAAGTCCGCGAAGGGCGGAACTGGCCCATACCTGTCTTCCAGATCTGCAACCCGCTTGTTCCGCCCATGGTGGATGCACGCCTGCGACAGCTTGCTAATGTGATATTTTTTTGTTGAAAGTGAAATATAATTATGCAAGAAATGATATCACTAAGGAGCATGCCGGATGAAAAAAGATACGTCGTTCCCGGAAAATGGTCTGGAAGAAGCGGCCATTTGGCAGGCAATGGAGTATGCCAGGCAAGAGGACGTGGACTGGAGAGGAGGGCGCTTGCCGGGCTTTTATGTTCATTTTGCCAACGACGATGTTGATCGCGTTGGTAAAATCGCGCTTGAAAAATTCCACGCCACCAATGCGTTGGGACTCAGTGCATTTCCATCAATCAAGAAATTTGAGTCAGAGGTTGCGGGGTGGGCACTATCCCTGTTTCACGCGAATGGTGGTGCAGCCAGTATTACATCAGGGGGAACCGAAAGTATTTTTATCGCGATGAAGACTGCACGGGAGTGGGCAAAAGCAAATCGCCCGGAAGTCACCAAGCCAAAAATGCTGATTTCCCACAGCGCGCACCCGGCTTTCGATAAAGCCGCAAAGTATTTGGGGCTGGATGTTGTACGACTTTTGCCGCGTTCCGACTTCAAAACTGACATTAACGCAATTAAAGTAGCTCTGGACGATCAAACAATCATAATGGCCGGGTCGGCCCCGCAGTTCACTATCGGAGTTTTCGATCAGATTGAGGAACTTGCTGCTCTAGCGTCTTCCCGAAACGTATGGTTTCATACAGACGCGTGCATTGGGGGCTTTTTCTCTCCCTTCGCCGAGCAGAATGGACACCGGATCCCTCCTTGGGATTTTCGGGTGGAGGGCGTGAAGTCCATTTCGGCAGACCTACACAAATATGGCTTTGCGCCGAAAGGCGCTTCGATTGTTGCCTTTTCGGATACCGGTTACCAACGGTACCAAGTATTTGACTTCGACAACTGGTCACGAGGACGATATGTGACGTCGACATTCGCCGGCACGCGCTCTGGTGCTAGCATAGCCGCTGCGTGGGCGGTCATGCGCTTCCTCGGCAATCAAGGGTATCGTAAGATCGCCGATCAGATCTGGCAGGTTCGTGAAAAGCTAATACGAGATATCCCCGCGATTGAGGGTCTATTCATTTATGGCGAGCCTGAACTTACGGTGATGAGTTATGGTTCGAAATCGCTTGACGTAGCCGATATCGCGGCAGGCCTGGCTGCCAAGGGTTGGTATACTGTGGCACCGTCCCCGTATCCACCTGCAATCAATTTGGGCATTCTCAGTCTGGCTTTTGGGGAAGTGGTGGAGGCCTACTTGGCCGACCTTCGGCAGGTCGTTGCTCAGCTTACAGCTGCTGGCGAGAACTCCTTCGATCGTTCACTTGTTGGGACCTATGGGGCCAGATAGGTGATCAAATGTCAGTAATCTCTTGATTCAGCGACAGTTGCCCCGCAATGGGCATAGTAGCGCTACCCACGTGTCTGATTCAGCATTGCGGCAGCCTCAATGATACTAGCGATGTAGGTCAGCGCCTGGTCAATGTCCTGTCTGATCTCTTCGGTAACAGCAGCGGCATCTTTGCTTTCAACCCCCGCGGCTATCCTTTCCCGCCAGTCGCCGCGATCAGCTGATATCGAGGAAATATAATGAGGGTAAAGCAGATTTAGGTATGGGCCCGTTTTAAGCCAAAGTGAATTGATTATTCGAATAAGGTTTGGCATGCTACACGCAGTGTATAGTTCAAACTGAAATTGATATACCAGCGCAATGTCCGCACGACGATCACCAGCGGCACGAGCCTTTTTCAGTTTTTCGGATGTCTTGCGCAACCTTCCTGCAATCTCTGGCGTGCCCCTTAGTGCAGCGCGCTTTGCGGCAAAGCACTCGATGTGCAAACGGATATCCTTAAGCTCCGCGATCTCCTGAGGCGTTAGAAGCGGTATCAATGCCGATCTGTTCGCCTCACCTTGTAAGACGCCCTCAGATATTAAGCGATAGAGACCCTCACGAACAGGCGTTGGGCTCATTGAAAAGTCTTTCGCAAGGTTTCTTATGGTGATCTTCTCGCCAGGAGAGTACTGCCCGCAACGAATCAGCTCACCCAATCGGTCGTAAACCTGGTCCCTCAAAACAGCGGAGTTTGGGGTGGTCAATTCGATCCTCGAGTTTTATGACTTTCCCATACCGTTTTGATCGATGCTTCTGCAACAAGGAAGTTTTGAAATTCCCGCGTGCGTTTTGATATATATATCAAATTTACCATATTGACATCACAAATATGCGAGCTAGACTGAACCCCTCTTTAGCGCAGCTTTTAGAGAGTTGGGTGATAAAGGCGCATTGCTGCGGATGTGACAAGCGGTGGTGGAACGCGCCTATTGCTGTCACACAGGTTGTTACCCCCGAATGATCGGACACGCTCAGGCTGGGTTTGACCCGTGATGATCTCGCGGGGCGAACGATAGCCGAGGGCTTGTGCGGATGAAGGCGGTTGTAGTGGTGCATCCGCAAGGGCAGGCTTTCCACACGGTTCTGGCGTCCGGCAGCACTTGCCCTTATAGCCAATCTTGAGCACATCCTTGAGTTCGAGGTCTTCCACCCGGTCTTCCTTTGCCGCCAGATGCGCCTTCGCGTTCAGGATCAGGCGGGTGGAGTCGGCTTTGGGGCCGCAGCCCACGATGAGGATTTCTCTGCCCGAGGTCGACAAGGGCGGCGAGCGTATTTTGGGAGGTGGTAGACTTGCCGATGCCTTGCCGTAAAAGGCGATCTGACGCAGACCACATGTAGCTTTCCTTCCTTCGTTCCATTCATCGCGGCTGCCGCGACATGAATGCCGGTCGGGCAGCTGTCGCCGCCTCGCACCCAAGGATCTCAAGACTCGTGCCAATTTGGCTGATCGAACCGAAGAATAATTTCATGGTTGCTTTTCAGGGATTTAGCGCGAGGCCAAAGAAAGGATCGTCGGAACAAGCCGTGTAGCGGACCCGAGAATGGCGACACAAAGCGTCGGATCGCGATCCTCAGTCGCCGCATTCGTTCGAACCGCATCGTTGTGTTGAGGTGGGCGAACAGCATCTCGACCCTCTAGCGTTAAGCAGGATGCTGCGAACTCTTCTGTTCCCGCTTGGTTCTCGCGTGTCCTCATCGACACTGCGCGGAATCTTGCGCGCCACGCTGGCATACCATCGATCCACGGCCATCCATCCGGGCCACGGGCGGATAATTCCGCCATATCACCAACCCAAGGGGACTCGGCTCACTTATCGGCGCAGGAGTTCAGTATCGGCGTCATCGCCTTCACATGTTCGTCGATCCGCTCGAGCACTTTCGCTGCGACAACGTCGCGCTCAGGCAGATGCCACCAGTGCTCGTTGACGAGTTCGACGGTCTCGACCACTGCCTTCAGGACTGCCGGCGCCGGAAGCCTTGCACGGTTCGCAAATGCTTTCCATCGCGGTGCTGCTAGCGCCTTGAACGAGCGCTCCCCTCCAAGCGAAAGCGCCATGGCGTCGGCGGGAATATTGCACGGTCGACAGGACGTCGTAGATTGGTGCGAGACCGGCTTGTCGCCGTTGCCGGGATAAATCAAAGACCAGTTCTTCAGGTGCATGTCGCCATTGCCGGTGATGACCGTCAGCACCAGGCGGCGAACGAATTCGAGAGCTGCCGTAGGCGAGACGGCCACGCCAAGGGCCAAGGCTATGTCGTGATAAGCGGCCCCCTCATATTTGCGCGAGGGATAGACACCGAAGACCTGAGCGAAATCCTCGATGTGCATCCTCTCGCCATCGGCGCCGCGATCGAAGCGTTTGACGAGAAGGACCTTGCCCTCCGACAGCGTGTTGAATTCCTCGGGAACGCCCTCAAAATCGGACTTCTAGCAGGCTGTTGAAGAAGTCTGACGTATTGCCTTGAGGATGGCCTCGTCGCCGTTGTGGTAGGCGAATGTGATCTCGATCGAGCCGTCGTCGAGCAATTCGGCATAGCCGTCGCCTGTGACTTCATCCATCTCGTCAGACCCGGCCCATGTGAAGTGAACTATCGAGGGGCTGTAGCTCAGATCGAGGCCGGCTTGCAGGGCGCCAAAGGCGATCTCGCCGTTGTTGTCGGCTCCGATGGCGATGGTTGCGGGTCCACCGAGGTTCAGGTAACCGCGATCCCACAGATCGGCTTCGATATCCGCCAGCGGCCGATCAGTTGCCAGCCTGCGGGCACGGTCATTTCGACGCCGCCAAGAGCTTGGGCAGCCGCACCAGATTGTAGGCGGCGGCCGCGAAGGTGAAGGCCCACCCAACGCGGTCGCGGCCACGCAATTTGGTCTTCTCCTGCCCAGCGACGGTTTTGATCCAGCCGAACGCCTCTTCGATGCGCTTTCTGATGCGCTGGCTGACGGCATAGCCACCGTGGCGCGTGGTGCGGCGATCGATCGCCGAACGACGGCCGTTCGTGTTCTGCGCTACGTGGGGTGTCACCTTCATCGAGCGCAACTCGTTGACGAAGTCCTCTGCGTCATAGGCCTTGTCGGCACCGAGCGTGATCGCCCGCGGCCGGTCGGCACGAGGTTCGATCATGTGCAGGGCCGCCACCCGCTCGGCATGTCCGTCGGCCAGCGTCAGACAGGCTTCCACCAGCAGGCCGTGGCGGTTCTCCATCAACCCATGTCCCATGAAGCACAACCTGGCCTCCTTGCCCCGCCCTTTGCGGTAGAGCCTGGCGTCGGGGTCGGTAGTCGAGGTGTGCGTCTCGTTCGATCGCCTCTCGCCGTGGAAGTCCGCTTCCGCATTGCGTCCGCCGCCGTCTGCCGGCGGTTCGCCATGACCGCCGCTTGGGCCGCCCTTTGGCTTGACGCTCTTCATCGAAGCCCAGGCCTCGATCAGCGTGCCGTCGACCGAGAAGTGATCCGTGGACAGGAGCTTCTTGACTTTGGGTTGCGCCAGCACGGCCGCCAGGAACTTCGCCGCGATATCGCCCTCCAGCAGCCGGTCACGGTTTTTGGAGAACACCGAATGGTCCCAGGCTGCGTCGTCGACGCCGATGCCGACGAACCAGCGGAACAGGAGGTCGTATTCCAACCGTTCCATCAAAAGCCGCTCCGAGCGGATCGAATAGAACGCCTGCAAAAGCATCGCCCGCAGCAGCTTCTCCGGCGGGATAGATGGCCGTCCGATCGGCGAATATAGCGCCGCGAACTCACGCTCCAGCCTCGACAGGGCTTCAGTCACGATCGTCCTGATCGCCCGCAATGGATGATTGCGCCGAACCCGGACCTCAAGGTCCACGTAGCTGAAAAGTTCGCCAGTTCGATCGTCGCCGCCGCGCACTCGTCACCTCCGAATCCCTTCGGAGCCAGTGAATCATTGCTGCGGTCCGGTGGCGAGGGCCTTTTTCAACAGCCTGCTAGACCAGTTCGCATTCAGGAACCTCCATGCCGATTGCTGCAGCCAGCGCCAGGTTGGCGAATTCGTTCTCGGAAACGCCCGGAAACGCCGTCGAAGGGAACTTGGCGATGTACCGGCCCTGCTCGTCGTCCATCGGCAAGGTAAGGCCGCCGCCTTTTCCAGTGTTCTTCATGACCGACAGCTTCATTTGCACGCCGGCAAGTGAGAACCGTGCCTTCGGCTTATCCTTTGAAGCATCTTGCGAAACCGCTATCGCGCCGTCACTGGGCAACGCCCGTACGGCTCCCGGCAGATCGGCGCCCAGCGCCGCTGAAAGATCGAAATCATTGCCTGGCCGCACATTGCCTTCGTGGTGCTTTTCCATCGCCTCGCGCAATTTCTCCTCCGGCAGGAGGTTCGCGAAGAAAGCGGGCAAGGCGCCGGCCAGAGGCTTCGGATCTTTCCGCAATCCTCCCGTCGCTGCCCGGAACGACAGGCTGAAAACCGGAAAGCCGCCCGTCGCGCGGTAGGCCTCATCGAAGTTGAATGCATTGAAATCGCCTGGCGTCCTAACGATTGTGCCGATCTTCAGTGCGTTCAAGAGCACGTCCAGCGACGGGATCGTCTTAGGTGCGCGAAAGACTGGAGCCATGATCGTCATCGTCAGGTTGAGAAACAAAGGCGGGTCGATCATGCGGACGCAATAGAGCCTGGACAGCCGGCACCATGACTTGCGGAACCAGCATCATTTCCAGACCGAGCGCGCGAGCGATATTCATGAGGGTCGTCGCACGCGCCGCTGCGGCTCCCTTTTCGATGTCGCGATAGCGGGGACGGGATATACCCGCCAAATCAGCGACCTGCTCCTGCGTCATGGCAGCGGCCAGCCTCGCCTTCCTGAAAAGCCCACCGATTTCGCGCAGAATCTCCGATTCAGAGTCCATCATGATATGCGCGATGATACCCAAAGGTATCTCGTCCAGCGAGCAAGTCAAAACTTTTATGATCTGTTCGCGTATCATATATGAAGATAATGATATGCAAAGAGATCAATCCTTCTTCGAGGCTCTCTCAGGCTTTAGCCCCGCACAGCGAACGGCGTTCCTCCGAGAACAGCTGCTATGGCCACCAGGCTCCTCTGATGGGGCCGCCGCCGGTTTGCCAGGCTTCTTGCGGCCTGCGGCCTGGCGCTGCTCTTCTTTTTCGGCCTCGATCCGGCGCTCTTCTTGCGCCGCCAGCTTGGCCTCGGCTTCCAGCGACGCCATCGCCTGCTGGATCTTGGTCAGCCGGTTCTGCTTGTCGCCGGCCCAATCCGGCATCTCGTCGCCGCGCTTGTCCTTGCCGAAAGTCACGTCCTCCTCGGCATCCGCGCCCTCGGCCGCCGTCAGCATGCGAGCGACCTCGGCTTTCAATTCCAGGTCGCGCTTCTTCATGCGCTCATAACTCATCGCCTTGTGTTTGACGCGTTCGCCTTGATCTTCGTGCCATCCAGCGCGACATGGCCGAGTTTGACCAATCCTGCCGTCTCACACAGCTTCAGAACCTGCACGAACAGCGCCTCGAGCGCCTTCAAATGCCGCTGGCGGAAGTCGCTGATCGTCCGGAAATGCGGCGGATCGAGCGCCACGATAATCACAAATCATTCCGTTCGCGGCAGGCCCTGGCCGGCTGTTTTCGCCAGCTTTGGGCCATCGACCGCCTGTCGCGTTCCTTCGCGCCCCTCTGTCCCTCCAGCATCAAAAGGGCCGTCGCGGCGCACCCGCCCTTCCTGCTCAAATCACATTCAATTCCCGAAACGGCCGCCCGTCGGCGATCCGGCTGTACCCGAACGCCGAGCAATCCACCGTGCGATAGCCGCCATGCACGATCAGTTCGGCCAGCGCCTTGCCGACCGCCGGAGCCTGCTGCAAGCCGTGACCGGAAAACCCGTTGGCGAAGAGGAAATTCCCGACCTCCGGGTGCGGGCCGATCACCGCGTTCTGGTCGAGCGTATTGTAGTCGTAATGGCCGACCCAGGCGCGCGTCGGCTTGATCGCCTCGAAGGCCGGAATGCGGGTCGCCAGCACCGGCCAGATCACCTCCTCGAACAGCGGCCAGTCGGGCTCGAAATCGCCGGGGTCGGCTGGTCCTTCGCCCTCTTCCGGCTCGGCGCCGCCGGTGATGTAGACCGAGCCTTCCGGCCGGACATAGATGCCGCTCGGGTCGACCAGCAGCGGCATGTCGTCATATTTCTCGCGCGCCTCGAAGACGAAGACGTTGCGCTTGCGCGGTTCCACCGGCAGCACCAGCCCGGCCATATCAGCCACCTTGCCGGCATTTGGCCCGGCGGCGTTGATGACGGTGCCCGCCTCGAGCCGTTCGCCATTGTCGAGGGTCACACCGGTGATGCGCTCGCCTCGCCGCTCGATACCGGTCACCGACGCCGTGATGAAATCAATGTTCTTCGTCCGTAGGGCCTTGCGGAACAGCATCAGCATCGCGTGCGCGTCGAACCAGCCTTCGCCGCTGCGGCCGTAGGCCCCGGCAGTGATGCCCGCGGCCGACAGCCAGGGAAACCGGCGGACGAGCGCCTCCGCATCCTCGAGCACGATGTCGGCGCCCTCGGCCATCTGCGCCCCGTGGTTGGCCCGCAGAATCGGCAGCCCGTTTTCGCCGGCAAGGATGAGATAACCGCCTTCGCGAAAGCCGATATCGGCGTCCGCGCCAAACTCTTCCCTGAGCCGCCGGAACAGTTTCAGCGTGAATTGCGACAGCCGGATGTTTTCCGGGATCGAGAACTGCTGGCGGATTGAGGCGCAGGACAGCGTGGTCGCGGCGCGGGAAAATTGCGGCTCGCGCTCGATAAGTGCAATCGAGCCTGAAAATCCTGCCTCGCGCAGATTAGGCGACCGAGGAGCCGACGATGGCTCCGCCGATGATGATGATGTCGTAATGCACTTTTTCGCTTCTCCAGTTCCAGGCGCCCGCCGCAACGTGCGGGCGATGCCGGCATCAACCGGCCGGCAGATGTGCCGAGGGCAACAAGCGCGCCTGACGCAACGCCGCCAGATCAGCCGAGCCGGTGCAGAAGCAGGCGACGGCCAACTGGCGGATGACGATCTCGAAATGCGCGACAACCGCCTCCGTGGATATCGTAGCCGCGCGCAGCACGCCCACCGCCTGCCCGGCGATGTCCGCGCCCAGGCGGATGGCCTTGGCCACGTCGACGCCGTCGCGGATCCCGCCCGACGCGATCAGCTTGACCGTTGGCAGCGCCCGACGTACCGCCTGCACGCTGGCCGGGGTCGGAATCCCCCAATCGGCGAACGACATCGCCACTGCACGGTCGGCGGCATCGCGGGCGCGCTCGCCCTCCACCGCGGCCCAACTGGTGCCGCCGGCGCCGGCGACATCGATCACCGCCACGCCCGCCTGAACGAGCGCACAAGCCACCGAGGCGGACAGGCCCGACCCCACTTCCTTGGCCACGATCGGCACGCCCACGCTGCGCGCTGCGCGAGCGATCTGCGCCAGGACGCCGCGCCAGTCGCGGTCGCCCTCCAGCTGTACCGCTTCCTGCAGCGGATTGAGATGGACGATGAGTCCATCGGCCTCCAGCGCATCCACCGCCCGGCGCGCCAGGTCCAGGCCGTCGGCCTCGCGCAATTGCGCGGCGCCGATATTGGCCAGCAAGGGAATGTCTGGGGCCAGGCGGCGCAGCGCGCGCGTCAGCCCCTGGGAGTTGCGGGATTGCAGGCTCACGCGCTGCGAACCGACGCACATGGCGATCCCCAAGGCTTGCGCTGCCTCGCCCAGATGCCGGTTGATGGCCTCGGCGCGCGGCATGCCGCCGGTCATGGAGCTGATCAGCAGCGGCGCGCGCATGGTCTTGCCAAGCAGCGAGGCGCTCAGGTCGATCTGCGTCAGGTCCAACTCGGGCAATGCGCAGTGTTCGAAACGAATGTACTCCCAGCCGGCGGCGGCCTTGGCCCGCGCCGTTCGCCGATCCAGCACGATGTCCAGGTGGTCGTCCTTGCGCCGGCTCAGGTTAGTGTCGCTCATGCTCGCTCCATCCGCCGTATCGGGCGACGGCGTTGCGTCGGACCGGACCGACGGCAGCGCGCGCACGCCGCCGTTTCCCGCGCGTTCAGGCCGGCGCACGTTGGCCTCCGCCCGCAGCGTCGCTGCGGTAGCGGCTGGTTGAGGTCTTGTAGTACTGCGCGCGGATGGCCGCCATGGCCTCGATCAACGGTGCCCACGGCGCGGGAAAGCGTTCTTCCGCCATCATCCGGTGCAGCATGCGCGTATGGCCGGCCAGCTCGTCGTTGAGGAACTCCACCACAGGCATAGCCGGATAGCGCTGCAGCAGCAGGATCGCCGCGTTATCTCCCTCGCCGGCCGACCTGTCCTTTTCGCGTCCATGCAGATCGTTCTGCAAGCGCCCTATCGCGGAGATGAGCCGCAGGACCTGGCGAAACCCCGGACGCGCGCGCAAGGTCGCCATGTCCAGCCCCCACAGCAACGACAGGCAACAGAACACGTTCGTGTAGGCGATCGAATCAATGCCGTTGTGCAGGTACTCGGCGTAGGACCAGCGTTCCGCCCCTGCCGCCTGCGCGTGTCCGGCGCGCAGCGCCGCGCAGTAGCACCGGGTATCGTCGAGAAGCTGAGCATAGTCGCGACGATCGTAGGCAAGCGCGGCCAGCGAAGCGCGCAGCACAGCGCAGCCCTCGAATCCGGGGAGCGCGCACGGCTCGCTCTGCGCCAGCGCCTGCTCCACCGCGGCGAGCTGCTCCGGCGCGATCAGGCCAAGGTCGTTGCAATCGTCGAGCCAGAACAGCAGCGCCAGTTCGCGATAGAAAGCCACGATCAGCGTTTCGTCCTGCGGATCGCGGCCGGTGCGGGCGCTGGTGTCGCGCAGGCTCTGGTGGATGCGCTGCAGGATGTACTGGCCGCCCCTGACCGCTTCCACGGCATGCTCGTCGGCGAACCCGGTCAGGGAACGCCCCCACTCCAGCACCTGCTGGAGCGCACGTTCGTTCTGGATCATGGCGCCGCTCCTGCTCCCTCGGCCGAGACGCGCCGCCCCCAACGAAGCCCCAGCCACAACCCAGCGAGTTCGGCCACGCGCACCACCCGGGTGGGGCAATACAGTTCCTTGCCAATCCACAGCGGCGTCTGCGGCAATGCATGCGCCGCGTGGCGGGCGAGCATCCACTTCAGCGCACGCGCCACCGCCTGCGCGATGCGCCGGCGCCCTGTCGGCTCTTCGCTCCCGTCCATCACGTGCAACGCGAACAGCGCATAGGCGCTTTCCTCGAATGTGGACGCGCGACCGGCGCCCCAGCCGCCGTCGTCGCGCTGCGCCTGCAGCAGCGCCGCCAGCGCGCGCTCGTCGCGCCACTGGGGCTTGCCTTGCGCCAGCGCAGCGACCGCATGCGCGGTGGGATACAGCCACGAAACGTGCCATTTTTCGTTGTCCCATAGACCGTGCGGGTTGCGATTGGCCTCGACGTAGGCGCTCGTGCCGGCGGCGGGCTTTCCCACCATTCGCAACGCATGCAGGGCGTGGATGTTGGTCGACACCGAGGCATTGCGCTCGCCGGGGAAGGTGACGAACAGCTCGCCGATTTCGAAATGGCGCAACGCATCGACCGCCGGGTCGCGGCCTGCAAGGCGCAGGACGCACATCGCAACGGCGGTATCGTCCGCATCGGCCGCGAAGTGCAAGGCCGGGCCCAGACCGCGCACGCCGAGGCGGGCGTCGAGCTGCGCGACGATCACTTGCACCGCCTCGGCCAGCGCGGGATGCGCGAACAGACCGGCCAGATGCAGGGTGTACAGCGACCAGCATGGCTCGAATACATTGATCGGCCAGACGTTGGGAAAGACACCTTCGATGCCGCTGCGCGTCGCCCGCGATGCCGCCTCCAAATACGCGTCGGCGCGCCCGACCTGCGGCGTGCTCCCCTGTGTCACGGCGTGCGCACGCCACGCGGAGGTGGCCGCCGGACTGATGCCGATGCTGCCGTCGTCATCCGGGCATACGGTGGTCGGTGACGTCCCCCAGGCTTCCCAGGAGTGCAGCAACGGATGGCCGCTCGGCAAAGTTGCCACCGCCCCCAGCTTGACCAGGCACGCTTGCCGCAACGGCAACAGCGCCGGGTGGCGCGGAAACGCCACCCCGCCCAGCAAGGATGCGGCCTCGCCGCACAACTGCGGCAGGATCAGCTCCGCGCCGATCGGCGCGTCTTCCGGCACCGCATGCGCGTAGGGATCGGGCTGGCGCTCGAGGAACCAGGTTGCAGCCTGGACTGCGTCGGCAGCGCCGGGAAGAGGATCGGCACGCTGCAATGCCAGCAACGCCGCCCACGTGGGCGCATGGCGGAACAGCGGGAAGTCCGCATTTCCCCATCCGCCATCGGCCTGTTGCTGCGCGATGAGCCACGCGTATGCGTCCTGCCGACCGGTGACGTTGCCGTGGAACTGCAGAGCTCGCGCCGTGTCGTAGACGGACGGACCGACGCTGCCGCCGTCGCTCATCTCGCTCAGCAGGTGGCGCAATTCGGAAAGGATCTGTTCGGACAGCGCGTTCACGCGGGATGTTCCTTCTGCAGAGGGTTGACGAGAACCAGGATCGGCAGACGCCGCGCACATCGCCGGGACTCGGGCACAGTGCAGCATGCACCGCTGCCGCCGGCGATCGCAGCGGCACAGGGGCGACTCCATGTGGACGGGCGTGCTCATGCGCATGGCTTGAACAGATACCCGTTGGCCCGCTGCAGTATCTGCGCCAACCGTTCCGCACGCGGCCCCAGCGGGGCGATGGCTTCCCCGGCGTCGCGCAACAAATCCAGCGCGAATTGGCGCGCTGCCTGCAGCCCCATGATCGACGCGCAGGTCGGCTTCTGCGCCGCCGCGTCCTTGCCGGGGGTCTTGCCCAGCGTCGCGGTATCCGCTGTCGCGTCGAGAATGTCGTCGATCACCTGCAACGCCAGGCCGAAACAGGCGGTGTAGCGATCGAGCGCACAGTACAGCGCAGCGTGCGCGGCATCCTCCGCGATGGAGCATAGCGCGCCCATGCGAACGGACGCGCGCACTAGCGCTCCGCTCTTCATCCGGTGCATCGCCACGATCCTGTCCAGCTCGGCGTGCTTTCCGACCAGCGACAGATCCATGGCCTGCCCGCCTGCGGCACCGTCGGCGGACACGGCCTGCGCCAGTTCGCGCACGAGCGCGATACGGTTGTCGCCCGGCGCATCTAGGCTCGCCAGGGTCAGGAAGGCGTGCGCCTGCAGCGCATCGCCGACCAGGATCGCAGTGGCTTCGCCGAACTTTACGTGCACGGTCGGAAGGCCGCGGCGAAGCACGTCGTCGTCCATCGCGGGCAGGTCGTCGTGGACCAGGGTACAGGCGTGCATCATCTCGATGGCGGCGCCGACGTCGTCGAGCATGTGCGCCGGCGTGTCGGCCAGTGCGCCGGCAGCCAGACAGAGCAAGGCGCGGGTGCGCTTCCCGCCATGCAAGGTGGCGTAGCGCATCGCCGCCATCAGCTCGGTCTCACCGTCGTCTTCGGCGCAGAGAAGACGCGCCAGCGCCTGTTCGACCCGCTTTGCGCCGTCCTGCATCCAGATCTCCGGCAGCAGCCTGCCGGATGCGCCGCGCGCCTGCGCGCCCAATCCGCCGACCGCGGAAACGCCAGTTCGGTCGTCGTGTAGCGTGGAACCGGTCTGCATGTTTTTCATGTCCTTGTACCTGACACGAGATGGCCACAGCGAGCGCCAAGCCGCAGCGGTGTTGCCGCCATCGCACCGAGCGCGTGCGCTGAGTGCAGCAATGCCGCGCCTCGCCGGCGCCGCTGCCTCGCCACACGGGGCATGCGATGCCAGCTCATGAGAAGCCTATGCGGATTGCCATGGACGGATGTGCGGTCGGGTAATAGCGCCGGCCTTTTTCGACGCCGCTCAGCAACCGCGGCCGCACCCCGGCCTTGTGCATGATCAGCGCCAAGGCGATGCAGAACTGCACCATTTCCAGCCATACCAGGTGGTAGCCGATGCAGACGTGTGGGCCGGTACCGAACTGCAGCATGTCCACCGGCCGGATCGGCTCCGTGCGTTGCAACCACCGCGCCAGGCGGAACTGATCAGGCGCCTCGTGCAGCAGCGCCGAGGTCGAGAAATGCAGCAGCGGGATGCACAGATGGGTGCCTGCGGGAATGCGCCGTTGGCCGAGTTGCAATTCCTGCAGGGCGCGACGCGGCAGGAGCGTGGTCGCCGGATGCAGGCGCAGCGTCTCGCGGAACAGCGCCTCGGCGACCGGACACTGCGCCAGGTCCGCGTGCCGGGTCGGCACCGCGCCCACGCGTTGCGCCTCCTCGACGAGGGCGTCCCACAGCACAGGCTGCCGCGCCAGCTCGATCACCATCCAGGCCATCGTCGAGGCAGTGGTGTCGTGACCGGCAAGCAGCAGCAAGCGGATATTGGCGACCAGGACGTCATCGGAAAGCGCATTGTCGCTGCGGTCGAAGGCGCTCACCATGTCGTTGATCAACCCGGTGCGCGCGGCATGCGCGCGCGCGTCGCGGACGAACTGGCGCAACTGCGCGTCGATCCAGTCGCGGGCGGCGCGGCCGCGCCGCAAGGGCAGTCCGGGCACGTCGACCGGGGGCGCGACGATCAACTGCAGCAGTTGCCGGTATTTGCGATGCCATCCCGGCAGGTCCTGCGCGGGGATTCCCATGAGGCTGAAGATGAGCTTGAGCATCAGGTCGCCGGTTTCGCGCAGGATGGTTACGTCGCCGCGCTCGCGCCACGCCTGCACCCGCGCCCGGATGACGGGCGCGAACAGGTCGCCGATGCCGGCCTGGGTCAGCCCCTTGGGCAGGAACGCCGCCTTGATCGCATCGCGCGCTTGCCGGTGCGCGCCGCCGTCCTGGGCAACCAACGTTCCGCCAAGCAATTCGGGCGCGATCTCTTCGATCAGCGCCGAGGACACGTCCTTGTGCCGGAGCAGTGCGAACGCATCCGGATGCACGCAGGTCATCAGGTGTCCGGCAGGGCCGAAATCCAGCCAGAAGTGGCTGCCCAGCGTCCGTTCCGCGCGCCGCAGCAGGCGCGGCAGGTCGCAGGCGATGGCGGGAAGATGCCCGAGCAGGGGGAAAGCGCCGGGCATGACCGGGATGTCGTATCGCCGCCGGTGCCGACGGTTGAGCGGGTTGAGCAGCATGCCCATCAGCAGCGCGCCGCCGCGGCCGCTTCGGCGGTGTCGCCGGCAGGCCGCACGGCGCAGCTGTTGCCACCGTCGGCGTACGTCGGCACATGCGCCAGCATGCCGCCGTCGATGCACACGACCTGGCCAGTGATGAACGCAGCATCGTCGGAGAGCAGGAACGCCACGAGCGCGGCCACGTCCTCGGGGCGGCCGACGCGCTGCAAGAGCTGGTGCCGGCGCAGATGCCGTTGCATGCACTCGTCCAGCTTGGCGAGGAGACGCTCGGTCATGACGAGACCCGGCGCAACGGCGTTGCAGCGGATCTGCGCATGACCGTACTGGGTGGCGAGCGAGGCCGACAGCATGTTCATCGCCGCCTTCGACGCGGCGTAGGACGTCTGCGCCGTGTCACCGCTGAGTCCCTGGCACGACGACATGTTGACGATCGCGCCACCGCCGCGGGCGATCATCCGTGGGATGGCCTGCCGGCAGCAGAGCAGCGTGCCGCGCAGATTGGTCGCCATGGTCTGATCCCAGACCGCCAGGTCCAGGTCGAGGATCGCGCGGTCGCGTGAGGTCAGATGCATGGCGCTCGCATTGTTCACTAGGAGGTCGACCCCACCGAAGTGCCGCTCCGCCGTCTCGAACAGCGCTGCCACCGCCTGCGCATCGGCGATATCCATGGCTAGGGGCAGCGCGTGGCCTGCTTCGGCCGCGATCTGCGCGGTGCAGGCGATGGCCGCCGAGCCATCAATGTCGGCCACCACCACTCTGCCGCCCCCGCGCGCGATGGCGAGAGCGCATGCCTGGCCGATGCCGGCGCCGGCGCCGGTCACCACGGCCACCTTGCCTTCAAACCGTCCCATCGTGTCTCCTGAATTGCATTGGTCTTTCGCAGCATGCCGCTCGGCCTCCGCCGGAGAAGGCGCAGGGTCGGCGCTGGCGCGCTCGTCATGGCCAGCGTCGCTTTCGATGACCCGAATGGCGGCGACCGGGCACTGGTTGGCCGCAAGCCGCACGGCGGCGTGCAGCGCCTGCGGGACCGTCGCCACGCACACTTCGGCCACGCCGTCCGGTTCGCGCTGGCGAAAGGTGCCCGGCAGCGTCAGCACGCACTGCCCGGTAGTTCCGCACAGATGCTGATCGACCAGGACGCGCATCTCAGCCCTCCTGCCCATGCAGCCGCACCGGCAGCGCGCGGAACGTCCTAAGGAACGCGGAGGGCTCCCGGGTCGGCTGCTCGGCCAATGCCAGCGTGGGGAAGCGCGCCTGGATCCGCGGCAGGCTCTCGGCCAACTGCACTCGGGCCAGTTGCGCACCCAGGCAGAAGTGGATGCCGTGGCCGAAGGTCAGCATGATCTTCCCGTCGATCGACATGCCAGGACTGGTGCCGTAGAACCGCACGGGATCGAAGCGGTCGGGATCGGCGAAGGCGTCCGGGTCGCGATTGCCGGCCGCGATCAGCACGCGCACGTCCGCGTTCTTCGGGATCACCACGCCGCCCAGTTCGATGTCGCGCTGGGCGATACGCGGAATGGAGCTGAACATGGCGGGCGCGTCGTAGCGCAGGGCTTCTTCGACGAATGCCTTCACCCCCACGGCATCTCCCTTCAGCCAGTGCCGCTGTTCGGGATACGCCAGCATCGCCAGGACCGCATGGCCGATGGCCGCGGCAGTGGTGGCGAAGCCGCCCAGCAGCATGCCCCAGAGCATGCTGATCAATTCCGCATCCGACAGCATCTCGGCATCGTCGTCGTGTGCGCCGACCAGCATTGACACGATGTCGTGGCGGGAATCGGTGCGCTTGCGCTGTATGAGGTCGCCGAAGTAGGCCTGCACTCTGGCGCTGGCCGCGTCCCCCGCAGCGAGTTGGGGATCGCTGGCGTGCGGGCTCAGGCCTTCCAGAATGGCGCTGATGCCGGTGACGAGCCCGAGAATGTCGTCCGGGGGCATGCCGAACAGTTCGCCGAAAACCAGCATGGGCAAGGCCAGCGCGAATTCCTGATGCAGGTCCACTGCCTCCCCGCGCTCCAGTGCGGGCGCCATGCCGTCCAGGCGCGCTGCGACAATGCGAGCGATGGTCGGCCTCAGGTTGTCGATCTGGCCGATGGTGAAATCGCGCGAGATCAGCCGGCGCAGACGCGTATGCGTTGGAGGTTCCTTCATCGCTAAAGTGGACGCCAGCAAACTTAGCGACAGGCTGGTCGCCGCACGCGGGAAATAGCGCGCCAGTTCGCCTGGTGCCGGCCCCCGAAAAGCATCGCCCGTGGCCTTGAGCGCCCAGTAGATGTCGGCGTGGCGGCTCAACAGAAAGAGGCCCGACGCCGCGCGATGTACCGGATCGTGCTCGCGCAACCACCGCATGAATGGGTACGGGTCCTGAATGCACGCTGGCGACGCCAGTTCGGCGAAGGCATCCCGGCATGCTGCCGTGGTTTCTTGCACGTCCATCTTGGTCACCTGTTGGCTAGCTGATCTGATCGGCGCGCGGCAGGCGCGCCGGCAATTTGGAGAACATCGCGTTCCTGGTGGCGTCCGCGCATCACCAGAGCACCGGGAACTCCCCGAACCCGCCAGTGATGATCTCCTTGCGCAACTTCAGTTCTTCGGGCGCCACGGCCAGGCGCAGCGCGGGAAAGCGCTGGAAGATCGAACCGAACACCGCCTTGAGTTCCAGCCTGGCCAGCGCCAAGCCGATGCAGTTGTGCGGCCCGTAGGAGAACGCCAGGTGCGGGTTTTCGTCACGTCCGATGTCGAAGATTTCCGGGTCGTCGAAATGGCGCGGATCGAACGACGTCGCCGGCAGGCCGACCAGCACCTTGCTCTCCGCGGGAACATGCACGCCCGCGATGGTCACGTCGGTCCTCGGATAGCGCATGATGCCGTCCCAGCCGGCGCCCGGCGGGTACATGCGCAGGATTTCCTCCACCGCCTTGTCCACCAGGGATGGATCGCCGACCAGGCGTTCGCGCTGTTGCGGATGGCGGAACATGGCCAGCAGGCCGAATTCGATCTGCGCGACGGTGCTCTCGTGCCCCGCCACCAGCATGCCCGCCGCCAGGCCGATCGCCTCTTCCTCGGTCGCCTTGCCCTGGTCGACCGCCGCGAGCAGGTCCGTCAGCACGTTGTGGCCCGGATCCTGGCGCTTGTCCCGCATCTTGCCGCGAATGTAGGCGCGGAGTTCTTCCCAGGCCAAGCGCGACGCGCTTCGCGGGCCGCTTTCATGCTGGTGCGTCATCACCTCGTCGGACAGCCCGGCGAAAAAGGCGTGATCCTCGTAGAGCACGCCCATCAGCGCGCCAATGACCATGGCCGGAAGCGGAAAGGAGAGGTGGCGCCGCAGATCGGCGGGCTGGGGCTGGGCCGCCAGCGTCTCGAACAACTGCGTGGCGATCGCCTCGACCTGCTGCGCGAGCAGCTTCACCCTGCCGTTGCTGAAGGCCGGCGCCACGATCGTGCGTAACCGTGTATGCTCGCCCCCCTCGTGCGAGACCAGCCATCCTGGCGAACCGAGAATCACCGAATCCGGGGTGAATGCCGCCGGCGGCATTCCCGCGGGCCGGAACGCCGCGTCGGACAACACCGCCTTGGCCTCGTTATAGCCTGTGACCCACCAGCCTTCGTGCCCGGACGGAAAGCGCACGTGGTGGATCGGACCGTTGGCGCGTAGCGCCAACATCTCGGGCGAGGGCTCAATGTGATCGACGCGCCACATCGGCAGCGTCGGCAAAGGTTGTTCGGACATGGTGGCACTTCACTCTATAGCGATGGAAGGGCGGAAGGTGACCGGCGGGCGCTGCGGCAGCGAAGACCTAAGACGGCATGTAGACGACGTCGTCCGAAGGCAGACCGATTATCAAGATCGGCTAACGCGTACCTGTCTAGGCACATCGCGCGGCGAGATGCAGAACGTTATCCTGCACCTTCGAGGTCAGGATAAAGTCGGTGTGGTGGGCCTTTGACTCGCCGCCGGCCAAGATTTCCTGCGCAAGGGTCGACAAGGGCGGCGAGCTGTTGGGTAAGGGCGGTTTCGCCGAGGACCCCCTGTCCATAGACGCTATCCGACGCGGATTTGACATTTTGCTTTTCTTTCTTCGTTCCATTCGTGTCATCCACGAAATGAAAGTCGGTCGGCGGCTCCCGGCCCGCAACGAAGGTGCTTCAAATCTCGTGCCAATTTGGCCGCAGCAGAAAAAAATTGTGGCAGCTTCTCAGCGGCTTAGCCTGAGGCCAGAGAAGAGCTAGGCGAAATAAGCCGGTGTAGCGGGCCAACAAAGGCGACGGAACAGTGTCGGACAGAACGCCTCGGGCGACCTTTAGGTCGGGCTTGCGACATTCTGGTCCAGTTTCGAACATAAGAGGGCGGCAAACAGACACGATTGGGGAATTCGATCCTCACGGCGCCGGGGCGCTTGCCCAAGAGCGCGCGCTCATGTTGCTGCGACAGGCGCGTGTTCGCGATAGCCGTGCCTGCGCACCCATGAACGCTAGCGGCACACGCTACGACTGGAGTGCCCGCCATGCATCGGCTCGGCTTCCGGTTCTTCTTTGCCCAGCCGGGGCTGAAGCGCCGAATATCCGCACCATACAGCATCGTTGTTGCCTGTGTGACGAGGCGGTATAGCGCGCGCCCGATCTTCCAAGACACGGCCTCCGAGAAGAAGGGGGCGGTCCAACAGCACCTCTATTTGAAATGGCACGCCGCTTGCTGCTCCTGGTTAGAGCACCATCAAATCACGATGAAAGCGACTTGCACCATGCCCGACACGCGAAGCTCTAGACAGTGGCCTGAGGAGACGGTGCCCGTTCCCGCTGAACATCGGGACATCGTCTCCTCCGGAAGTCCGTTCTCGGTGGCCGCTTTGCGCATGGCTGGTCCGATGCCGGCACGCCAACACGGGCCGCTTGCGCAAATGCCGTTTACCGGTTCTGTTCAGCATGTGAGTGCCCAAGAGCCCCGTCAAAGGGTCACCCAAGCCAAGGCCGGCGGGTCACTGCCACATATCGACAACACGCTGAACCAGTCCAGTGACGCGAGTCTGTTGCGTGAAGTGACATTTCAGGCCCCCACATGCTTGCGATATTGGCTACTTCCGGCCGCTATCCCTTTTCCAAACGCACGATCGCGAGTGACCGATCCCGCTTTCGGCGCCATAGCCGTGGGAACCAAGCGGCTCGACGGTGTCCAGCTCGCTCAGATCGATTGCGTTCGGGTGGCCAAGACCAGCCGCCAATACGTTCCCATACGTCGGGAGGGAAAAAGGAGGGTGCGAGCCGCGAGGGCCTCATTTCATGCCCGCCATACGAGCCTTTGCTCGGTATTGCGCCAGCCTCTGCCAGAATCCGGCGCGCCAGTTTTTTCCTGAGGAGCAAGTTGATGACCGTTCAAAAGAAGGTTCCCTTCGTCACCTTTCTCACGCGTGTTCGCGATGAGTCAGTCCAGGGCCCAAATCCATATCGCTGGGAAGAAAAGACATCTGACGACTACTTTGCCGGCAAGCGCGTCATCCTGTTCTCGCTGCCTGGCGCCTTCACTCCGACCTGCTCGACCTACCAACTGCCCAATTTCGAAGAGCTCTATGATGAGTTTGAGAAGGAGGGAATTGACGCGATTTACTGCGTCTCCGTCAACGATGCCTTCGTCATGAATGCGTGGGGGAAGTCCTTGGGCCTGCAGAAGGTCGAGCTCATCCCCGATGGCTCAGGCGAGTTCACACGCAAGATGGGCATGCTGGTCGCCAAGGACAATCTCGGCTTCGGGATGCGCTCCTGGCGCTACGCCGCCCTGATCAACAATGGCGTGGTGGAGCAGTGGTTCGAGGAGGAAGGTTTCTCCGACAACTGCGAGGCCGACCCGTATGGCATCTCGTCCCCGCAAAACGTTCTCGAAACGCTGAAAGCCGCCGCATGACCTAGAATACGTCTCACTGGTGCCATTGCCGGCCCCAAGAGGCTCCTCGACAGGATTTTCGCGCTCACCATGCAATCCTCAGCAAGCCTGCTTCAGCGCCAGAAGCAATCCATGGTCGCATCGCCTCAACTCATTGAGTCGATTCGCCTGCTGCAACTGGCGCATACTGAACTGCATCAGTTCGTGGAGCGGGAAATCGAGAAGAACCCGCTCTTGGAATCTGCATCAAGCGATGGCGGGCCTTTTGACGACGTTTCGATTTCGGGAGCGGATCAGCCTGTCGGCCCTGGCGCAAACGCCGTTGAAGGACCGACCGGGGCAGGTTCGCCTGAACGGCTCGGGCAATGGAAATCACTTCGCAACACGACCAACAACCCGCCGGGCAATGGCCCTTCCCTCGACGAGTTTGCCACCCTCGCCGAAACATTGCACGACCATGTCGCTCGTCAGATCGCCCTCACTGCGTTCACACCACAGGAGCGGCTGATTGCTGGCCAGCTTGCCGCCGATCTGGAAGACACTGGCTATGTTCGGGCAAACCTTTTGGAGCTGGCCGAGAGCCTGAATGTCCGTGAGGCTGTTGTAGAACGGGTTCTCGGAACCTTGCAGCAATTTGATCCACCGGGAGTTTTTGCGCGAAGTCTCAGAGAATGCCTCGAGATCCAGTTGCGCCAGCGTAACCGGCTCGACCCGGCAATGGCAGCTTTGGTTGCCCATCTTGAAATGCTTGCGCGGCGCGATTTTGAGGCACTGAAGCAGCATTGCGGAGTCGATGAAGAAGACCTTCTCGACATGATGCATGAGATTCGGGCGCTCGATCCCAAGCCTGGGAACCGATTCCAATCCGGTGCGTCTGAATCAATCATACCCGACATCTGGGTCACGCCCTCACCGCAAGGGGGGTGGCAGATCGAACTCGATCCCGCCACACTGCCAAAGCTGCTGATCAACCAAAGCTACTATGCCGAAGTCTCGCGTCAAACTGCCCAAAGTGCGAAGGATAAAGCATTTCTCGACGAATGCTTGCAAAACGCGAACTGGCTAATCCGCAGCCTCGATCAGCGCGCCAAGACCATCGTTAAGGTTGCGGCTGAAATCGTGCGTCAGCAGGATGCCTTTTTGGAACATGGCGTCGCCCACCTGCGGCCTCTCAATCTCAGAACCGTCGCTGACGCGATCGGCGTGCACGAGTCGACGGTAAGCCGGGTGACCTCGAACAAGTACATGCTTACCCCGCGCGGCGTCTTTGAACTGAAGTATTTTTTCACCGTCGCAATCGCGTCCTGCCAAGGCGGCGATGCGCACTCCGCCGAAGCTGTCCGCCATCGGATCAAAGCGATGATTGCCGCAGAATCTCACGGTGACGTGCTTTCCGACGATGACATCGCTGTCCGGCTGAAGGAAACCGGCATCGATGTTGCGCGCCGCACCGTCACAAAATATCGCGAAGCAATGAACATCCCCTCCTCCGTGCAACGCCGCCGGGAAATGCGCTTGTGTTTTTAAATTTGGGTCAAGGCAGCCAACATCAGGTTGCATTGCATCAAAGTGGAGACTTCGTTCATGACCCAATCCGCGGCAGGCGTTGTGGACGCTGTTCTGCACGACCCAGAAAGGCCCGTCCCACCGTCTGGTCCCGCATGGGGTGCGGTCATTTCGCTTTCCTTGGGTACCTTCGGTCTGGTGACGGCAGAGTTTCTTCCTGTCAGCCTGCTCACGCCGCTCGCGCATGATCTCGGTATCACCGAGGGAGCGGCTGGACAGGCGATGACGGCTACCGCTATCGTCGGGGCCATTTCGGCGCCGACGGTGGCCATCATCACAAAGCGCCTGGACCGCAGGATCGTCATGTGGACGATGACACTGCTGCTGATACTGTCGGACGTTCTGGCGGCCGGCGCGTGGTCGCTGGCGGTTCTCCTCACTGCACGCGTTGTGCTCGGCATAGCGCTCGGCGGCTTCTGGTCGATGTCGGCAGCACTGGCGATGCGGCTCGTTCCAAGCCACCTCCTGCCGCGCGCCATGTCGGTCATCCTCACCGGCGTTTCCGTGGCTACCGTTTGCGCAGCTCCAATTGGCGCTTATGTGGGCGATATCTGGGGATGGCGAAGCGCCTTCATGCTCGCCGCAGCCGGCGGCGCCGCTACACTGCTGGTGCAACTCATAACCATTCCGAGGCTGCCTCCGATTGGAGTGGCTAGCGTCCGCAGCCTGCTGGATGTGGCTAAGATTCCGATGGTCAAAGTTGCGCTTTTGGTCGTCCTGTTGGTCGCTTCCGGCCACTTCGCCGGAATCACCTATATTCGTGCCTTCCTCGAGAAGATTCCCGCACTGGATGTCGAAACGATCTCGCTTGTATTGCTTGCTTTCGGCATCGGCGGATTCTTCGGCAATTTGGCCGGCGGGCTTCTGGCCGAGTACAGTCTCAAGGCAGTCGCGGCCCTTGCACCGCTGCTCATAGCGATAGCCGCTGTTTCGCTGCTGACGGCGGGAGCATCGGCCTTGGCCTCGGCGATTGCGGTTGCCGCGTGGGGCTTTGCCTTCGGCGCGGTGCCGGTAGGATTGCAGACGTGGATGGTGCGGCGGGCCGTCCCCGAGCACGCCGAAAGCGCCGGTGTGCTGATGGTCGTAGCTTTCCAAGTGGCAATCGCAGCCGGCGCGATTTTCGGCGGACTATTGGTGGACAATGCCGGGATTACCAGTGCCATTGCCTACAGTGCTGTTGCCACGTTCCTCGCCGCCCTGACAGTGTTCCTGCTCGGCCCGAAGCGCGAAACCTAGACCGCCTGACAGAAGAGGCCTCAGCAGCGCAGCGGGACGAGAGATGCAGTCGCATGCACGGCGCGGCGCGATCCTCCGCATGATTACGCATCGACCAGCGCCAGCGCCTCGCCGGCTTCACCTCCGGGCGGATGGCGACCTTCGCCGCCAGACACGCGAACCTCGCCGGCACCGGTTTCTATTTGGCGATGATGAGCGCTGCCGGCGCGATGGAACCCTTGCTGGCGGTCATATCCTTCACGACAAGCCGGGATTCTGGGCAAGCGACAGCTACGCGCCGGCCATGCCCGTCAGAACGCCGGTGACGATGCCGCTCGATAGCGCAGACAGGTCGCGAATTGCCAGTCGTGTCAACGGCGGCCGGATTATCGTCGACCGCGCGTACCTTGTTTCGGCCGCAGACTATCGTTCGGCAGCTTGATGCTGTTGGCGAGTAGCGGAAACGCTTGCGCGCGTCTGATCCACCCCCTGAGGAGCGGATTGATCAGCCGGGCGATGTCGTTCAACGAGAGCTGCGTCTGTCGGCGGATGTGCAAGTCCCTGATCTTTTCCCGCATTGCTTTCAGCGCCGAGGAACTGACCGCTGGTGTGATGTTGACCACATAGCCTAGGAGCTATATATGACTTGGGAAGTCGTTTTTGGCGATGAGTTCGATGGGGAGTTCGAGGCGTTGCCCCAGACAGTCCAAGATGAGCTATTGGCCTCGGCTAAGCTGCTCGGTGTGTTCGGGCCCCAGCTGGGGCGACCGCATGCGGATACCTTGAATGACTCGTCGTTCGCGAACATGAAAGAACTTCGCTTCGACGCTGATGATGGTGTCTGGCGGGTTGCGTTCGCATTCGACCGGAAGCGGAAGGCGATCCTGCTCGTCGCCGGCGATAAGTGGGGCGTGAGTGAGAAGCGCTTCTATAAAAGTCTGATCGCCAAGGCGGACAAGCGCTATCAAGGGCATCTCGACCGTTTGGCGGCGGCGAAGAAGGAGAAGAAGTGATGGGACGCAAGCTTGACGACCTAATCGCTGCGCTCCCCGAGGATCGTCGGGAGCGGGTCGACGCGCGTTTCGAAGACTTAAGGGGAGAAGTCGAGAGTCTCGGCGATTTGCGGCGTGCCGCTGGAAAGGCCCAGGCCGAAATCGCTTCGGTCCTCAAGATCAAGCAGCCTTCGGTCTCGAAGATCGAGAAACAAGCCGACATGTACTTGTCTACTCTTAAAAGCTACGTCGAGGCGATCGGGGGGCAACTCGAACTCGTCGTTCGCCTTCCCTCGCGCGCGCCCCTCCGTATAGAGCGGCTCGGCGACGTCGTGGCTCCCAAAGCCGTCTCCGTGCGTACCGTTAAAAGAGCGGCAGGTGGACGTAATCGCACAAAGGCCGCACGCGCCGGCTGACCTCACTCTGTTTCGGCTAAAGACTACCGATGGTGCGAGATGGTCTCGTCGATGCAAGGAGTAGGTATGAGCAACGTCCTAGTTAAGCCAAAGACCGACCTGCCCGCCGTCACACTGCCCGACGTGACCCCTCTCTCCTCGCCCATGCTAGCCCAACTTACCGCCGCGTTGGGAGTCCCCCGCAATGTGCTCGCCGAGGACGACCAGATCGCCCATGCTTGGTCCCAGCTCCCACGCCTGATCAACAAGATCCCTCCGCACCTGCGCGATGAGCGGATCGTCAAAATGTGTGTCGCCGTCGCCAGCGGTCTGTTCGACGCAGCCATCAACTACGTTTGGAACGCGGCCGTGGTGGAACTGCGTGACAAGGTGCGACGGTTCGGCATCAACGTCGTCCCTCAGATCCTCGACGACAAGTCCTTCGACGAGGACACGCTCCTCGACCTCAAGGACGCCGAGCTGCTCGACCTCTGCCGTAAGCTCAACCTGATCGGTGACGACGACTTCTTTTTCCTCGACCAGTGCAGGGCCACACGCAACAGTTTCTCTATCGCACACCCAGCTGCGGGGACGGTCGACGAAGACGAGTTCCTGAGCTTCCTAAGCCGCTGCCAGAAGCATGCGCTCTCGAGCGCCCACAACCCTAAGGGGGTGGACACAAAGTCCCTGCTCGCTGCGCTGAAAGCAACGAAGTTCAAGAAGGATCAACGACAAGAATGGGAACGCCGTATCCAGGAAACATTCGAGGCCCAGCGCGAGCTGATCTTCGTCATGTTACACGGCATCTACTGTGATCCAGCGTCGGGAGAGCAAGCCCGCCTGAACGCCATCGCAATCTGCGAATCGTTCAGTAACGACCTTAGCCCCCGGACCAGGTCGGCGCTGGTGGATCGACACCAGGACTATAAGGCAAAAGGCGACGAAGCCCGTCAGAAGGCTTCGCTGCAGTTCTTCGAGACGCTGGGCCAGTTGTCGCTGCTGAGCGAAGCCGAGGTTCACAGTATCTTCACATCAGCGAGTAGGAAGCTCTTAAGTGTGCACAATGGCTGGGATAACTTCCACAACGAGCCGCCCTTCGCCGATCGGCTCCTCAAGCTGTCGCGGAAAAACCGCGTTCCGGAAACAGCGCAGGCCACTTTTGTGGAGGCAGTCGTGACGGCAGCGACTGGCAACTCATACGGCGTCTCGAACGCGGCGTCGCCATCCTACAATGAGATGGTCAAGTCGTTCTCGCCAAACGAGGTCAAGCTGATGCTGGATCTACCGAAGGCCTCGACCCTCGTCGCAAGTCGCATCAACTCGAACAGCGGCTGCGAGAAGCGGTTCCGCTCGCTCGTCGCTCTCGTTGACGCCAAGACGGTTCCCACGGCATCGAAGAGCCTTTACGCAAAATGGGTTCCTAAGCCTTGATTCGCTGCGTTCCCGCTGACCCTGTTTCGCCCCTGGACTACTGTATGTAGGTGACCGGCAACCCGCTGGTTCGCAAAAAGAGGACGGCGAGGTTGAACGAGGAAGAACCCCCGGGATCAGATCCCGTCGCCAAGCCCTCGGCCTTCTTGTCCGCGATCAGCCGGGTGAGGAACAGGCGGCGGAACAACTTGCCCAGTACTCTGACCGGGAGCAGGAAGGCCGGGCGCGACGATATCCAGCGGCTCCCGTCCGGCGCGATGCCGCCGCCCGGCACGATCATGTGGACATGCGGATGGTGGGTCATCGCCGATCCCCATGTGTGGAGCACGGCGGTGATGCCGATGCGCGCGCCGAGATGCCTGGGATCGGCCGCGATCGTCAGCATGTCCGATGCCGCCTTGAACAGCAGGTCATAAACCAGCGCCTTGTTGTGGAACGCGATCTCGGCGACTTCGGCCGGCAGCGTGAACACGACATGGAAGTAGCCGACCGGCAGCAGGTCGGCCTCCCGCTCGGCGAGCCATATACGCGCGGCCGCGAGGCGATGCGCCACTGGCCGCAGTCTTCGCAGGCCTCGACGTGACCGCCGAGCGCCGCGGTGCGGCATGCTCGATCGCCGACATCACCTTGAGCTGGATGAGGCTCAGGTGACCTGCATGGGCGGCCCGATAGGCGGGGCCGGCAGCACGGAAGATGTCGGCGACCTCAACAGAGATGTGCGCGGCTCAGCCGGGCGGCGTCTTGCCTTCCATTAGCGCCATCAGCCGGTCGAGCGGCCCTGCGACCGCGTGGATCGTCCGGGTCGAGACCTTGGTGTAGAGCGCGGTCGTATGGAGCTTGCTGTGCCCGAGCAGCACCTGGATGACGCGGATGTCGACCTCCTGTTCGAGCAGGTGGGTGGCGAAGCTGTGACGCAGCGTGTGAGGGCTGACGCGTTGGCGGATGCCGGCGACTTCGGCTGCCTCCTGGACTGCGCGGTGCAATTGCCTCGATGAGATCGGGCGCGGTGAAGCTGCGCCCCGGGAACAGCCAGCCATTGGGGAGCATCACCCCGCGCTGCCTGCCTTCGCGCCACCACAGCCGCAGCAGTTCCAGAAGTTGCGGCGAGAGCATGGCGTTGCGGTCCCTGCGTCCCTTGCCTGTTCGACGCGGATCAGCATGCGTGTCGAGTCGATGTCGTCGATCTTGAGGTGCGCGACTTCGGACACGCGCAGGCCCGCGCCATAGGCGACGCCGAGCGCGGCCTTGTACTTGGTGCCGGGTGCGGCTTCGAGCAGCCGCGCCGCTTCCTCCACGCTCAGCACCTCGGGCAGCTTGCGCTGATACCTCATGATCACCAGCGCACGCGCCAGATCCCGACGCTTCAGCGTCACGAGAAACAGGAACCGCAGTGCCGAGACCCCGCGCCATTGATCGTCGCAGGGCCGACGCCGCTCTCATGCTGATGCAGCTGGAATCGACGGATGTCCTCAGCCGTCGCCGTGTCGGGCGAGCGGCCAAGGAACACAGCGAAGCGCCGGACGTGACGAACGTAGTTCTGCTGGGTATGGGAGCCCAGGCCACACATGAGCATGTCGTGCTGCATGCGCTAGCGAAGCGGAGAGATTGGTGCATCGGTCGACAGGGTAGCCATGGCGAGTTCCTCTCGTTGAAGGGAACTCCATGGTCAGATCGACGCCTCTACCCGCTCAAGTCAAATGGCAGTCGCGCCAGCTCAGGCCGAGGCGCCCCTCCCGCGAAGCGGGTCGTCTAATCGCTCGGCCGTCAAGGGGGTGAGTGCAAGCCAGTCGTCCTTTCTGTCCATGTTCGTTCGTTCGTATGCGGGGTACAGGGTCGTCTACGCGGTCGATGCAAAGATCGCCGCAGGATGAGTTTCGCAGGTGAGATCTTCCTATGTTCGTTGCGCAATCTGCTTAACGAGGCAGTTGCTTCCCGCTTCGCGGAATAATCCCAGCCACGTCCCGGCAGGGACGGCTCGGTGCGTCCTGTAAGAACGCTATTGGTTGAATGGCCCGAAAAAATCGTCGTGGTCGAGCCTCTGCAGGATCAGGCGGCGGCGGGCGTTCCTCCGTGCGGATCGAACAGCACCGGAGCATCGCATGCATGATCACTGCCAGCTTGCGCGCCAGGGCCACGGCGGCTCGTTTGAAGCCGAGCCGTTCTTTGAGCTCCAACGCCCAGGTTCGCAGGGTGCTGGTATCCGTCGACCGGTTCAGGATGACCGCGGCCGCTTCGTATAGCAGTCCGCGCAACTGATTGTCGCCACGGCGCGAGATATGGCCGTTATTATCGACTTCGCCGGACTGGTAGCGTCTCGGGGTCAGGCCTACCCATGCGCCCACGGCGCGCGAGTTCCTGAAGTCGCCGGATCCTCCACGGCCGCGGCAAAGGCGGTGGCTGTGACGGTGCCGACACCGGGCACCGACATGAGCAGACGGCAGTGCTGGTCTTCACGAGCCATCGCGGCCAGTTGCTTGCTCAGCTCTGCTATCTGGTATCGAATATCACTCCATGCCCTAAGCATTGGCACGACGATGCGCGCCAGCTTTGCTTCGCCCTGCAGAAGATCGTGAACGTTGCGAACACGCTGCCGGCGCCCTTGGGCACGACAAGGCCGAACGTCTTCATCAATCCGCGGATTTGGTTGGATATCTGCAAACGCATCTTGAGAAGCTGGCGCCGCGCGGTGATCAGCGTGCGGATCAGCATGCTTGTCGAAACCTTTGACCCGAACCTCTCGGTAGAAGCCGACCTCGGCCAGATGTGCCAGGCCATCGGCATCGTTCGCATCGGTCTTGTTCGCGGCATGTCGAGCGCTGCCTTGGCATGCCGCGCGTCGATGCAGATCACCGGCAGCCCCTCTGCCATCAGCACATGGTAGAACCACACCGACAGCGGCCCCGTCTCGAATACCACCCGCCGCACATCGGGTGCGCGCTTGCGGATCAGCGCCGCGAGTAGTTGCGGGTCGGACGCGCACTTGCCCCGCCACATCCTTTTGCCGTCCTGCCGGATCGAAATTGCCGTCTCTTTCATAGATACGTCGAGACCGATATACTGCTCCATGGCTGTCCTCCGTTCGATGCCTGGGCCCGGTGTCCATCGTGAGCCCGTTCTTCATCCTATCGGGGGACAGCCAGCCGGCTAGAGCTCCGAACATCGCCGCCACAGCTTTGGTGGCCACCCCTCCCGCGATTACGTCATGTTCGTGCATGAGGCGCATTGCAGCCCGGCGGCTGTGGGGCCGACAGTGGACTGTCGGCTGTTGAACGTGCCGAATGGAATAGCTGCCGTTCATCAATGGTGCTCCAGCGGCAAGAATACCGCAGGGGTGAATTCCTCGAGCAAGCCTGGCACGCCACAGGCGAACTCGTGGCCGTCAGCCGGTCACCGGACACTGAAACGGCCGACGAGAGCTGCTAACCATCAGAAAAATATTGAAGCCATTGTATGCCCCTTCGGTCTGAAAATTCATACAACATAAGGATTTCGTGGTATTGGGTGCTACGGGGGCTAAGATGTCTAACATATCCGAAGCAGAGGACAAGTTGATCGAGCGGGTGTCCCGCGAGTTCGAGCTACCGCCGGTGACCGTGCAGGCGTTGTTGGATCTCGAAAGCGAATTCCCGAACATGTCCGCCCGCAGCGCCAAGTCGCGCTTGGCCCGAAGGGTCGAAGAAGTCATTTCAGCCGGGCTGGGGTCGAAGGATTGAAGTTCGTTTCCTTCGATATCGAGAATATGTTCGCCTATAACGGGACCTGCTCGGTGGACCTGTCCGAGACGCAGGATGGTGAGCGCAACATAGTGCTCATCAAGGGGCGCAACGGCGCCGGAAAAACTAGCCTGCTCAACAGCGCGAAACTCCTCTTCGCGGGCGCGCAGGACGAGTCTCTGCGGCGGGTAGGCTTCTCGCGCACCGCGCTTACAGATAAGCAATATGTTCTGGGCCAGCCCGGACGTTGGTCCGGGGTGTTCAACAAGACCGCGCGGCAGCAGGGGCATAACCGTGCTAGCGTGTCGTTGTGCTGGACCGAAGGCGGCGTGGTGCATCGGGCGCGCCGCACTTTCGTTGGCCAGAAGAGCTTTTCGGCATACTCCGAACTGGTCGAATTCGGCCCGGTAAGTTCGCCCCTTGATGGCAACGCTGCGGAGGACGCGCTGCAGGCAATGCTCCCGCGCGAATTGGTGCCCTTCTTCTTTTTTGACGGCGAACAGGTGCAGTCGCTCGCCGACGCGGAGATCGGACGCGAGGCCGGCGAGATCGAACGTCTTTTGGGGCTGCACTTCGTAGCACACCTGATCGATAAGGTGAACGACGACGCCAACCGCCGAAGCCGGGCGCGTTTGCCTGTCGACGTCATGAAAAGCGTCGTTGAGGCGGAAAACGCCGCCCGAGAGGCTCGCGCCAACGAGGCCGTCCAGGCGCGAGCACGGGTGGCGGCCGAGGAAGAACTGCTTGATCTGGAGGCGAGGCGCGCTCGGCTCGATGGGGAACGGCAACGTTTGCGCAGCGGCACCCTTTCGGAAAGCGAGGCGAAGCGCTTCCACGACCGGTTGGAAGTCCTGGCAACCCAATGTCAGACCCTGGCAGACGAATTAGCGGAACGCCTGCCGCTCGAGATCGTCTTCCGTACCCAGCCACACCTTGTGGATGAGGCCTTCGCCGTTTTGGACCGCCAGACCACGGCCGACGCGAGCCTGGCCGGGAGATTACATGCGGAATTACCGGCCATGACGGTACGCAGCCTCACCACGATCGAGGATCCGGTGACGCTGAATGCCAAGCAGCAGACTGACCTGCAGAACGACATTAGGGAATCGTTGCGAACGCTCGGCGTTGTGTCCGGCGATCAGCATCCGGTGTTGGCGTCGCTAAGCGCCAAGAAGACCAAGGCGCTGCGCGACCGGTTCCTAGTCTGGAGAAGCCGCGGAGCCGCCGACTTCGCCGAGGAGCGTGCGCAACTTCGTCGCATGCGCGAACTGGTCACCGAGACGCGTAGATTGCGCAAGGAGCTGGACGAAGCGGAGCTGAGCACCGACGAGGCTCGAGCGCGGTATGAGGAAATCACCGCCGAGATTACTAGGATCGGAGAAGCGATTCGCGACGCGATGCAGCGGTCAGCCAAGGCACTGGTGGACGAAAAGGGCTTTGCCCACGAAGCCGTTGGCCACGACGAACGCGCCGCCCAGGAGATGAAGGAGTACAAAGTCTCCATGGAGCTGGACGAAGGTTATCGGTTCGCTCTCCGGGCTAAGCGCGCCCTCGAACGCTACCTGGAGCTGCGGCGCTCACGCATCCGACAGTCCGTGGAGGATCGGGTGAACCAAAAGGTGGCCATCCTGCTCGCGCCCAGTGAATTGGTGAAAAGCGTCCGCCTCGACGGACAATTCATCATGAGCTACTTCGACCAGGACGGCGAGGAGGTCTCGCGCCACAGCATCTCGGCAGGCATGCGCCAACTCATCGCCATGTCGATGCTTTGGGCGCTGAAGGAGGAGGCCGCCCGATCCATCCCGGTGATCGTCGACACGCCCCTGGGCCGTATCGACGGCACCAACCGCAACCTCCTGATGCGTGACTATTTTCCGGAGGCTGGCGCGCCTCTCATCCTATTGCCGACCGACACCGAATTCACCGAGATCGCCGACGATCTGCTCGGTGAGCATATCCGGCGCCGATACCGCATCGACAACGAGGGCGGCGAGACCGCCAAGCTGATGCCGGTAGAGCTATGAAGGACAGCATCTATTTCACCGTCGAGGAGCGCGCGTTTTTCGAGCGCATTATCGACGACGGTCTGATGCAGGACGGCAGGCGCGGCGTCTACTGGTGGATTGTCCGCATCGCCATCGCCCGCTCCCTACAGGAAAGCGACGAACCGGACGAGCGCTACAAGGCCATGCCGAAGTCGCCGAGCGAGTTGCATCTGGAGCAGATAACCGGTCGCGCGAAAGAACCCGATTACGACGACGCTTTCGCGCTGCTATTGTCCCTTCGCCGGGACGAGGACCTGTTCGAGAACCACGACCTGTATGTCGAGGTGCTGCAGCGCCACGCGCGTCGTGGTATGGAATTGCTGCACGAAAGCTGGTTGCCGGGTACAAGTTTCCACGATGTCCTCCTAGACAGCCTCTACTTCCGGCCGTCGGTCGACGACGATCACTCGACCAACAAGGGTGACGTACAGTTCGATATCCTCAAGAAGGGACTACAGCAGATCGGCGTGGACGCGAACCCGATCGGCGAGCCCATTTCAGGACCCCGCCTCTCTCGTCACAGGCTGACCTTGGGCGGCGTCGAGGACTACGACAGACTTCGCCGCGGCCTCGAGGATCTGGCCTTCGCCATCGGTCTGGGTACGGGTACGATCGCTTTCGGCCGCGAACCCGGCGAGCGGCGGGTCGTGCTCGACATTCCCCGGCCGTCCGGCGCATGGCGCGACGTGCCGTGGCCTCCGCTGGTTGAGGCGTTCATGTCCTCCAATGCGGCGTTGGCGGTATGCCCAGGCGTCGACGTTATCGGCGAACCCGTCGTGTTCGACTTCGTCGAGGCGCCGCACATGTTCGTGGCTGGCGCCACCGGCAGCGGCAAGTCAGTCTGCATGAACGCTATCCTTCTGTCGATGCTGGCTTCGGACAACCCGCCCGAGTTGCTCATGATCGACCCGAAAGGTGTAGACTTCGCGGAGTACGACGGGCTCAAACTGTTGCGTGGCGAAAAGGTCGTTACCGAGATGGGGGCTGCCGTGGAAATGCTGCGTGCCGTCGTCGAGGAGATGGACGCGCGACAGGAGCGTCTAAGAGAATTCGGCGCCCGGAACATTGCGGAGGCACGTGCCGCCGGCAGTCCGATGAGACGGCTGGTGGTCGTTGTGGACGAGCTCGCCGATTTTCTGATGTCGCGCACCGGTGCGGAAGAGCCACTGGTCCGCATCGCGCAGAAGGCCAGGGCTGTCGGCATCCACCTTCTGCTGGCGACCCAGCGACCGGAAGCAGCTACTTTCCCCGGTCTGCTTAGGGCCAACATACCCAGTCGCATCGCGTTGACGGTCCAAAAGTCCTCGGACTCTAGGATCATTCTTGACGAGTCCGGCGCCGAAGACTTGATGATGCGTGGCGACATGCTCATTAAGCTGGCCGGGAGACCGATTCTCCGGGCACACGGCGCGCGTGTGGACGTCGCCGATGTGAAGCGAGCCGTAGCCGCGGCCAATTCGAGGCACACATGAACAGACCGACCAAATTCTCTCTGGTGGGCATTTCTACCGTCGACGTCGGCCCTTTGCGGGGAAAGACGTTCGTCCCGTTCCTGGATCCGACAGGCAACCCCACCAACGTCTTCCTGATCATGGGAAAGAACGGCGCGGGCAAGACCACCATTCTCGACGCCATCTACTGCGCTATGTCCTTGCTGCGGGCGCGCACAAGCGAGGCTTACGGCCACGAGGCGCTCGATAGCGGAAAAGGCGCGATCCAGCTCGACGCGCTGGTCCAGCTTGACGACGGGCGCCGGTCGGTTATGCACCTGATCTCGATGGTGGCGGGGGCGGACAAACCGCTGAAATTTTGGACACCCGAGGAGTGCGAGCGCATCGGAGTGTACGAGGACCAGCAACTGCTTTTCTACGGCAAAAGGCTCGGCTACGGCCCTGTCGAGCGATCCAACTCGTCCTCCCCGCTGGCGCTCGAATTCGCCGAGGCGATAATCCAGAGCCTAGACCAGCATCCGCTGTCGCTTTGGGGCACCTCGATGGCCCTGCCGACGGTGCTGTATTTCCATTCCGACCGAGGCCTGCGTCGGCCGCCGCACGAAAACCGCTCCATCGTGCGTCCCAAATCCCTGGGCTATTCGCCCACCCATCTGTTCGGTCCAGACGGCACGAACTGGGCCGAGTCCATCGAGAACCTGCTCGTGTGGTTCGCTTGGCTCGGCGACGACCGGGAAAAGATCTGCCGGGAGATCGTGAACGACGTTGTGTTCAAGGGAACGAAGCGTCTCGGCGCCGTTGATCGCAACGAACTGTCGATCCCCGTGGAGACCGCGAGCGGAGACCATCATCGGCTCGACCAGCTCAGCAGCGGCGAACGGCAACTGGTCCAGTTGGCCATCCGTATCGCCGCACACATGACCGGTTCAACGATCGTGCTGATCGACGAGACCGAACAGCATCTGCATACCGTGATGCGCCGTCGCCTCATCAACATCCTCAAGAGTTGGGCGCAAGAGCGCGACGGTCTGAGTTTCGTGCTGACCTCGCACCAGACGGACTCGATGCGGCTTCTGGCTCCGAAGACCGTCGAGGACGGGCTCTTCAAGAGCGGCTGTCTCGTCAAACCCAAGTTCAGGTCGGACGATGACTGACAATGTAGTCATGTTCGACGAGTTCGACGACGAACGGCAGATCGGTGCTACCCATCTAGGCCTGCCACGCATCGTGCTCGAAGGCGTCGACGACTTGCGGCTGTTCGAGCGGTATTGGTTCGCTAGCTACATGGACCGCGTCGATTTCGTCCAGGCCAACGACCTCGTGCAGGGCTCAGGATGCACCGCGGTGGCCGCTGCGGTCAAAAAGAGTCGTGAGGTGGACAAGATCCCTGCGTTCGGTTTCGTGGACCGGGACTGGCTTTTCCGACACCGCGACTGGGATAACCTCTTCGCGCTCGATGATGCCGTTTTCGAGGCGGCGACGTGGAACGAGGAGTTCTATACGACCCGCCGTTGGGAGATCGAAGCCTATCTGCTGGAGCCCGACCTAATGGCCGATCTAGTGAAGTCCTTCACACGATCGGGAAAAGGGACCGAGGCGGAATGCAGGGCGGCGCTCGAGCGTGCGTTGGTAGAGATTGAGAACCTCCTGCTCGTGCAGCGGCTTTTCGTGGCGTGTCATGTGGCCGGCATCAATCGCGCGTCGAACCACCTAGTGCACAAGCTCGCCGAAGAGCTCGAAGCCGAGTGCGAGAAGGAGCTGGAGGCTTTCACGCACGAGAACGGCCTGGCGGCTGCCGCGGCTGTCCGACCGCTTCTCGACGCCATCGTGGACTCGTCCCCAGGTCCGGACGAGGACAAGTGGCGTTGGCTTCTCAGGTTCGTGGATACGAAGCGACTCATCGGCAGGCTGAGCAGGCGATTCGACACGGTGGGCGACATCCGCTGGTTCCTCGCCACCATGATGGAGAAGTCCGGTCGGCGGCCTCAGGAGTTGGAGAAGCGCATCAACGAAATCCTGGTGGCCGCCTGAATTGATTATAGACGGGCCATGCCGACCAAGCGCCCAACGAACGTGTCGAAATCCCCGGTGCTGGCTCTCCAGTCTTCCCACAGCAGCGTTATGCCGCGCTGCCAATGCGATGCCGCCAAGGACTGCATTCGCTTGCGGGTCATCGCTTCGCCCGACCTCGCGTCATGCTCCGAGATCAGGGTGATCCACGTTGCCAGCTCTATACCCTGGCCGAACAGCTGCTCGCCCTTGATCGGCTTGCCGTAACCCATGCTGCCCAATTCAAAGGAGGGGAGTTGGGGAATACTTAGCGACCGACCCAGAGCGAGCCTTGCCGGCCCATATCGATGCGGCAGACCTAGGAAGCCCTGAAATCGGCTGTTCAGTTCGTCGGCATAGCGCGACGTTCTGAAGTCACCGCGCGTGAATTCTACCATTGTCGCCGACATCAGGATGCCGCTCCCGTTACTGGCAGGCGTTCGGTCGAAGGCAGCTTCAGCGATTCGCCGCTCCGTCGTGTCACAAGCGCCAGCTCGCCGGGATGAAGCTCGGCCGGATGAACAAGAAGGACGAGTTGTCGGTCCATTTCCGTGAAATGGCCGATTACCCTACGGCGATGTTCGGCGTCGAGCCTCGCGAACGGACTGTCCATGATGATGGGGAAGTCCGCGGCTAGGCGGGCGAGAGCGGACATCAGCGACAGCGTGAAGATGTGGTTTTCGCCGGCGCTGGCGTCGAGTTCATGCAGATCCCGTCCGGACCGGTCGAGCAGTGTAACACGTCCCTCCTCGTTGACCTTGATCTGTTCGACCACAGTCTTGTGCGCCATCGAGCGATAGGCGTCGGTAATCTCGGCGGACAGCGCATCGAGGTTTTGCGGAACGGCAGCGTCGGCAAGAGCGTCGATCAGATCGGCGGCCCGGTCCGCCGCGGCGCTCCGTTTGAGCGCCACCGCGTTGCCGCTCTCGCCCAGCGAGACCGCCGCCAACTGTTGCTCCTCGCATGAACGCCTGTCCTCCAACTCCCGCAACGCGGCAGCTTCCATCGCGTGACGGGCTTCCGCGCGGGCCAGTTCTTCCTGGATTCCGTTCAACTCCTCCGCCAACGACTTGGACTCGTCGTCCGTACCCTTCTGCTCGCCTAAGGCGCGATCGAGTTGGCCAATTCTCTCGTCGGCCCTAGAAACCGCGCGGGCGAGATCCCGGATGTCGGAGGCACTGACCGACGACAACTTACGGAGATGCTCCGCCACGGAAAGGCGATCTGTCTCGCCCAAATGCGAGAGCAGGGGGCCGCCGGCATCCGCGGTGCGATTTCCCCACATCTCCCGCCACGCCAGGGCGAGAGCACGGGCGACATCGTCCGTCACCGTCGTGTGGCGCGAGACGCGGTCCACGAATTCCGAGGCGCGGTTCAGGTTCCGCTCCTCGTCCCCCTTGACTTGCGCGGCCTTATGCTCAGCCTCGATCCGCTCTAGTGCGGCAGTCCTGAGAGTTTCGCCGGCCAGCGCCTGTGCGAGCTCGCCGCTCAGCAAACGACGCAGTTCATCGCGGAGAGCGTCTCGTTCCCGGATCACGCTTTCGCGCTGCTCGAAATGCGTCTTGAACGCACGGTAGCTGTCGCCGTGCAGGCGGCCGATACGGCTGACTACGTCATCACGCCGCTCCCGCAACGGCCCGATGACCGCCAGAAGCAGTTCCACCGACGTCGCGCGTTCCTCGATCTCGCGCCCCAGATTGTTAAGCGCGAGCCGGGCTTCGGCCGTGGCAGCCGCGTTGTCGGGAAGGTTGCGGCGCCGCTCCCGCGCATAGGTGCGAAGGTCAGCCGAGGCGCGATGCAGCCGGTCGATCCCGATCGCGGCTTCCAGCGCCGTCTTGACCTGGCCGTCCATATTGATGCTCGCCATGCGCTCGAGGTGTTCACCGTCTAGGATGAAGAAGCCCGCAAGATTGTTCTGAAGGATGTTCTGATCGACGAAGTCCCGGACGAACCGCTCGTCGTCTTCGGGGTCGGGGGAAGCAAGGATTATGCGGTCGGCCCCTTGGAAGATGCGCACTTCCTCGTCGTTCTTGCGCAGGGCGCCGTCAACGAAATGCCAGATCCTCTCGATGACGTACTCGTTGTCGTCCGATTGGAAAGTGATCTCAATCGCGATTTGCGCCCGCCCTTGGCGCGCTCCTGAGTTCAGCGCACGCTCCATGAAGCGTTCATATGACCGGTCTACACGGCTGACGGAATTAGCGCGGGCCAGCAGCGGAATGCCAAGCCGCCCGTAGAGACACAGGACGAAGGCCTCGAGTAGGCTGGTCTTCCCTGATCCGTTGTTACCCTCGATCAGCGCGACTGGTTTTTCGCGACCGTAGGGAATGTCCAACCGGAAGCGACGATAGGACTTCCAGTTGCGTAGCCCGATGGCGTTAAGGCGCATGCTATTCCCGGGCCTTGTCGAAAATAGCATCGAAGCGCTGGAAGAGACCGCGGCGGCGTAGCATACCGGCATGCTCATCGATGGCGTCCAACAGGTCATCCACGATCGTGGGATCAACACCCCGTTCGGTGGACAGTCGCTGCAGCAATTCCCGACCGGCGGGCGTACGGAGCAGCGCCGGCTTCACGAAACCGCCTCAAGAGCGCTAGCCTCGACAGAAGCGACGACGGCGGCGGCGTCCTCGGCCCAGATGCGGTTGATCGCCTCGATCTCGGCGGCGGTGATCAGGGTGCGGCCGGTGGCACGTTCGACCTGATGCAGGCGATCGAGAATTTCCCGACGCGCGGTCGGCGTGAACGGTCCCGGGACCAATGAGCCGTCGGCAAGGAACGTCGTCTGGCCGTTGCGGCGCCGCGCCGATCGGCGAGCCGGATCGTTCCGGATTTCGGCAAGCCAGTCGCGGAAATCCATAAGTGGTTCGAGGTTCTCGTGACCCGCCTCGATGAAGCCGGCCATACTCCGGTCCTTCACGACGACGGTGCAGGTCCAGCAGCCGAATCGCGAGGACGACGTACCGCATGACGGAGCATCCTCCTTACTGAGCACCAGCGGGCACTCGCCCCCCTGACCATCCTTGTAGAGTGCCACCAGATCGCGGTGGCTGCCGCCCCATGGTGGGCGACGTTGCAACAGGGTTGTCCAGACCTCGTCGGTGGAGAAATCCACGATCGGACGAAACACCTTACAGCCTTTGAGGTCGTTGTGGTCATTCAGCCTCTCGCCGTTATCATACCGGCTCATGCTAACCGCTCGAGTCGCTGATTCCTGACGGCGCACACCAAGCAAAAGGATGACTTCGCCGTTTTCAGATACTCGACTCCGGATGTAATGGGATGTCGGCTGGATCTTCATGCGGTCCGTACACCAGCGGAAGGTCCTGCTTGGGGCCGGATAGCCCCGTCCGATCAAGTTGACCCAGAAAGTCTGGTCGACCTTGGGCGCCGTCTTCGCCACGACTATGGGCAAGCGCATCGCCGTCACAGCGTCAGAAATGCGGTCCAAGGTCCTGTCAACCAGGTCGGCGACAACCGGGGCTTCGACGAGGGTGTCGTTCGAGACGACGTGCACCGTGCGTTTTCGTTCGCTGGGCGGGAGCTCGAGCAGCATCTCCATCGCCAGCTGCAGGACAAGGGTACTGTCCTTGCCGCCGGAGAAGCCGATGATCCAGGGATATTTGTGGTTTTGACCGTACTCATCCGCCAGATCAGCCTTGGCCGCTTCGAGCTTGTCCTCGAGCGCGTCCTCATCCATCTGGGCAGCTAAAGGCAACAGGCTCATCGACTTAAGCTCCTTTGGTCCGGTTGTAGCCGACTCGGCGCAGTTTAGCCACCGCTTCCGCCATCGTCCCGGCGCCTGTTAACACCTCGTCGAGCGTAGTGAACCGTCCGAAGCCGATGCGGATGGCTTCTTCGGCGCGCTCCAAGCCAAACCCCAGTGCCATCACGACATGGCTGGGATCGAGGCTGTCGGAAGTGCATGCCGAACCCGAAGCTACCGACACTTTCCCGCGCAGGCGCATTAGCAACGCCTCGGCGTCCACACCGTCGAAGCTGAGATTGAGATTTCCCGGCAAGCGTTCGCCCATCGTACCGTTGATCGTGAACCGCACGCCGATCTCGCGCAGACGTTCCATGAATGCGGCCCGCAACTCCCGCAGGAGCCCAGCCTCCTTCGTCATCACTTCCCCGGATATCCTGCAGGCCTCGCCGAAGCCGACACATAGCGCCACCGGCAACGTACCGCTGCGGAAGCCGCGCTCCTGACCGCCCCCCTCGATGATCGGGCTGATGCGTCGACCCGCGTCACGGGACATATAGAGGGCGCCAACGCCCATCGGTCCGTACAGCTTGTGCGACGAGATACTAGCCATGTCGACACCGGTTTCGGCCACGTCGAACGGAACTTTGCCTATCGCCTGCGCCGCGTCGCTGTGGAATAAGGCGCCGGCGCGCTTCGCGATCCGGGAGATTTCCGCCAGGGGTTGCAGGACGCCGATCTCGTTGTTGGCGGCCATGGCGCTGACCACGGCCGTCCCTTCGTCCACAGTCTGCGCAAGTGCATCGAGATCGACAAGGCCTTCGCCGTCCACGCCGATGATCGTCGACCGGGCGCCTCTCCGGCCAGTCGCCAGCACCACATCTAATACGGCATGGTGTTCGGTAGCCAAGGTGACGACGCCGTCCCGCCTGGACGAAGCGAGCGGGCCCTTGATCGCAAGGTTGTCGGCCTCCGTGGCACCCGAGGTGAAGACGATCTCGTCCGGTTCAGCACCGACCAGGGCGGCGACTTGCGCCCGCGCCGTGTCCACCGCGGCCATCGCCGCGATGCCGTGGTCATGGCGACTGGAGTGCGGATTCCCCAACGCAGTTAGATGCGGCAGCATGGCTTCTAGGACACGAGGGTCCAGCGGCGTCGTCGCTTGGTAGTCGAGATAGATTCCGTGTCTATCGATCGAGCCCATGGCGTCAGTGATGTGTTCAGCCGGTGGTTTCATTCGCCCCCGGATTAACCTCTAGAGTCGCTGAGTGCAACACCCGCACCGGGGCCGGGGTATTGGTCGCCAAGGAACTGTTCTGACGGCAGTCTGCTCCCCCCTAATGCCTTGGCACCACCTGTCATATCAAAGTCGGCGGCAACTGTCGCCGGCGATGTCATCGTCGTCGAGGCGCTGAGGCATAGGGCCCAGCAAAACGGGTGAGCTCGTCACGTCATGGTTGGTTGCGAGCGACGTCCGCTTTCGGGGGGTGGCCATCAACTTTCAATGACCGACATCAGGCGCATAGCTGCCAATAAGACACGTAGAGACGCCTTCGTGCTGACGTGAACGACCTGCGAGGTCGCGAGCGTTAGAAATTCGAAGCCTCCTGAATCTATCCTAAATCCGAATCTAGTGACCTAATTTGTCCAACAAGCACACGCAATTCGGTTGAGGCGTGATCCAGAAAGTTCGAAAAGCTTCCAGGAACCCCAGCGCGCGCCCTGCCGGAACCTGGCCGAGAATGATGGCGGAGCCGGCAGCAACGAAATTGATGGCCGCGCCGGAGACAATCTGGCCGCCCCAATGGGTGAGCGAGGCGAAACTGTGCACCAGCGCGAACAATGACGGCGGTGAACCGCGGCCGCCCAGGCGCCGCAACCCCGAGGCAGGCGAGCAGCAACGGCCCGGAGAACACCAGTTGCTCGGCGGCGATGGTGCGGGTCGCATCCTGCACCGCCATCATGACGGCGCCCGCCGAAGCGAGCATGGCGAGTAATCGGACAGCAGGCACAGCATTCAATCCCCGAAGGTGTCCGTCGACATTCGACAAGAGACACATGGCGCGGCGCGAGCGCTGGCGCTGTACAATCTACGAAGCGGCTCTCAATCCGAGGCGATGCCGTCCTTGATCCGTGTGAGGCGGCTTTCGCCTTCCTCCGGGCCGAAACAGCTTTCGAAATCATTGCATTCCCGGCAACTGGGCGCGCTGCACAGCGAAAAACCTTCGGCCTCGCAGAGCTTGCGGTAAAAGTATTTCTTCCATTTCATGTTTTGGGTGTTGCCGGCCGCCAGCATCGGAAAATGCGAGGCGAGCAGGCGGCCGAGCTCGGTCCGATTAAAAAGGCCAAGCTCCTGCCAGAGGTGGTCATTGCGCATGGCACGCCGGGCGATGATCCTGGCGAAGCGGGCGCTCGTCGGGTCGCCAGGTCGGGCATGCGCCAACAGCAGTCCATGCAGCAGTTCTTCCTCCAGATCCGGCTCGGGCTCGCTCACCTCTTTCAAGGCAAACGCGTTGATAGGAATAGCAGGGAAACAGCGGGACAGGACATCGCGCAGCTCGGCGCGCGAAAGTCCGGTTGCCTCCGTCACAGTCGCCTCGCCGGCCTCGATCTCCTCGAGCGCGCGTGAAAGCACACAGGCAAGCACATGCTGGTCGAACCTCCTCTCCAGCTCGATCTGCGGCCATTGGCCGGCGCTGAGCCGGGCATAATGTTGGGCAAATATGGTGCGTTCTCCTGGTTTGTCCTATCAAATCATGCAGAGATCCGGCCTGCCGTAACATGGGTCGGGCAGTTCTTCAGGTACACGCAGTCGCGATCGCCTCGCGGTCGAGTAGTTCGGCAATTTTCGTCTGGTCCATCGGCTCTGTCGCAAATTCTGTGATTGGAAGAGGCGTTTCGCGAGCCCCCGCCCTGCCGTTTGCGCCTCATGGGGAACACTGGCGCCGGAAATGCACCCGCGGAGTGGGACGTGGACCGTCCTGGGACAGAGGTCGCGTGCCGTCCTTTCCAGTGCGGCCAGATGGTCGGCCCCATTCAAGCCCGCCAGACTCACGGTTGAATGACGTCTGATTCAGAGTGTCGGCGAGTGAGTTCCAGCGCACGTTCAGGACAGGATCGCGCGCCTCGCGATGCAGGCAGCTCCTCCCCTTCCGCAACTTCAATGTCACCAGGCAGGATGTAACCCTCATCATCGAGTTTGAAGATGTCCGGCGCTTGCGCCGCGCATCGCGCGTGACCCTGGCATTTGGCCTTTTGGACGATGATGCGCATGGCGCTGCCTCCATTGTCTGTGCCCCGGCTCGGGGCGGGCCTAAGACCAGTCCAGGATCAATTTTTCGATCCCGAACACATGGCCGCCAGAAGTTATCGGTGCCGTACCCTGCTTGATCCTGAAAGCCGGGATGCGCGCCAGCCACTCCTCCAGGCCAATGACAATCTCCCGCCGGGCAAGGTGTGAGCCAAGGCAACGGTGGGGACCATAGCCAAACGCTGCGTGGCGGTTGTCCTCCCGCTCCAAATCGATAGTGTTGGGGCATTCGAATTCCGCCGGGTCACGATTTGCAATCATCGTAGCGCAGGAAACATAGTCCCCCTTCCGGATCGGCGCGCCTTCGAAGTCGATATCTTTCGTAGCCACGCGGATCAACTGAATGGGCGGATAGGCCCGCAGCAATTCTTCGGTTGCGAGCGGGATGCGGTCCGGTTCGCTCCGCAGCAATTGCTGATCTTTGAGGTTGCGCGCGAGGTACGCCAAGTCAAAGCCTATAGCTGCTGCGACCGTGTCGAGCCCAGCGACGAAGACAAGCACGCCGATGCCGCGGACTTGGGTGTCCGTCAGCCGGCGGCCCTCGACCCGTGCCTGCACGATAAAGCTCATGAAATCGTCAACCGCCTCCTGGCGGCGCATGGCTGCAAGTTCGTCGATGAATGCCACGATCGTCCGGGCAGCCACAGGTCGTTCCTTATCGTCGCCGTGGAGCAGATCTTTCCCCCAGCCGACGAATGTATCGAGTCGGTCATCGGGCAACCCCAGAAAGCGAAGAAAGGTGCTCACCGCGAAAGGAAAGGCAAAATCCTTCATCACGTCGCAGCTTGTGCCCGACGCGGCGATCCTTTCGATCAGCTCGACCGCCCGTTCGCGGACAGCCGGTTCCAAAGCCAACACCCGCTTTGGCGAAAGCAGCGGATTGAGCAGTGAGCGAAAGACGCCATGGGCCGGTGGATCGAGCTCAAGCGGGATCGTCGGCCAGTTTTCACCCAGTATGGAGGAGAAGATGCTGCGATGGCTGGAAAAAGTCTCTGCGTCCTGCAGCACCTTCCGCTGGTCCGCGGCACGGGTGATGACCCAGGTACCCCGGCCATCTTGCGTGTTGTAGCGGGAGTAAAAGATCGGAGGCCCGTCATGTACGCAAGCGACAGCTGCGTGTGGATCCCCGTTGGGTGTTGGTGGCATCCCTGGCGATGTAAACAGGCTGAAGTCCCTCACCATTTCGGGCGGGACATGATCTGGAACGGGGTTGGTCGCCATTTTGTTTTCTCTACATTGGCGTTCATGGCTCGATTGAGATTGCACCGCTGTTCATAAAGTCGATTTCCAGCATGGGCACGTCTCTTGTCGGGCGCCTTCTAGATTCTGTCGCCTGATACAGCCCACCTGCACCAGCGCGGATGAGATCGGTTGCGAAGTCGATCAGAAGGGGCATCTCCGCCGCGCTGCGGGCATGAAGCAAAGCCGCCGCTTATCCCCGTTAGGGTTGAGAGGCTGGTCAATCACCTCTGAGCTCCGTGACGCACTGCTGATGCCCTGCTGATCAAATTGTCGAAGCAAGTCGCGTGCCGGATAGGCGTACCCATGGCGCTGCACCAAGCAATGCCAGCCTGCACTAGGCCCGCCGCTGATGATCACCTGTCCATCATTCTTAGGACAACGTCCGACAACCGACATCCGTGGTCGGTTTTGTCGAGTCCGCGACATCGGGCTGTTCGGCTTGGCTGCTGCTGCACAGCCTTCCGGTCGACGAGCGAGGAGATCGCTCGCACGGCCCGGATTGAGCAACGACGCGATCCAGCGCAAGGTTCGGGTGCGGTCCGACAAGACCCGGCCGCGCTTCCGCTTCGGTTCGGCGCTGATGGCATATGCGTTGTTGTAGCCGCTGCAAGGATTTCCGGTCAGACGAGCGATGCACTCGTGCGCAGCGATCCGGCCGGCGACGAGCCTGACTGTATCGATGCGGTCAATTCCGGCGTGCACACCTGACCGTGCGTATGCGCTAACACGGCAAGCTCTATCGCACATGGACCTATATTTCCTCGCGAGCCGCTGTCGGAACGTGGCGCCGAGCCCTATGGCGGCCGGTTCAATCCTACGGGCCTGCCGGCTCTACACATCCCTGTCGGTCGGACCGGGAACGCGTGGCAGACTCTCGGCCAGAAACCGCCAGTCGCTGCGCTCGCGTTCGCCTTCCTTGCGCGTGCCGAAGAACTGGATGATCATCTTGCCGTCGGCGCCATAGGCTTCAACGGACGTGACGTGACCGTCCCTCGTCGGCTTGCGCACGGCCCAGACCTCGCGGATGTGATGGGTCCTAAGATGCAGATGGAAGGTCTCGTCTAGCACATTGATCCGCGGCCCGATCTGCTTGACCGACTTGATCGGGCCGGAATGGATCTGGATGCAACCACGATTGCCGACAAAGCACATGATCGGCATCTCGTCTTCGGCCGCCTGTTGGAACAGGGCGCCAACGGCATCATTGTCGAGCAGCCAGGCGTAATCCTCGTCGGCCATACGCATCGCCTGGCAGCGGCTGAGCTTCAGTGTTTTCAACATATGGTAGAACTGATGCACGTCGCTCAGCCGGCTCCAGTGCTCGCGTAGGTCGTCGACCGTGGCGGTTTGGTCTGGACTCACTGCGTTATCGCGCGCCCCGCTCGCCTCGACCGATATGATCGGCTCCTGGTCGGAGGATACGAGCTCTGCCGCCAGATTCTGATAGGCGTGCAGGTTCGAGGCGGGCCTGAGATGTATTTTGTGCATCGCCTCGCCGGTGGCATCAAAGAATTGCAGGCTGCGGCGGATCTCGGCTCCCTCGCGCTTCTCGACGGCGAAGCCATACGCCCACGCTTTCGGGAAGATGCGCAGGTCGATGTCGTCGCCGAGCACCATGGCATGCTGGTTGCCGGTGACCACTTTTTCGTAGACGCCGATCTTTTCGTGCACGGCACTTTCATTGCGGGTGAGCGCCATCACCTCGCCGACCGCTTCGAGGCCGGTCAGCAGATCATCGACGCGCGGCTCGATGCGCACCGCGCCGTGACCACAATGCGCCGCGACCAATTCCGCTTCCGAAATGCCCAATCGAGCGGCGAGATCATGCTCCCGGATTTTCGGATTGTCTTCGCACGCCCGCCGGATTTCGTCCGGCGACGGTTTCTCGCGCTGGTCCATGTCTTACCCCTGCTTCCACCTACGTGTGAGGATCAGCTGCCCTGCCGGTGAATCTTCAGCCGATAGGGCGCGCCGTAATGCTCGACCCTGATCTGCTGCTGGCCCGTGAACAAAGTGTCGCTGGACAGCGTGCGCACGTCGTCGCACCCGCGCGAAAACCGGGGGTGCTATCGGAGCGGCGAGACCCGAGTGACACGTGCAGGCACATGCCGATGGAATCTCATCGAGCCGGTCGGTGGCCACCGGGCGGTGGTGAGCGATTGTGGGTGTTGTCGCAATCGGCCAATCGGTCATTCGGATGCCACGGGCGGCGCTGCTTCGCCAAACAAAGCGTGTCTGACCCAGTCCTGACATGTTGCTCCCTTGCTTCGCCCCATCGATCGCGAGGGCACCCACGACACGATTGTGGATCGGCAGTCTCTTGCCGCCTCGCCAGTGGAGCTTCAAAAACCGTGCCAATTGCGCCGAAGCAAGCTCAGAAGAAGTCTTCTGTAATGGTCATTGGTTTAATGTGAGTTCAGCCAACAACTCAGGCCCAACATCCCGCGTGGCGGACCCGACAAACCCGACAGTACGTGTCGGTTGGCCGACACCTTCGCAGCAATGGACTCACAAGAACGACCGCAGTGTCAGAGATGCCGCGCTGTGTTGAAACATTTTTTCGCTTTGGCACGGTGCATGCAACCTGATGCGCAAGCAGGTCCCGGACTGAGGAGAATGGAGCCATGATTACGCTCACCGACAACGCTGTTGCCGCCATCAAGACTGCTCTTTCCCGCGCCAGCGAGCCGGCGGAAGGCTTTCGCATCATGGTCCAGGCCGGCGGCTGCGCCGGCTTCAAATACTTAATGGGCCTGGAGAGCGTGTCGCGCGAGGGCGACGCGATCACCGAGACAGATGGGATCAAGCTGTTCGTGGACGCGGGCTCCCAACCGCATGTCGCCGGCATGACCGTCGACTTCCTCACCGGGCTCGAATCTTCCGGCTTTGTCTTCGATAACCCCAACGCGCGCGAGAAGTGCGGCTGCGGCAAGTCCTTCAGTTGATCGCCCGAAGCGCCTGTGCGGGTCCATGAAGCGATTGCCGCCGACGGACTCATTTGCGGCAGAGGAGGCTTATATGGCCGGCACAACAGATGTCCCTGTCCTCAAGAACAAGGCAAGGTCGAAGCCGATCTTGGGACCCGCAATCGCTTCAGGTAGGATGCAAAGAACGTCGCCTCCCGAAACAGGTCGGTTCCTGGTGGCACCCAAGCTGCTGGCGGCCAAATCGCGCCGCTGCGCCAAATTCGGCTTATCGATAGCGTTGTCGCGTTCGGGCCTCCTTGCCTGCGGGCTGACGGCGGCGACTCCGGACTTGTCCATGTCGACGCCGATCCGGTCTACGTCAAACTCTCGGGCGTCTGCGCCGGCTGCCAGTTCGGGCCCATCATCATCAACGGCATACGCCAGAGGCTCAATGAGGCGGTCGCGCGCTCGCGTCATTCCGGTCAACTGAGGATCGCACATGAAACCTGTCTACCTCGACAACAACGCAACCACACGGGTCGATCCTGAGGTCGTGCAAGCGATGTTGCCGTTCTTTAGGGATCAATTCGGCAACCCTTCGTCGGCGCACGCTCTTGGCGCCTCAGTCAGTGCGGCGGTGAGAAAGGCGCGGAGGCAGTTGCAAGCTCTGATCGGCGCGGAGTTCGACGATGAGATCACCTTCACCTCGGGTGGGACAGAAAGCGACAATGCAGCGCTTCTTTCGGCGCTCGAGGCGGCGCCCAACCGAACCGAGATCGTGACGTCCGCGGTCGAGCATCCCGCCGTGCTGACGCTCTGCGCGCATCTTGAGAAGACCCGCCGCGTCAAGGTGCACAGGATCCCGGTGGATTGCCGTGGCCGGCTCGACCTCGACGCCTATATGGCCGCCCTCACCCCACAGGTGGCAATCGTCTCGATAATGTGGGCGAACAATGAGACTGGTGTGATCTTCCCCGTGGCCAGGCTTGCCGAGTTGGCCAAGGAAGTGGGCGCCCTTTTCCATACCGATGCTGTGCAGGCGGTCGGCAAGCTTCCGATGAACCTGAAGTCGACCGCAATCGACATGCTGTCGCTCTCCGGCCACAAGCTGCACGGGCCGAAAGGGATCGGCGCGCTTTTCGTAAAACGTGGCGTCAATTTCCACTCGCTGATCAAGGGGGGCCACCAAGAACACAACCGGCGTGCTGGCACCGAGAATACGCCCGGCATAGTCGGGCTCGGCATGGCGGCCGAACTCGCCTTGAAATTCATGGACGACGAGACCACACGGGTAAAGTCGCTCCGCGACCGTTTAGAGGACGGGATTCTCCAGCGCATCCCAAGCACCTGTGTCACTGGTGATCCCCTGGAACGGTTGCCCAACACCGCAAACATCTCCTTCGAACATGTCGAAAGTGATGGAATTCCACTTCTCCTCAGCCGCGTGGGCATCGCGTGTTCCTCCGGCTCCGCCTGCACCTCCGGCTCGCTGGAACCGAGCCATGTCCTGAGCGCGATGAAAACGCCACACGCGGCAGTCCGCTTCTCCTTGGCGCGGGACAACGGCGAAGCGGACGTCGACCGGGTGCTCGAGGTCATGCCGGCAATCGTGGAGAAGCTGCGTGGCTTTCCCAGTCCTGGGGCGGGTAGGCGAGGCGCCGAAGACGTTCAATCCGGTCTATGCCTGAGCGGCAGCAGAACAGGCTACCGTTCATGACCCGCCATGTCTTTCTCAACGATACGACCTTGCGCGATGGCGAGCAGGCGCCCGGCGTCGCCTTTACCATGACGGAAAAGCTGGAGATCGCCGAGTCTCTTGCGGCGGCCGGCGTCACAGAGATCGAGATCGGCACGCCGGTCATGGGCGCCGACGAGATCGAAACAATTCGCGCCGCGGTCGCGCGGCGTCTCCCGGTTCGGCTCATGGCCTGGTGCCGGATGACGTCGCTGGATCTCGATGCAGCGATCGAGAGCGGTGTCCACGCCGTCAATCTATCGCTGCCTGCGTCGGACATACAACTTGCCGCCAAGCTCGGCCTCGATAAGGCGGGAGCGCTCCAGGTCATCGAGCATATGGTCAGGCGCGCCTCCGCCGCCGGCTTCTTCGTCGCGGTGGGCTGCGAGGATGCCTCGCGGGCCAATCGGGATCATCTCGCCCGCGTCATCGAGACGGCTGCACGCGCCGGCGCAAGCCGCCTCAGGCTAGCCGACACAGTCGGCGTTCTCGACCCGTTTTCGACCTTCGAACTTGTCGCCGAGCTTGTGGCGCAGTCTCCAATCGACCTTGAATTTCATGCGCACAACGATCTCGGACTTGCTGCCGCCAACACGCTTGCCGCGATCCGCGCAGGCGCGCGCCATGCGTCCGTCACCGTCCTGGGGCTCGGCGAGCGTGCGGGCAATGCCGCGCTGGAAGAGGTGGCCGCCGCGATGGCGGTCCTCGACGGCGCGGATACCGGCATCGAGCTGACCGCATTGCCCGACCTCGCCGCCCAGGTGGCTTGGGCCGCCCGCCGGCAAACCGCGGCCATTAAACCGGTCGTCGGCGCCGATGTTTTCACGCACGAATCCGGCATTCACGTCGCAGGGTTGCTGAAGGACTCGCGTACTTATCAGGGGCTCGATCCAGCTCTCGTGGGCCGCTGCCGGCGTATCGTCATCGGCAAGCATTCCGGCGCTACTGCGATTGCCCATGTGCTGAGCGAAAGCGGTCGCGATCTCGACCCGGATCTGGCAGCCGCGATGGTGGCCCGCGTCCGGCGCGAGGCGGCCGAGACCAAATCGACCATCACTGCAACTCAACTGGTCGAGCTCTACGATGGAATGTGCAGCGAGGCATCCCTCGCGGAGCTGTGCGGGTCCAGGTCAGCCGTTCGCGAGCGCACCGACGCCACAGTTTTGCGACCAGGGAGAATGCAATGAATTGTTCCGCTGACAGCCGCCCCATCGATCTCACCGACATCCTCGCACGACTGAAACGCCTGTCGGCTGCGGAGGAGTTCTTCGCAGTCCTTGGCGTCTCCTATGATCCGAAGGTGCTGAATGTCTCGCGGCTCCATATCATGAAGCGCGTGGGCCAATACCTTGCCGAAGAAGATTTCTCCGGTCTGCCCGACCAGGTGATTGCCGCGCGGGTGCGCGGGACGCTCGAACGCGCTTACGAGGACTTCGCGGTTTCCTCGCCGCTCACCCATCGGGTCTTCAAGGTGCTCAAAGACCACGATCCGAACAAACCTGCCGGCCGCACCTTTGTCCCGTTCGACTCCGTACTGAAGCGGTTCGGACAGGAATGACCGCGACACGGGTTGCGACGCGACAATGTCGAGAAGCCGACAAATCTGGTCATCACCACGGCGCCCTCAGAAGCAACCAAGCGAAGTTCTAGGAATAGGGGGCAGCGCAAAACAGTTGGCACGAATGATGCGCACCAAAGAGATAACCGCCAAGCCCGCATCCGGACAGGAGCCTGGAGAAACCGCCAATGCACATCGTAATCTGCATCAAGCAGGTGCCGGACTCGGCACAGATAAGGGTCCATCCGGTGACGAACACGATCATGCGCCAGGGTGTTCCGACCATCATCAACCCTTACGACCTGTTCGCCCTCGAAGAAGCCCTCAGACTGCGCGACGCCTATGGTGGCGAAGTCACCGTGCTCACTATGGGTCCGCCCATGGCAGAGGACGCGCTGCGCAAGGCGCTCGGTTACGGCGCCGACCGAGCGGTGCTCTTAACCGACCGCTATTTTGCCGGCTCCGACACGCTGGCGACCTCGTTCGCCCTTTCCCAGGCAATCGCGAAGGTTGGCGAGACGTTCGGCACGCCAGACCTCGTCTTCACCGGCAAGCAGACGATCGATGGCGACACCGCCCAGGTCGGGCCCGGCATCGCCAAGCGCCTCGGACTCCTGCAACTGACCTATGTCGCGAAGATCGCCTCTATTGACCTTGCTGCACGCGAGATCAGGGTCGAGCGCCGCTCCGAAGGCGGCACACAGATGCTGAAGAGCAGGCTCCCTTGCCTCATCACCATGCTGGAAGGCACAAACGAGATCCGCCGGGGCTCGATCCAGGACGCCCTGTGCGCCGCGCGCAGCCAGGTCTTGAAATGGAGTGCGGCCGACGCCGGCATTGAGGATCTCACCAAATGCGGCCTGCGCGGTTCACCGACGGTCGTCAAGCGCGTTTTCGCCCCTCCTGCGCGGGCGGAAAAGGCGGCAAAAATCGACACCGCCGAGATGGCTTTGCGCGATGTCGCTGACGAACTCATCACGGCAATCTTCACCCGCCAGCCGGCATTGGAACATGAGCTCGCCTTCAACGGCGGCGCGTGAGAGGGCAAGGATCAGACGATGTCGAACGCGAACCGAGAAACCCCTCGCCCTGCCGCCGGCCGTGCCGGAATAAAGAAGGAGCTGCCCGCGCATTTCAAAGACTACCGGCACGTTTGGGTTTTCATCGAGCTCGAACGCGGCCAGGTCCATCCCGTATCATTCGAACTGCTCGGCGAAGGCCGCAAGTTAGCAGACAAGCTTCAGGTCCAGCTTGCGGGCGTCGTGCTTGGACCGCCGGGAGAGGCCATCGGGAATGCCGTTGCCGAAGCGTTCGCTTATGGCGCCGACCTTGTCTACATCGTCGAGGCGCCGCTGCTCGCCGACTATCGGAACGAGCCATTCACCAAGGCGATGACGGATCTGGTCGATGCCCACAAACCCGAGATCCTTCTTCTCGGCGCCACCACACTCGGCAGGGATCTTGCCGGCTCCGTGGCGACGACCTTGCAGACAGGGCTCACGGCCGACTGCACCGAACTTGATGTGGATACCGACGGATCGCTCGCCGCCACCCGTCCGACTTTCGGTGGTTCCTTGTTGTGCACGATCTATACGCTCAATTTCCGCCCGCAGATGGCGACAGTGCGACCGAGGGTCATGCCCATGCCGCAGCGGGCGGACAAACCGGTCGGGCGTGTCATCCGGCACAAGCTCTCGGTAGCCGAGGACGAGATCGTTACCAAAATCCTCGGCTTCCTGCCGGATAGTCAGTCGGCAAAGGCAAATCTTGCCTATGCCGACGTCGTGGTTGCGGGAGGCCTCGGTCTAGGCGCGGCGGAGAACCTGCAGCTTGTGAAGAATCTCGCGCGAGCAATCGGCGCCGAGCACGGCTGTTCGCGCCCGTTGGTCCAGAAGAGCTGGATGCCAGCTGATCGGCAGATCGGCCAAACTGGCAAGACCATCCGGCCGAAGCTTTACATAGCGGCCGGGATTTCCGGCGCCGTCCAGCATCGGGTTGGCGTGGAGGGGGCGGATCTCATCGTGGCCATCAACACCGACCCGAACGCGCCGATTTTCGATTTCGCTCACCTCGGGATCGTCACCGACGCGATCCGCTTCCTGCCCGCACTGACGGAAGCCTTCACCCGGCGGCTGTCGCCCCACAGTCGCGACAAGCTTGCGAGCTAAGGGATGGACATGATTGAGGAACAATTCGACGCCATTGTTATTGGGGCCGGCATGTCCGGAAACGCAGCTGCTTACACCATGGCCAGCCACGGCCTGAAGGTGCTGCAGTTGGAGCGGGGTGAATATCCGGGCTCCAAGAATGTCCAGGGTGCCATCATGTACGCGAACATGCTGGAGAAGATCATCCCGGATTTCCGGGACGATGCGCCTCTCGAGCGGCATTTGGTTGAACAGCGGCTTTGGGTGATGGACGACACATCCCATACCGGGATTCACTATCGGTCGGACGACTTCAATGAGGCGAAGCCCAACCGCTACACGATCATCCGTGCCCAGTTCGATAAATGGTTTTCGCGTAAGGTGCGCGAGGCCGGCGCGACGGTTCTGTGCGAGACGACCGTGACGGAACTCATCCGTGACGCCAAGGACAGGGTGATCGGCGTCCGCACAGACCGGGCCGGCGGAGCCATCTACGCGGACGTGGTCGTCCTCGCAGAAGGTGTATGCGGACTGCTTGGCACGCGGGCCGGCCTGCGCGAGATGCCGAAGCCGCAAACCGTGGCGCTCGCCGTCAAGGAAATGCATTTCCTGCCCGAAGAGGTCATTGAGCAGCGGTTCGGCCTCAAAGGCGATGAAGGCTGCGTGATCGAGGCGGTGGGCACGACCTCCCGCAGCATGGCCGGGCTCGGCTTCCTCTACACCAACAAGGAGTCGATCTCACTGGGCATTGGCTGCCTCGTCTCCGATTTCGCCGCGATGGTCGAGAGCCCTTACGTCCTCCTCGACGCCTTAAAAACCCATCCTTCGATCCGGCCGCTGATTGCCGGCTCGGAAGTGAAAGAATATTCCGCGCATCTCATTCCCGAAGGCGGCTACAAGGCTATTCCGCAGCTCTTTGGCGACGGTTGGGTCGTGGTCGGCGATGCCGCGCAACTGAACAACGCCATTCACCGCGAGGGTTCGAACCTCGCCATGACCTCCGGCCGCATCGCGGCTGAGGCAATCATCGAGGTCAGGAGCCGCAACGGTCCTATGACCAAACGGAATCTCGCCCTTTACAAAGCCATGCTGGACAAGTCCTTCGTGGTCAAGGACCTAAGGAAATACAAAGACATGCCGGCCTTGCTCCACACCAATTCCTGCAATTACTTCACGACTTATCCGCGGTTGATGTCGCAAGCCGCGCAGAACTTCATGCGTGTCGACGGCACGCCCAAGATCGAGAAGGAAAAGGCGACCACGGCGGCCTTCATCAAGGCGCGCTCGCGCTGGGGGCTGGTCAGCGACGCGGTCCGCCTTGCATTGGCGTGGCGCTGAGGGGAGACGAAATGACGATCGCAGTGACGAAGTCACGTGTCGAGGACAAGCTTTACCAGAACCGCTACTTGGTGGATTCCGGCCGTCCGCATATCAAAGTGCGACCGCACGAGAGGCCAAGCGCGAACTTGCTCGCGCTGACCCACGTCTGCCCGGCGAAATGTTATGAGTTGAACGACAAAGGTCAAGTGGAGATCACTGCCGACGGCTGCATGGAGTGCGGCACCTGCCGGATTTTGTGCGAGACCAGTGGCGAGATCGAGTGGAACTATCCACGCGGCGGCTTCGGAGTCCTCTTCAAATTCGGATGAGGACGCACGCACCGTATCAACAGGTTCAATCTTCGTACACCTGAGGTCGCGACCAACGCCAAGTCTATCTTTGCTTGAATTGCCGCGCCACGAAGAGAAGCTCGTGAATACTGTGCTTTCAGAATTCAGACTCAGACACAAAAGGAGGAGCACTCTGGACGACAACCGCTGAGGTGTTTCCATGGCTCACGTACCGCAAGATCGGGTCGACGAGGTAGCACCTCGGGATACCCGCCCTGAACCGCCCATCAAAAGCATGCCCCAAGCAGATATCGCGCTCAGGGGACTCTACGAGATATCGAAGGTGCTGACCGCCCCCAGCGAGCTGGAGATTACGCTCGCCAATGTCGTGAACATCCTGCCTTCGTATCTGCAGATGCGTCACGGAGCAATCGTCGTCCTGGACGCTGAAGGAGAGCCGGAGATTGCCGCAACTGCCGGCAATACCGACGCACCTCAATCAGGCACTCGCCGCGTCATACCACAGGCCATAACAGATCAAATCGTCGCTACGGGGACGCCGCTCTTCATACCGGACGTCCGCAAGTCCCAACTATTTCAGGCTGACCTTCAAACATCTTCGAGCAGCGGCACCGTCCCAATTGCCTTTATCGGTATCCCGCTAAAGGCTGATCATAAAATCCTTGGGACATTGTCGATCGATCGCGCCGGAGACGGCGCCACCGACTTTCGCGACGACGAGGACACATACTTCCTGACGATGGTCGCCAACCTTGTCGGCCGGACGATCCGTCTCCATCGCATCCTGAGTACAGATCGGCAGCGGTCTGTCCATGAGCAATGGAGACCGGAGAAATCGCCCAACGAGGGGAGGACCTACGACCCTGCCCGGCATGCGGATGTCAAAATCGACGGGATCATCGGGGAAAGCCCCGCACTCAAGCAGGTGCTCGAAACCGTCTCGGTCGTAGCAGGGACCAATTCCACCGTGCTACTGCGGGGTGAAAGCGGCACCGGCAAGGAATTCTTTGCGCAAGCCATCCATAAGCTCTCACGTCGGAGGAAGAAGTCTTTCGTCAAATTGAACTGCGCCGCACTGTCTGAAAGCGTTCTGGAGTCAGAACTGTTTGGGCATGAAAAGGGCGCTTTCACGGGTGCTATCTCCCAGCGCGCCGGTCGTTTTGAATTGGCAAATGAGGGAACGCTGCTACTTGATGAAATCGGCGAGATTTCGCCGGCCTTTCAAGCCAAGCTGTTGCGTGTCTTGCAGGAAGGCGAGTTGGAGCGAGTCGGCGGCACCAAAACGCTACAGGTCGACGTGCGCCTCATATGCGCCACCAACAAGGACCTCGAGACGGCCGTCATAAAAGGGGAGTTCAGGGCCGACCTTTATTACCGCATCAATGTGGTGCCAATTATCCTGCCTCCGCTCAGAGAGCGACCCGGCGATATTCCACGCCTTGCGAACGCGTTCCTCAACCGATTCAACAAGGAGAACGATCGCGCACTCGCCTTCGCGCCGTCGGCGCTTGACCTGATCTCGCAATGCTACTTCCCTGGTAACGTCCGCGAGCTGGAGAACTGCGTCCAAAGGACGGCGACACTTGCGCGTTCAAGGACGATCACGCCATCCGATTTCGCCTGTAAGAAGAGCCAGTGCCTTTCCTGGCTCCTCTGGAAGCGAGCCGACCGCTCGAATGGCGGCAATACCATCGACGATCTCGCACGGGTCAACGCAGTGCCGGTCGGATTGCGGCTGCCGGCCAGTCGCATCGGTGCCTCCGCAGGCAACGTATCTCCCCTTGCGGCCGGCGATCCAAACGATCCCGCTTGTCCCCCGCGTCTGACGGAACGCGACCGGCTGATCGACGCGATGGACAAGGCCGGTTGGGTTCAGGCCAGGGCGGCTCGTATCCTCGGCCTCACGCCGCGGCAAATCGGCTACGCGCTGCGCCGATATGGCATCGAGGTGAAGAAATTCTAGACGTTGTGATGACGTCAAATGTAAGCCCGGAGTAGTCTCCCTCACACTCTGCGCGCCCAAGGCTGGTAGCCTTCGCGACCCGATTTGCTTGTCCACTGTCGGAAGCCCGACAAAGGTGTGTCGGAGCAATCGGACGGAATCCGACACGAAAGCCAATTCGTGAACCAAAACCGCTCTTTGAGCTGGCATAGCTCTTGCGGTTTGAACTGCGACATTCACCCAGCAACGGAGCCGTTCGATGTCCGCACCGGCAATTTCGCTTGAGAGCCTCAGCACGACATTCAATGACCAGCTGCTTGCCACCGTGAAAGCCGGTGGCTGCACGTCTTCGTCCTGCGGCTCGTCGATAAAGCCGGACGACATGGATCCGGCTGTCTGGGACAAGATCAAGGATCATCCCTGCTTTTCAGAAGAGGCGCATCACTATTTCGCGCGCATGCACGTCGCGGTCGCGCCCGGCTGCAATATCCAGTGCAACTACTGCAATCGCAAATATAACTGCGCCAACGAAAGCCGGCCTGGGGTGGTCTCCGAAAAGCTGACGCCCGACCAGGCGCTACGCAAGGTGATCGCGGTCGCCAACGAGGTGCCGCAGCTTTCCGTGCTCGGCATCGCCGGACCTGGCGATGCCTGTTACGACTGGAAGAAGACGAAGGCAACGTTCGAACGAGTCGCCAAGGAAATCCCAGACATCAAGTTTTGCATCTCCACGAATGGGCTTTCGCTGCCGGACCATGTCGATGAGCTTGCCGACATGAATGTCGATCACGTGACGATCACTATCAACATGGTCGACCCTGAGGTCGGTGCAAAGATCTATCCTTGGATCTTTTACGACCATCGCCGCTACGTCGGCATCGAAGCCGCCCGGATCCTGCACGAGCGCCAGATGTTGGGTCTGGAGATGCTGACCGCGCGCGGCATCCTCACCAAAATCAATTCGGTGATGATCCCCGGCGTGAACGATGACCATCTGATCGAGGTGAATAGATGGGTGAAGGAGCGAGGCGCGTTCCTGCACAACCTCATGCCGCTGATTTCGGACCCGGCGCACGGCACGCACTACGGACTGAGCGGGCAACGCGGGCCAAACGCAATGGAGATGAAGGCTCTTCAGGATCGTGTCGAAGGCGGCGCCCAGTTGATGCGCCACTGCCGGCAGTGCCGGGCAGATGCCGTCGGCCTGCTCGGTGAGGATCGTGGCCAGGAATTCACAGTCGACCGGATTCCCGGCGAGGTCACCTACGATGCCAGCAATCGCAAGGCCTATCGGGAGCTGGTCGCGGAGGAGCGCCGTGATCACGTGGCGGCTAGGAGAGAAGCGATCGGATTGGTCAAGGCAGCGAGCCCCGGCAAGTCCCTTCTCTTCGCGGTGGCGACCAAGGGCGGCGGCCGCGTCAATGAACATTTCGGCCATGCGAAGGAATTCCAGGTTTATCAAGCCTCGCCGAGAGGGATCAGTTTTGTCGGGCATCGGAAGGTGGAGCAGTATTGCCTCGGCGGCTGGGGCGGAGAAGCCGCCCTCGATGGCGTCATCGCAGCGCTTGAAGGCATAGATATCGTGCTGTGCGCCAAGATCGGAAACTGCCCGCAGGATCAGCTCGCCGACGCTGGAATCCAAGCCACCGACGCATATGCCCACGACTATATCGAGACCGCAATCAGCGCGATTTACGCGGCCGCGTCTGGGACCCCCGCACTCGCGGCGACGGCCTGAGCGCGTCTCATCCATTCGGACCAGGAGTTAAAATGGCTTTCAAGATCATCGCATCCCAATGCACCCAATGCGGCGCCTGCGAATTCGAGTGTCCCTCCGGCGCGATCAAGTTCAAAGGCGAGAGCTATGTGATCGAGCCGCAAAAGTGCACCGAATGCGAGGGCGTCTTCGATGCGCAGCAATGTGCCTCGGTATGCCCGGTGCCGAAGACCTGCGTTCCTGCGTGACGGACATTGGGCCGCCGACATGGTCGGGGATGCCTTCGCAGGACGCCTGGAACGCCTTTGTTCACAATCTGCAGCCTCAAGGGAAATCAGGGAACGGACATGTCGCTCGGACGCGAAGAGGAGGTCGAAATCCGCAGGCCTCCACGATTCATGCCGGGAGAGCGGGTACGTGCCACTCGCCACATAAAGAATGACGGCACCTATCCTGGCAGGGAGATCGGCGAAAATCTCGTGCGGAAGGGCGACGAGGGATATGTGCGCGACATTGGCACCTTTCTCCAGCAGTTCTTCATCTATGCGGTCGAATGGATCGACCGTGGCACAGTCGTCGGCATGCGAGCGCGTGAACTGATGAGCCTCGACAAAGCCGAGGTGCCCTGCAGTGCTGATAGCAATACCAATGAAGGGACGGCCAGATGAAAGTCATGATCCGCAGGACCGATGCTGGCTTGTCGGCGTATGTCCCGAAGAAGGACCTCGAAGAGCCGATCATCAAGCTCGAGAAGGAAGAGTTGTGGGGCGGAACTGTGACGCTCAGGAACGGGTGGCGGCTCCTCCTACCCGATCTCCCACGGGATACGCGTCTGCCGATCACCGTCGAGGCAAGGAAGATTTCCGAAGAGGACTGATGCTGCCCGTTCATAAGGTGCGTCGCGAGGAAACGAGCATGAACACAATCCTGACATCGGGCCACCTGGTCATCGTGCGGGACAGTTTTGCCGAAAAGCTGCTTGACCTTGCGAAGGAAGCGCTCGCCTCCGATGAGGTGATCCCCTATCTCGGTCCGGGTCTTCTTGGGTTCAACTGTGCGGAACCGCCTGTGCCGCATACGCCCGAGGTCGTTGCCGCGGCAATCAATGCACGGGCGCCAGCCCCTTCCAGGATCCGCACCAATATGTGGTCGGTTGCGCAGTTCATCGAACAGCGCCGGCATCGCCGAACGCTTCAAGCTTGGATGACCGACATATTCGCAGCGCCGGTGGCGCCGACCCTCCTCCACGCCTGGCTCGCAAGGCTGCCGCTCTCCCTCATCGTCGACAGCTGGTACGACGGCGCGATGCGCACGGCTCTCGTAGAGACCGGCCGAACGGACGTCGTTGAGATACAAGGCGTCACGCGGGCGAACGAAATCGGTAACATTTGGACGAAAACCTACGATTTGTCCGGGAGGGAACTCGACCCCCGATCGGGGGCAAAGACGGTTCTCTATACACCTCACGGGAGTATTAGGCCGGCGCAAAACTTTCTCGTCGCAGATTCCGACTATGTCGAAGTCCTGACCGAAATCGATATCCAGACACCGATCCCAGACGTGGTGAAGGAACGGCGCATCACCCGCGGATTTTTCTTCGTTGGCTGCCGCTTCAACGATCAGATGCTGCGCACCTACGCCAGGCAGATCATGAAGCGCTCCCGAGGTCCACATTGCGCGGTAATGGACGCGGAAACGCTGACCAGAAACGAAGCGCGTTTCCTTGCGGCAAGCGGAATCACGGTGATCGACATGCCAGTAAGTGAAGCCGCGGTTCGGCTTATAGGAACGGGCACTGCTGCAGGTGGTGGACAGGATTAACAATGGCGGGCCCCTTTGATGATTGGTCCTTCGGCTTGCCTCGAAGGCGCAAAATGCAGTCGGGAATACACCCGTGAGCAGTGATGCTATCGGCAGCGCAACGAACGCTCTGAATTCGTTGACCCATGTGGAAGCGGCGCGCTGGGGCCGGGATTTGAGTACGCTGTTGCGCATCACGCGTATGAATTTGCGGCATCCCTGGCAGGTCGCCTTCGCTATGGGCTCGACGGTCCTGGCGGCAATCCTCCAGTTGCTCATTCCCCAGCTTCTCGGCCGGGCCGTCGACCTGACCCAGACAGCCATCGGGGGCGGTGTCGCGGGGACCGCGGCAGGACAAGCGCTCTGGATCCCGGCTCTCCTGCTGCTCGCCGTCAGCGCGCTACGCGGCCTTTTCACGATGGCGCAGAACTATTTTGCCGAAGCCGTCGGGCATCATGTCGCGTACGAACTGCGGCTCGCCTACTACGACAAGATCCAGCGTCTCAGCTTTTCCTTTCACGACCGGGTCCATTCAGGCGATCTGATCACCATCGGAATGCTCGATCTCCAAGGCGTGCGGATGTATTTTTCCACCGCGCTCGTTCGCGTGCTCCTGCTCAGCATGCTGATCGGGATCGGCGCCTACATGATGATCTCGACCGATCCCATGCTCGGCCTGATCGCGCTGAGCTTCGTGCCTTTTGTCGCCTGGCGCTCATCGGCCACACAGCTTAGGCTGCGCGCCACCTGGCTCGACCTGCATGAGCGGCTTTCGGTACTAAGCCGCGTGATGGAGGAAAATCTCGCAGGCATCCGCGTGGTCCGCGCTTTTGCGGCTCAAGCCTATGAGATGCTAAAGTTCGACGGCGCTTCCAAGAACGCGCTCGACCTCGCCCACGACCGCGTTGACATCTACGTGCCCAGCACGTCGGCGATGACCTTGTCCTTCTTTTTCGCAATGGGATTGGTGCTCTGGATCGGTGGCAGCAGGCTCGTCGCTGGCGAGATCAGCGTCGGAACGGTGGCGACCTTCCTGACCTTCATGACAATCCTGCAAATGCCAGTCCGCCAGATCGGCCTCATGGTCAATGCCTTTGCCCGCGCTTCTAGCTGCGGTTCGCGGCTTTTCGGTCTCCTCGACCAGGAGATCACAATCAGGGATGCTCTCGAGGCCAGACCGCTCGAGATAAGCGACGGCACTCTGCGCTTCCACAATGTCTCGTTTGCGTACCCCAGCGCCGAAAACTGCGCCATTCTGAAGAACCTCAGCTTTGAGGCCCGTAGAGGCGAGACGATCGCGATCGTCGGTCCGCCGGGTTCGGGCAAATCGACGATGGCTCATCTGGTCCCCCGCTTTTACGACGTGACCGGTGGCGCCATCACGCTGGACGGCCAGGACATACGTAATGTCACCCTCGCGACGCTTCGCAAGGCGGTCGCCGTCGTACAGCAGGATGCATTCCTATTCACCACCACGATCGAGAACAACATCGCTTATGGCGATCCCTGGGCGAAGAGACAGCGAATAGAACGCGCTGGCGAATTCGTCCAGCTCCACAACTACATCCTCGGGCTCCCAGCAGGCTACGAGACGGTCGTGGGCGAACGCGGCGTCTCTCTCTCTGGCGGCCAGCGCCAGCGTCTCACGATTGCTCGCACCATGATGCTGCGCCCCTCCGTCGTCGTTTTCGACGACTCAACGGCGGCGATCGATGCCGGCACCGAGCAGCGCATCCGCGCGGCGATGCGGCGCTTCGCCAAGGATCGGGTGACGATCATCATCGCGCACCGGCTGAGTGCGCTTATGCACGCCGATCAGATCCTTTTTGTCGATAACGGCGAAATCGTAGAACGCGGCACGCATCAAGAGCTTTTGGCGAAGCGGGGACGCTACAGGGCCCTTTACGATCTCCAGACGCGCCCGGGTGATGACATTATGACCCAGTATGGGGGCGCCCGCTGATGGCGCAGGGCCGCGCCGGCGAACTCGAAGCCGAACGTGACGACGGCAGACGCCCTCCGCGCGCCGTTGTCGGCTCGCACCGCATCGAGGAGGAGATGTTCGGCCGGGCTTTCGACAAGAGCATCCTCCGGCGCATCTGGACCTTCGTCCGTCCCTATCGGGCCAGGGTAGTCATCACGATTGCAGCAATGCTGATCTTCACCGGGACGCAGCTTCTCATCCCGTTGATCATCCGCTACGCGATCGACCAGGGCATGAACCCGGCAAGGACCGATCGCTCAGCCCAGCTTGCGGCCGTCGGCGCGTTCGTTTTGGCGATTTTGGTCAATTTCGCTGCCGGCTACATGCAGGAAACCGTGGTTGGGAAAGTGGCCGAAACTGTCCTGTTCGACATCCGCCGCGCCATGTTTGGCCATCTGCAGAAGGTGTCGCTGTCCTTCATGGACAAGACCGAGGTCGGACGCCTCATGTCGCGCCTGCAAGGCGACGTCAACTCCATACAGGAATTCCTCGAAACCTCGGTATATTCCGTAGGCGATGTTGCGCTTCTCTTCGGCATCGTTTTCGTAATGCTGTGGCTCGACTTCCGCCTCGGCCTCCTGACGCTCTCGGTTCTGCCGGTCCTGGTGATCGTCCGCATTGTCTGGCTGCCGCGTGCCCGCGCCGCCTTCATGGCTGCACACGAGACTAATTCCGTCGTCAACGGCGCGCTGGCCGAAGCCATTCACGGCGTGCGCACCGTCCAGTCCATGGACCGCCAGCAGGTGAATTTCATCCTTTTTGACGACAAGGCCCATGCCAACCTCAGGACCCACCTGATCGCTGCCAAATATGCACTGGTCATGGTGCCTATCGTCGATGGCCTCACCGGCCTCGCCATGGCCGCCGTTATTGTGGTCGGCGGCTCGATGGTCATGAATGGCCGCATAGATGTGGGCGTATTGGTTGCCTACCTATTTTACATCCAGCGCTTCTTTGACCCGATCCGCTCACTCACCCTGCAATATTCGGTCATGCAGCGCGCCATGGCCTCAGGCAAGCGCCTGACCGATGTGCTCGACGTCAAGATCGATGTTCAGGACAAACCCAATGCCGAGGTGCTTTCGCCCGAAATGGACGGCTCGGTCGAGTTCAGGGACGTCACCTTCGGCTACAATCCGAACCGTTCGGTGCTGAAAAATGTCTCCTTCCGGGTCAATCCCGGCGAGACGGTCGCACTGGTCGGGCCGAGCGGTTCCGGCAAATCGAGCGCGATGGCCCTGGTCCACCGCTTCTATGATGTTCAGCAGGGCCAAGTGCTGGTCGGCGGACATGATGTGCGCGATCTCACCCAGGAATCGCTCGGCCGCCAGGTCGCCATGGTGCTGCAGGAGCCATTCCTGTTCACCGGGACGGTCTTCGAGAACATTCGATACCACAAGACGGAAGCCACGCGCGACAAGGTGATCGAGGCCGCCAAGGCGGTCGGCGCCCACGACTTCATCATGAGCCTCGCCGACGGGTATGAGACCCAACTTGGCGAACGCGGCGACAACTTATCTCTCGGCCAGCGCCAGCTTATCAGTTTCGCCCGCGCCCTAGTCGCCGACGCCAAGATCCTCGTGCTCGACGAAGCTACCGCCAACATCGACAGCTACACGGAAATGCAGATTCAGAAGGCTCTGATAAAGCTGCTTGAAGGCCGCACTGGCCTCGTGATCGCCCACCGTCTTGCCACGACCCGGGGTGCCAACCGCATCATCGTGCTTCAGAATGGCCAAGTTGTTGCGACTGGCAACCACGATGAGCTAATAGGCATGGGCGGCCTGTATTCCAAACTCTACTATCTCAACTACGCCTCCTTCGACGACCTTCCCGAACACGATACGACCGTACAAGCCGGCTCCCAGACCTGACGTCTTGTCGGCCTTGTGGTACTGGCATTGACTTCGGGCGTGCCGGCGGACACTCAGGCCGCCGCAGACGAGGAAGCAGGCAGCATTCATGGAAAGCACTCGCGCACATCGTGAAGACCGGCTGCGAACGATTTCCTCCAGCATCGTTGTGCGACCGCGGTGCACCCCGCGACATCGGGCGAACTCGCTCCAGGTGGTGTCGCTCGGCGTAGCAAAGCCGCTCGCGAGCGCGCCCTCAACAGCGCCGTAGCGAGTGACGGCTTTGCTACCGCCGAGCCGCTGATGAAGCTGGATCTGGGCGCCGCACCGGCGCCGCCCCGGGCCAGAAGAACCTCTGCGGCGGGCTATGTGCAACGACTAGCGCGAGCGCGACGAGCAGACGCGTGCCGGCACCGTGACGCGCTCGGCCATCATCTCCTTAGGATGGCGCAGGTTCACACGATGGCCCAGACGCCAGCCAACGCACAAACCTGGTAATCTGTGCCGCCGGCTCGTCGTCAGTTTGGCCTCCCTCCCGATTGCCCGTCCCCACCACGTGCACGCTCGAGCACGTGGATGTGAGGGAGCGCTGTTACTACGAGTTTAACCTTCAGATCAGACCGCGAATTTCATGGTCAGCCAAGTCGAGCCATGATTTCGGATTGAATGGTCGTCGCGGTGTATAGGGAAGCATCTAGCGGCAGATTCCCAAATGCCAGTTGACAAAGAAGGTAGTTAGCACCTGCCTCTTCCAACTGACTGAGCAGAGCTTCTCGCACAGACGCTGCTGATCCTACCACGCACAATTCACTCTCGACTGCCGCATCGAAGGTCAGCGGCAGGTTGGGTGGAGTGGGGATAGCGTTAAGCTCGTAAAGGAATTGGAAGCTCTTGAGCCATCGTTCGTAAGCAGGTGCCGCGAGCGAATAGGCATGTGTGTCACAACGCCCAACCACGACCATGCGGAGCAATCCAATAAATGGCGCTCGATCGCCCGCGCCAGTGTTGTCCTCTTGATAGGCGCGGAACGCATCAGTAGTTTTGCGAACAGAAGAGGAAGGTCCTACACACGCGATATTTGCTCCATTCGCAGCGGCCCAGGCTGCGGACTCGGGTCGATTGGCGGCGACCCATGTCGGCGGATGTGGACGCTGATGAGGTCTTAGCGTCAAAGGAACGTCATTGAGCTCAAAATGGCGGCCTTGATAGCACAGCGTGCCAACCATCATGGCATTAACAAGTATTTCAACAAGAATTTCGCTGGCTTCCGCATAGCGGCCCGGCACCGCGTCCGCACCAATCCCGAAGTAACCCAATTCGATCGGGAGAGCACCGCGCCCTATGCCCAGTTCGAGCCTGCCACCGCTCAACTGGTCCAGCATACAGATCTCTTCGAACGCACGCAGCGGATGATAAAGCGCAAGCAGCATCACCAAGGGTCCGAGACGCAGGCGCCGGGTGCGCTGGGCGACGCTCGATAAGAACAGATTCGGCGATGGACCTCTCCCATGGGGGGTACAGTGGTGCTCTGCGAGATGATAGGCATAGAACCCTAGCTGATCGCACGCCTCTGCTAATATCAGGCGATCTTCGTACTGCCGGGCGATATCGAGGCCGTCCTCGTCCAGATGATCGAAGATGCCGAAGGCTAGGTTTGAAGGAAAGACGTTTGTCACTCGATATTGTCCCTGATTTTAAAGAAAAATGTTGTCGTGCTTGGGTGACCAAGCAAGTCTAAAGATAGCAATGTGTGATATCGGATTAGCGTCAGCGTACCGAACGAGCAGAGCCTGACGCTCCCCTGCCCGTGGTGCTTGGTATGTTTAAGCTTCCAACTATATCGCGAGCGGCAGCAAGAAATGCATCCAATTGCTCTTTTGTGCCGATGCTGACGCGGATGCAATGTTCCAAACCATTGTCCGGAAAGTAGGCAACGAGTATCTTTTGCCTTTCCAAGGCTGCTTGCCACCATGAGCCGTCCTGTCCCGCTGGCACACGGGCTAGCAAGAAATTTGCGTGGGAGGGCGTTACGGAAAATCCAAGTTGCGACAGTGCGGCTGTCACTCGCTGTCGTTCATGTCTGATGTGCTTGTGGTTCTCTGCGTAGGCGCCGCGATGCGCAAGCACGCTGATACCAACCGCATGCCCGATCACGTTCATGTTGAAGACGTTCTGGATGTTGCGCAGCCTGCCAATAATCTCAGGGTGACCGAAACCGAAACCGACGCGAATGCCGGCGGCGGCATAGCTCTTCGAAAATGTTCTCAAGATCAGAAGGTTCGAATAACGGTTGATGAGGCGCAGCCCGTGATCGGGTGCAAAGTCGACATAGGCCTCATCAAGGACGACCAGGCGATCCGATTGTGCCACGAGGCGTTCGATATTGCTTATCGAGAGGAATGTTCCGGTCGGATTGTTTGGATTGGCCACCAGAATGAACTTGGCGTCTTTTGCCGGACCGGAAAGCAATTGCTCCATTGGCAGCGAATGAGTTTGACATCCGATCTCGAGAAACTCAGCACCATGCAACATGGCAAGTTTGCGGTTGAACGAAAACCCTGGCGATATCATCGCCACCTTGTCGCCAGGGGCGAGGAAAGCTCTGTAGATGAGTCCGAGCAGTTCAGACGACCCGTTGCCTGCGATGACCTGATCCGTGGATACGCCATAGGTATTGGACGCTGCTTCCCTCAAGCTGATGTTATCGTCGTCCGGATACAGATACTGGCGATTGAGGGCCGCCACTGCACTTTGCATTATGATTGGCGGCAACGGAAACGGGTTCTCATTCGTATTCAGCTTGACAAAACTTCTGTCCGGCGCTGGTCCGTTGGACGGCAGCGCATCTAACTGTCGCGTCCCTTGCGGAAGAGACGAAAGCACAGCTTGCAGTTTTGCATCGGACATATTTTATCTCCGTTTCAGTCGCACAGGGCATCCGTATGAGCTCGCAACGAGAGCAACATGGCGGACGGATTGACGATGGCAGCGTCGCCTTTCACAAGATGGTCGCAACGCCGGCTGCCACGGGAATTCGGCCAGGCTGTCCTCGGTCGGATCGACTTGACGCGGACGCGGATCTGCATCCCTGCGCGGGCCAAGCCGCTAAGCGGTCTCAGCTAATCAGCCTGAGTCATGCTTTCACAGACGCTTGACCTCGATGCCGTATTTCCTCAGCACGTAGCCAATCTGGCGCGGGGTCAGTCCAAGCAGGCGCGCCGCCTTTGCCTGCACCCAGCCACATCTTTCCATGGCAGCAATGACGCGCTCGGCGTCGGTGGTCCTCGCGCCCAATGAGTGGGTTGCTCCGGCAGGCGGGACTGTGGTGGCGGCCGAACGAGCGGCCGCATCCGGCGGCGTGGCCGGATTCACTGCCTCTGGGAGGATTGGCGCTGGTTGCAGCGCGGCCTTGCCCGATCTGCTCTTCCGCAGCGCCTCGGCAAAGCATTGGTCGTGGGAGCACGCAAAGTCGTTTCTCCCGATTGATCGTCCCTCCGCCAGGATCGCTGTCCGGTGCACGCAATTTTCAAGCTCGCGAATGTTGCCGGGAAATTCACATTTCATCAGTACTTCAATCGCACGCGCATCGAAGGTCAGCGTACGGCCGTTCTCATCGTTGAAATTCTTGAGAAACTCAGCTGCGAGGAGCGGAATATCGCTGCGCCTTTGGCGTAACGCCGGCACCAGCAAGGGAACCACGTTGATGCGATAATATAGGTCGGCGCGGAACTCATTCCTTGCAACCGCCTCTTCAAGGTTCCTGTTCGTGGCGGCAATCACGCGAACGTCGACCTTGATGGTCTGGTTGCTGCCGACGCGCTCAAACTCCTGCTCCTGCAGCACGCGCAGTAGCTTTGCCTGGAAGGAGGCCGAGATCTCGCCGATCTCATCCAGAAACAACGTCCCCTTGTCGGCGAGCTCAAAGCGACCCTTGCGGGAATTGAACGCGCTTGTGAAGGCACCCTTCTCATGACCGAACAATTCGGATTCCAGGACTGTCTCTGGCAGCGCTGCACAATTGAGTTTGATGAAGGGCCGCTTGGCGCGCGGCGACAACTCGTGAATTGCCTTGGCGACCAGCTCCTTCCCGGTACCGGATTCGCCTCGCAACAGAACCGTGGTCTTTGCCTTAGCTACCACCGCGATCTTCTCGAGCAGCGCGCTTAGCGCCGGACTATCGCCAATCATTCCCTTGACGTGAACCTTCTTGCGCTGCGGTGCAGGGTGCTTGACATCAGAGAATTGCGTTTGCAGCCGATCTTCCACCTCCGTCGGTCGTTCGCGGTCGCCCGCGGAGAAGCGGTGCAACTTGACTGTCTGTCCCACCATGTTGGCTATCATGGTGAGCAGCCGGACATCATAATCGAGCCGATACGTTGACCTGCTGTCCAAGGCGCGGTCGATAGTCAGCGTGCCTACGGCGTTCCCATCAACACGAATGGGAACGCCGATGAAGGACACGGTGTCGGAGGCCCCAAGCACCTCTATGTCAGCGGCAGTGAAGGCCGAATGCACCGCTATGTTCTCCGCGACGAGCGGCGTGTCCGTCGTCACAATCAGATCGATTGCCTTGCGCGGCAGGCGCATCCGGGAGCGCTCATCGCTGTTCTCGTCGCAGCCGGTGACTACGGTGGTGTCCAGTACGCCCTCAGCGTCGAAGAGAGCGATGATGCCGTGCCGCATCTGCACAAACGAGGGCAGGAGATCGACGACCTTGGCCAACGTGACTTCGAGCCGGGCGGGGTCGGTGAGTACTTTCGATATTTCGAAGATGCCGGTAAGCGCGTGCTCGTGCGATGGCACAAAAGGGACCGCGGTGTTCATCTCGGACTTTGGGTAAGCCCTTTTCGCATCCGGAAGCGAAATGCGGCACTCGCTGGCATTTTGTTCTAATTTGGGAATGTTGTGGTGCATATGATCCTCGATCTCGCGCCATGAAATGCATGCCGGCGGCATGTGCGCCCGCGACGTCGCGGGCAAGCGCGAAAATGCTCTGACGTGAACTCGTGCCACCGCCGTGTGGTCGAGTGCAAAGCGGGTCGACCCCTGACGCATCGCTTGGCTCTCCCTCCACGAAGCTTGGCCACGTTCTCGGCTTGCACGGGGGCAACCACACGTTGATTTTCAAAAGACTGGAGCGAGGCGGGATAGTCAATCGAGCTTTCTTTCATTCGTGAAAGGAAACCTCGCGGCCTATGATAGAATTCATCAGTTCTAATTTTTTGTCGGCGATGTTGAACGACAGAAATACGGCGCCGGCGATGCGGTGCCCGAGCGGCTGACCGCGCCGAGTATAAATTGCCGGGCCGTGCCATTCACCAGCGCCTGCGAACCAGGGGCGGGAGCGATAATCACTGCCGACGACACTGGTCGGTCGCGGCAACCGCCATTTCCGATATTGATGACGCAGATAAGGCGGCGGCGGCGCATGTGAAGGCGCGAAGCTGGCGGTCGAGCGCGGCTTTCTCGGCGGTGCTCGGAACTTCTGAACCGCATCGTCGCGGTCAGCACCAGCGGCGTCAATCCCTACGTCTCGACGTCGCTTTCAAGCTGTCGCTGCAGCGGCAGCGCGGCAAAGAACACGGCAATTCTCCGCTCTGGTGCCAGCGATGCGGCCCTTCCCAAAGTCGGCAAACCGAGGAGCCCACCACGATGTGCAGCAAAACCGCAAGCCAGAGAGATCGACCGGCAATCTGCCGGAGAACATCAAGCGCGTGCTGGACGGCGGCCTTGTCATTCCCGTCTTGTGCCACCGCATTCATCCCATCATTGGCGAGCCCAACGTCAGTTCAGGTCATGCGGATCCATTTGGCATGGGTATTGCGGCGGCGTTGGTGCAGCGTTCGACCGGAGCGCCGCGATAGGGAGAAGCCCGGGAGAAGTCACGCCACCTCGATCCGGTCAGGGAGAGAGAAACAGTGTCAGCTGCACAAGTCCGCGGCGCGAGTCCCGCGCCCCGCAAACCCTTCTATGCCAAGCTTTACGCGCAGGTGCTTGCCGCCATCGCCCTCGGCGTCGCAATTGGCTATTTCTATCCGGGAACCGGCGAGAGCCTGAAGCCGCTGGGTGATGCCTTCATCAAGCTGGTCAAGATGATCATCGCGCCTGTCATCTTCCTGACAATTGCGACCGGCATTGCCGGCATGAACGATCTTCACAAGGTCGGCCGGGTCGCCGGCAAGGCAATGGTCTATTTCCTCACCTTCTCGACGCTCGCGCTGATCGTCGGCCTGATCGTCGCCAATGTCGTCCAGCCTGGCGCCGGCCTCAACATCGATCCGGCCTCGCTCGATGTCCAGGCCGTGAATACCTATGCCGCAAAGGCCCACGAGCAGTCGGTCACCGGCTTCCTGATGAACATCATCCCGCCAACGATAGTCGGCGCCTTCGCGGAAGGCGACATCCTGCAGGTGCTGTTCTTCTCGGTTCTGTTCGGCATGGCGCTCGCGATGGCCGGAGAGACGGGCAAGCCTGTCGTTTCCTTCCTTCAGGCGCTCATCGCGCCTGTCTTCAAGCTCGTCGGCATTCTGATGAAAGCCGCGCCGATCGGCGCTTTCGGCGCAATGGCCTTCACCATCGGCAGATATGGCATCGGTTCGGTCGTCAACCTCGCGATGCTGGTCGCGACGTTCTATTTCACCGCCTTCCTCTTCGTGTTCGGGGTTCTCGGCGCGGTCTGCCGCTACAACGGCTTTTCGATCTGTTCTCTCATTCGCTACATCAAGGAAGAGCTGCTGCTTGTCCTCGCAACGTCCTCCTCGGAGGCCGCGCTCCCCTCGCTCATGCAGAAGATGGAGAAGGCGGGCGCCAGGCGTTCGGTTGTGGGTCTCGTCATCCCGGCCGGATATTCGTTCAATCTGGACGGCACGAATATCTACATGACCCTGGCGGCCCTCTTCATCGCGCAGGCGACGAACACGGATCTGTCAATCGGCGATCAGGTGCTGCTGCTGCTCGTTGCGATGCTTTCCTCCAAGGGCGCTGCAGGTGTAACAGGTGCGGGCTTCATCACCCTGGCTGCTACGCTCGCCGTAGTTCCGAGTGTTCCCGTTGCTGGGATGGCACTGATACTCGGCATCGACCGCTTCATGTCCGAATGCCGGGCGCTGACGAATTGCGTCGGCAACGCAGTGGCATCCCTCGTCGTTGCCCGCTGGGAAGGAGAATTGGACCGAGCGCAGATGAAAGCCGCCTTCTCCGGTCATCAGCTTGCCGAGGCATCAAACCGGCTATCCTCCGCCGAGTAAGGGCGACGCACCGCGACCGGTTTCGCCAAGCTGGTCACATGACCTGAACGATCGACTCGCAGGCTCTAAACGGCGCCTCACGGACCATGTATCAGAAGCGCTAAATGTGTGAGTGCAAATCGTCGCCGCCCTAAGCGAATGAACCTTCCGTTATACCCGGCCGGTCTACGTCTGGAGTAGTCCAATACGCTGTCGATCATTCAGTATGCGGGCGTCTTCACTTTGCCCACCCGAAACCATTGTCGAATCGCGCTAGGTGACAGAGAGCCAGCCTGCGTCAAAAACCAATCAGAATAGGACCCATGACCAAGCGCCCCACAATTGCCGATCTCGCCCGCGAAGCCCGAGTCAGCGTAGCAACGGTCGATCGGGTTCTGAACGCCCGCCATCCGGTGCGCGAGGAGACCGCGCGGCGGGTCCACGACGCCGCCCACGCGATCGGCTATCATGCTGCCGGGCTCATCAAGCAGCGCTTGCGGCGAGACCTACCGTGCTACCGTCTGGGCTTCATCTTGAGAAAACCGGCCCAGCATTTTTACCAAGACTTTGCGCGCGAGGTCGAAGCGTCGGTCAATTTGGCCCAGTCCTTCCACGGCATTCCGCTCATCCAATTCGCCCCGTCACATATGCCGAGCGACCTAATCGCACCGCTCAAGGATTTGGGCGCACGCTGCCATGCGATCGCGATGGTGGCACCGGACCACCCAAAAATTACAGCAGCGGTTGAGGACCTCAAGGCCAAAGGCATTCCGGTTTTCTCGCTGCTTTCCGACTTCGCCGCCGGCGTGCGACAGGGCTATATCGGCCTCAACAACCGCAAGGTGGGGCGCACGGCCGCTTGGATGGTGTCCAAGGTCGCAAAACGGCCCGGCAAGGTGGCGGTGTTTGTCGGTAGCCATCGTTTCCAGGGGCACGAGCTCCGTGACGTCGGCTTTCGCTCCTATTGCCGTGAGAACGCGCCGACGTTCGAGGTGCTCGATCCGCTTGTGAACCTGGAGAAACGGCAGGTCACCTACGAGGCAACGCTTGATCTCATGCAGCGGGAACCCGAGCTCGTCGGCTTCTATGTCGCCGGGGGCGGCATGGAGGGCGCCATCTCCGCGGTCCGGGAAGAGGGTAAAAGTCGCGATCTCGTCGCGATCGTGAATGAAATCACGCCGGAATCTCGGGCGGCACTCGCTGATAACATCATCACGATGGCGGTCGCCACGCCAATGCGCCGGCTTTCCCAGGAGCTGATAACGCTGATGACGCGGGCTATCGAGACCGGCACTGCTGAAACACCAGGACAGACATTCCTGCCGTTCGATATTCATCTGCCGGAAAATATATGAAACTGATGGCTTCTATCGTAAGCGGGGAAGTTTCCTTTCATAAATGAGAGAAAGTTGATTGATGATCCCATCCACGCGGGGTAGCCGCACCCCACAGGCCTCAGCCGCGGCCCAGGATGAAGCGCCAATTGGTGAACGGATCGGCCACGCGTTCAGGCGGAAGCGCGAGGTCGCGACCGGCTTCATTGCCAACATCTCGACGTTGTCGGTCCAGGGCGGTGTCGTCAAGGATGCCTCACGCCAGTAGCCGAGCGAGGCCGGCACAGTCCATTGGGATTGACCTCGTCGACCGGCATCTCCTCGCCTGGCCGCGCGTGAAAAGCCGCGGCAAGGCCGGCAAAGTTGGCATTTGAGTGGGGCTAGACATCTTCTGGGACTTCGCACGCGAAATCGGAGGCGGCAGTCAACTCAGCACCAACCCGGGCATGTGTTCTGCTCGTTCCTGGCCCTCGTACTCAGCAAGGAACTCGCCGCTCTGCCGAGCCAAAGGCCTGACGCCCGAATGGCAACCGCTCCTACGCGATCGCGACCGCCTCCGGGAAGCCCGAGACGCTCAATAGCTTTCAAGCAAAGGCGCCAGGCGAGATGCCTCCTGCAACATCATTTCCCGCATCCACAGGCTTGCCGGATCAGTATTGTGAAGCGCGGGCCATTGGACGGCCTCCGTGAATGCGGGATGAGGAAGTGGCGGCGGAAGTTCGACGATCCGCAGGGGTGTTGTTTTTGCGAAATGCTGCGCCAGCCGTAAGGGCATGGTCCCGATGCGGTTGGTGCCTGATAGGACGGGCGCGATCAGGCTAAAGCCCTGTACGACGACCTCGATACGTCTCTCGAAACCGTGCTCGAGCAAATACCACTCCTCCATGGTGGGCTGCCGGGTGTGCCTGAATTTGAGCACGACATGCCCCATCGACAAGTATCGCTCGAATGTAAGTGGCTCTGACAGCTGCTTGTTCGTGCCGCAGCCTACGCATACGAGCATATCTTCGAACAGGGCTGCGCGAGGATGTTTCGACATGAACACTTCCGGCATAATCAGAAAATCAACGTCGCCGCGCCGGAGAAGCTCCTCGGGGTCGTCGCAAATAGGCAGACATTCGAAGCGGACGGCGGGAGCTTCCCGCGCAGTACGCTCTACGATCCTCTTAAAAAGCACGAGCGTGAGGTAATCGGAAAGCATGATTCGGAAGAGACGATCCGATTGGGCTGGGTTAAAGGCGTCGGAGGAAATAATCGATAGCTGGATGTGCAGCAATGCGTCCCGGACTGCTGGGGCAAGCCCCTCCGCGCGCGGTGTCAAAATGAGCTCGCGGCCGTTCATCGTAAATAGCTCATTGCTGAAGTAGGCGCGTAACCGAGCGACGGCGGCGCTCATGGCCGGCTGGCTCAGGTTAATACTGTTGGCCGCGGCAGTGACTTTACGCTCCCTGATCAGAGCGTCCAGCACAACGAGGAGATTCAGATCCAGCCCCTTAAACCGCATATCCTGATCTATCCAGCGTGTGGATGGGCATCATCTAAACAATCAATTTTACGAATTTACGAACCATGCATTAGAGGAACGTAAATGACCGACGTCAAGCTCAAATCGACGGCGCCGCGACGGGCGGGAACATCGAGAGAGCTCATTGGCGAGCCCCACCGGCTGGCTCACCTTCGCTAACGACAACGGTTGAGTGCAGCCAACAACGCCGCCGCTTTGGCCGGGTAATGCGGCCCGCAAGAAACTATTTTGAAGAGAGGTCCTGAATGCGCCCTCAGGTGCAGTGGAAATTGTGCTGGGAAAACGAGTTGCAGCTCTCGGACCACGTCGAGCTCGCCCAGTTCTTTCGTAATACCTACGGGCCGACTGGGGCGTCCAACGCAGAACCGTTCGAAGGTAGTCGAAGCTGGGCCGGCGCCAGGCCTGAACTCCGCGCAATCGCCTATGATTCGAACGGTGTAGCGGCTCACATGGGCATACTGCGCCGTTTCATCAAGGTTGACGCGGTCGATCTGTTGGTGGCTGAGCTGGGCCTGTACGGGGTACGTCCGGATCTTGAGAGTCTCGGAATCGCCCATTCAATCCATGTCGTGCTTCCAATACTGCAGGAGCTTGGCGTTCCATTCGCTTTCGGAACCGTCCGGCACGCGCTGCGGAATCATGTTGAGAGGTTCGGGCGGCGATACAGCCCTTTGGCCGTCTTGTCGGGAATTCGCGTGCGCTCCACCCGACCAGAGGCGCGCCTCGACCTGCCGCCCACACGCATTGATGACGCACTCACCATTGTTCTGCCAGTTGGACGGCCGATCAGCGAATGGCCCACGGGCACGATGATCGATCGGAACGGACCAGAGCTATGAGCCGTCCCGATTGCTTGTACGAAGTGCGCCGTGAGTGCTCTGACGGCACCGGCCGTCGCAGCGTTTATCTGACGTTTGACGACGGTCCCAATCCACTTTTCACACCGGAGATTCTGGATGTGCTGGCAGAGCAGCGGGTGCCGGCGACTTTCTTCGTCATCGGCGCCTACGCCTTAGAGCACCCGGATCTAATCCAACGAATGTTTGCAGAAGGGCACGAGCTAGGCAACCACACGATGACTCATCCGGATCTGTACAAATGCGGCTTCGGCGAAGTGCAACGTGAGATCTTTGAAGCGAACGGCGCCATCATGAGGGCGTGCCCTCAGGCCTCGGTGCGCTATATTCGCGCGCCCTACGGGGCCTGGAGCGAAGAAGTCTTCACAGCGTCACAGATCGCCGGGCTGACGGCCCTCCATTGGTCCGTCGACCCTCGAGATTGGTCTCGCCCTGGGGTCGACGCGATTATCGATACCGTGCTCGCCTCTGTCCGGCCGGGCGCAATCGTACTCTTGCACGACGGATGCCCTCCCGGCGAGTTGAGCCAGGGCGCTCACGCCGGTCTGCGCGACCAGACGGTCACGGCGCTGTCCCGGCTGATTCCAGCACTTCATGAGCGCGGATTTGTAATCCGCTCACTTCCTCAACATCACTGAACAAACGAGATCCCATGACTCTTCTTGGTACAACCAGCACTGTGGCCATTTCGCTTTATGCACTGCTCTCGACTGCTTATAAGAGCATGCAGGGGATTTATGCTCTGCCGACAAACGACTCATCGGCGTTGGAGGATCTCGTCGGCTCCGATCAACTGCCCAGCGTGGATGTCATCGTCCCCTGCTTCAACGAGGATCCGCGCACGCTTTCAGAGTGCCTGGCGTCCATTGCAGACCAAGAATACGCCGGAAGACTTCGGGTCTATGTGGTTGATGACGGTTCTGGAAATCGCGAAGCCGTAGGAACTGTCCACGAAACCTACGCGCGCGACCCTAGGTTCGACATCATTTTGCTTCCCGAGAATGTTGGAAAGCGCAAGGCGCAGATCGCCGCGATACGCCGCTCATCCGGGGATTTGGTGCTTAACGTTGATTCAGACACGATACTCGCGTCCGACGTCATCACCAAGCTTGTACCGAAGATGCGAGATCCAGCGGTCGGCGCAGTCATGGGTCAGTTGATTGCCAGTAACCGGAGCGAGAGCTGGCTGACAAGGCTGATAGACATGGAGTACTGGCTGGCTTGCAACGAGGAGCGCGCGGCACAGGCTCGCTTCGGTGCCGTTATGTGCTGTTGCGGCCCATGTGCCATGTACCGCCGGTCTGCGCTCCTTTTGTTACTGGACCAGTACGAGTCGCAATTTTTTCGGGGCAAGCCAAGCGACTTCGGGGAGGATCGCCATCTCACTATCCTCATGCTGAAAGCAGGCTTTCGAACCGAGTACGTTCCGGGCGCCATCGCGGCCACAGTCGTTCCGAACAGACTCGGACCGTATCTGCGCCAACAACTCCGTTGGGCACGAAGCACATTCCGGGACACGCTGCTTGGGCTGCGCTTGCTGCCCGGCCTCAATAGCTATCTCACGTTGGACGTGGTCGGACAGAATCTCGGGCCGCTACTCCTCGCCCTATCGGTACTAACGGGCCTCGCACATTTCGCACTGACAGGCACTGTGCCTTGGTGGACAGGACTGATGATTGTGTCCATGACCATGCTCCGATGCTGCGTGGTAGCATTTCGTGCTCGACAGTTTCGATTTCTGGGCTTTTCCCTGCACACGTTCATCAACATCTTTCTCTTACTTCCCTTGAAGGCCTACGCGCTGTGTACATTGAGCAATAGCGATTGGCTGTCGCGAAGCTCTGCTGTCGCTACATCGAACACTGGGGGAAAACAGGCCCCCACCCAAACTCCGATCACTGGATCAAGCAGGGCAGAATTCTCGCCGCATGCGGCTCCGCTTCGCAGGCTCAATCTTGCGCGGATTCTTCGGGATTAGCGCTGTCGAGCAACATCTGCGGCGACGAGTGATCGCTAATTACCTAGGTGGACGAGAGGTGGACGAGTTTGACCCAGAACATGAATCATCAGTTGCTCGATCGGGAATTGGCCGCAGACGATCCGTGGCGCCTCGACGGCAATCCGTTCGAGCGGGAGCGCCACACGCAAATGCTCCAGCTGGCGCTTGCCCAAGGCTCCATTACAAATGCCCTCGAAGTCGGGTGCGCTGCCGGCGCATTCACGGAAAAATTAGCTCCCAACTGCCAAGGGCTCACCGTCATCGATGTCGTGGCGCAAGCGATTGCTCGAGCACGTCAACGGATAAAGGAGCCGTCGCGCATCAACTGGATAGTCTCCGATGTTCAACAGTTTTCGACCGACGAGTTGTTTGACCTGATCGTTGTGGCGGAGGTCCTATACTACCTCGAAGACATAGCCGAGATGCGCGCGGCCGTCAAAAACCTGGTGCGGGTGCTTGCGCCAGGCGGGCATCTGATCTTCGGATCGGCAAGGGATGCTAATTGCCGTCGCTGGGGTCACGCCGCTGGTGCTGAGCCGGTCATCGCCATGCTGAACGAAACGTTGATCGAGGTAGAGCGTCTTGAGTGTCGGGGCGAGTCGGTCAACGAAGACTGCTTGCTCGTCCGTTTCCGGAACCCGCTTTCCGCTTCCTGATCAATCGAATCTATCGCCGTTAACGTGGAGACACTATGCGCATCTCTGGTACCAAGCTGACCCATGATGGGGCGATCGCCCTTGTCGAGGATGGACGGCTCGTCTTCTGCGTTGAGCAGGAAAAGCGGCACAACAATCCGCGTTATCAAACCATCGATAATCTCGACGCAATTGTCGCCGCTTTGGCGGAACAGGGGCTAAATCCTTGTGATGTCGATCAGTTCGTTATCGACGGCTGGGATGGCGAAGACGAGTCACAGTTTCAGGTCCGGCAGGCAACCAAGCAACCGCCAGTCTTGGCGTCCCTCTCGGTAAAATGAACCCATGTCCATGGTAGCGATCGATCTTACTGACGTAAGCAAAACTTATGACAAGCTCGTTGTCGACAGACTGTCGTTCCGCGTTGCGGCGGGGGAATGCTTCGGGCTCCTGGGACCGAACGGTGCGGGCAAAAGCACGATTGCGCGTATGGTCCTCGGCATGACATCGCCTGATGCGGGGAAGATTACTGTGCTCGGCGCTCCAGTGCCGGCGCGCGCGCGTTTGGCACGTATGCGCATCGGCGTGGTCCCGCAGTTCGACAATCTTGATACCGCGTTCACTGTACGCGAGAACCTGTTGGTGTTCGGGCGCTACTTCCGGATGAGCAGACGCCAGATCGAAGCGGTCATACCATCGCTGCTTGAGTTCGCCCGCCTCGAGAACAAAGCGGATGCGCGCGTCGCCGAACTGTCCGGCGGCATGAAGCGGCGCCTGACGCTCGCGCGTGCGCTGATCAATGACCCGCACTTGCTGGTGATGGACGAGCCGACCACCGGCCTCGATCCGCAGGCCCGCCACCTGATCTGGGAACGGCTGCGATCGCTGCTGGCGCGGGGCAAGACTATTCTTTTGACTACCCATTTCATGGAAGAGGCCGAGCGGCTGTGCGATCGGCTGTGCGTTATGGAGGAGGGGCGCAAGATCGCCGAAGGCCGCCCGTCCGCACTCATTGACGAGCAGATCGGCTGTGACGTGGTCGAGGTCTACGGCGGCAATCCGCATGAACTGGGTGCGCTGATCCGGCCGTACGCACAGCGCATCGAGGTGAGCGGTGAGACGCTTTTTTGCTATGCACCCGATCCGGAGCAGGTGCTGGTGCAGCTACGCGGGCGCGCGGGTCTGCGCCTTCTGCAGCGTCCCCCCAATCTCGAGGATGTGTTCTTGCGGCTAACCGGGCGCGAGATGGAGGACTGAACAATGGGCGAACGTTATGCGGCGGCCATGCCCGCCAATGCGTGGAATTGGGTCGCGGTTTGGCGCCGCAACTATCTTGGATGGAAGAAAATCGGGCTTGCATCGGTTCTCGGCAACCTCGCCGATCCGATGATCTATCTGTTCGGTCTCGGCTTTGGCATCGGAACAATGATAGGTCCTGTTGAGGGCACTTCGTACATTGCGTTTCTCGCGGCTGGCATGGTTGCCACAAGCGCGATGGCATCGGCGACTGCTGAAACGGTTTACGGGAGTTTCGGCCGCATGGACAACCAGCGCACCTGGGAAGGAATGCTATGCACTCAGCTGACGCTCGGCGATATCTTACTCGGCGAATTGGCGTGGGCAGCCACCAAGGCCCTGATGGCGGGCACAGCAATCACTATTGTTGCCACCACGCTCGGCTACACATCGTGGCCATCCATCCTCTGCTTGCTGCCAGTCATCGCTCTCAGTGGCCTCGCCTTCGCGAGTCTAGCGATGGTCGTCACGGCGCTTGCGCCCAGTTATGAATATTTCATATTTTATAATACGCTTGTTATAACACCCATGCTGTTCCTTTGCGGCGCGATGTTTCCGGTCAACCAATTGCCCGGCGCTTTTCAGGACGTCGCCTCCTTGTTGCCGCTCGCACATGCAATTGACCTCATTCGTCCGGCGATGCTTGGCCGTCCGGCCGCCAGCATGGGCCTGCATATCGGCGCGCTTTGCATATACACGGTTTTGCCGTTCTTCCTATCGGTTGCTCTATTTCGTCGTCGGCTGATGCGTTGACGCTACTCACCATTCGTAAAATTGATTCTTTGGGCGATACCCATCCACGCGTCGGATAGGTCAATACATGCGTTTTAAGGGACTCGATCTAAATCTCCTGGTTGTGCTGGACGCTTTGATCAGGGAGCGTAAAGTCACCGCCGCGGCCCGCAGTATTAACCTGAGTCAGCCGGCCATGAGCGCCGCCGTCGGTCGGTTACGCGCCTATTTCAGCGATGAGCTATTTACGATGAACGGCCGCGAACTCATTTTGACACCGCGCGCGGAGGGGCTCGCCACAGCAGTCCGGGAGGCATTGCTGCACATCCAGCTGTCGATTATTTCCTGGGACGCCTTTAACCCGGCCCGATCGGATCGTCGCTTCCGCATCATCCTTTCCGATTACCTCACGCTCGTATTTTTTAAGAAGATCGTAAAGCGTGCTGCGCGGGAAGCTCCCGCCGTCCGCTTCGAATGTCTGCTTATTTCCGACGACCCCGAGGAGCTTCTCCGGCGCGGCGACGTTGATTTTCTGATTATGCCGGAAGTGTTCATGTCGAAACATCCTCGCGCAGCCCTGTTCGAAGATATGCTCGTATGCGTAGGCTGCGGCACGAACAAGCAGCTGTCAGAGCCACTTACATTCGACCGATACTTGTCGATGGGGCAGGTTGTGCTTAAATTCGGGGACACCCGGCAGCCCTCCATCGAGGAATGGTATTTGCTCGAGAACGGTTTCGAGAGACGTATCGAGGTCGTCGTACAGGGCTTTAGCATGATCCCGCCCCTTCTATCAGGCACCAACCGCATCGGGACAATGCCCTTACGGCTGGCGCAGCATTTCGCAAAATTAACACCCCTGCGGATTGTCGAACTTCCGCCGCCACTTCCTGCCGCATTCACGGAGGCCGTCCAATGGCCTGCGCTTCACAATAATGATCCGGCAAGCCTATGGATGCGGGAAATGATGTTGCAGGAGGCATCTCGTATGATTACCCCGCCTAAGAGCACCGGACGTCTCAGTTGTCGGTCGAATTGAGAAACCGACCCCCTCGGTTATGAGAGGAGGCATGGATGGCGATTGGGATTGGGCGATTCCCGCATTGTCGAGAACGATGCAGGGAGAGCAGATCCTTCAGCATGAAGAGGTGGCAGCGATGCTGCGGCTGCATGAGCTTGGCTGGGGAATGAACCGACGGGCGAAAGAATTCGGGTGCGCGCGCAACACGGTGCCTCGGTATCTAAGCGAGGGCGGGACTGTTCCGTTTCGCAAGCCTGTGCGGCCGACCGCGTTTGACGGACTGGACCATTGGCTGCGGGAGCGCTTCTTCCCCCATGGCTCGGGCTGGATGACGATCTCGACCCGCTCCAGATGCGCCGGGAACGCCTTGCGCGGTCGCGCAGCACGTCGCGGCTCGCCTGTCGGTCTTGCGGCCTCGAGCTCGGACTCAATCGCGCCGAGCCCGGTCTGGATTTCGTCGAAGGCGAAGGCCTGCTGGTCACGTTCGAGCTTCTCGGAGCTGCGACCGAAGCGGCGCGCTCCAGCTGCTTGACGATCCCATGAAGGTCGGCGATCCGCTCCTGGGCAGGCTCGTTGAGTGTCGCCATCCGGACGATCTCGGCCTTGAGTGTTTCGCTCCGGAGTTGTTGCAGTTCGGCCTTCTCCGCCGCCATGGCGACGAACATCGCCTTGAGCGTATCGATTTCCTGGGGACGGGCCGAAGCGCTTCTCGTCATGACGCCGACAGAAGCTTATTGTGCACGGCCTGAAGCCCGCCTTTTGCGCCTGAGTCACTTCGCCACCGCCTTCCGGCCGGACGCCGTCGCCGTTCGGCTCGAACGCGTGTCCAGTCCATGCCTTCGACGAGCGCCATCAGTTTCGGCGCGGCAAGCCGATCACGCCGTTCTCCGCCAGCGGAACTTGTCCTCGTCCAGCGCTCACGGTGCGGGTATGCCGGCGTCGAGCAGACAGAGAGACGTTTGGGGCCCAACCAGGACGGCCCCGTTACGAAGTGTTGTCCTGGTCCGGTTTGAGTGTCGAATCTTCAGATCGATTGCTTGGGCGACCAGCTTCCCGGCCGCCAGCGAGCCCGCAACTGCTCAGCAGAAGGGCGAAGTGAACGTGAGTGCATCCATCTCGTAAATGTGTGTCTATCCAAGCAATCGATTTCTCTAATTATCCGATGAGGAATATGAAACGCGTCAGGCAGGGTGCATCATTAGGAGTATTTTTGATGGCAAAGATTATCGAGGGTGGCCCGGATTCCGAAACACTCCTCGGCACCGAGCTTGAAGATTGGATGGAGGGTTTCCAGGGCAATGACTGGATTGACGGTCGTGCCGGCAACGACGAGATCTCGGCTGGCCAGGGCAGTGACCGAGCCATTGGCGGCAAGGGTAACGACCGCATCTTCGGCGGAGATGGCTGGGACGATCTCTCCGGCGACAACGGCCGCTTCAACGCGCGCATCTCCGGTGAGGACAATGACAGGCTCAGCGGCGGTCCCGGCCAGGATGTCCTCTACGTGGGTGACGGCCAGGATAGGTTGACCGGGGGCACCGACAATGACACGTTCGTGTTCCAGTTCCACAATCCGGTGCCTGGGGTCGACCCGAGTGTCGGGTCGAAGCCGGACATTACCACTATCACCGATTTCAACCCGGCGGAGGACAAGTTCGCCTTCGATGCGGTGGGCCTCTACAACGACGGTTTTGGCGCGAACTTCGTCAACAACGCCAGCATACAGTCCGGCTACCCGGTGAGCAGCTTCTACAGTGGTGCGGCCTCGGGTGCGAACGGCGAACACGTCGTAGTAATCACTGGCGAATCTTTCAACTCTGCTTCTGAAGCCGCGAGTGCGATCTCCGGCGAGCACGCCGGCGACATCATTGTCTACCAAAGCAGCTACACCGACAGAGTCGCAACTCTGGCCTATGTCACCGCCGACAACAGCGCGCATGAGTTCGCCCACCTGGGCGGTGTGGTCACCGTGGCCGACCTAGGCCTGACCGCGTCGGACTTCACCTTCGTTTGATCCAGAAAACCCATACGGAACAGCGCCCCGCCCCCCTGGGCGGGCGCTTTCCGTTTCCGCTACTTGCGATGGGCCGGGGCGCCCGGGAGCAGTCGCAGCGTGTACAGCTTGACGAAGCCCTGCACGTCGCGCTGGTCGTACACCGAAATCTCCCTGAAGGCGTGGAGGCGGAAGCCTGTTCGGGCCCTTGCGGCCGGCCACGATGACGTTGCCCTTCCAAACCTTCAGCCGGACGGTGTTGTTGTTGACCCGCTCCACTAGATGCCAAACCAAACACATTCGGTGGGAGCACTGATCCTGAATCAGCGAGCGGATGCAGTCGGTTGCCGCTCGGGGAGCAATATAGGGAGCTGGGTCGCCAGATCCTCACGGAGACCTACGTGAGTAACCATTCCTTGAAGGATTCAGCTTTGAGACCTTTCCCTCTGACTTCCGCTATTTGGGGAATTCTGTTGATCAGCGGCGTGGTCAACGTGCTTGCGCTGATCTCGCCGCTGTTCATGCTTCAGGTCTACGACCGCGTTCTGGCAAGTGGCAGCGTATCGACGCTAGTGGGGCTCGTCGTGCTTGCTGCAGGGCTTTATGCGTTCCAATGCCTGCTCGACGTTTTGCGCGCCCGCGTGCTGCTGCGGATTGGCGAGCGTTTCGATGAACAGTTTTCCGGACGCGTTCACGATGCGATCGTTCGCCTTCCGCTTTTAACGCGCATGCCGGGCGACGGCTTGCAGCCGCTACGCGATCTCGACAATGTTCGCGGATTCTTAGGTGGAAACGGCCCGACAGCGTTCTTCGATCTGCCATGGATGCTGCTTTATCTTGGCATTTGCTTCCTCTTTCATTTCTGGATCGGCATGACGGCACTTATCGGGGCGATCGGTCTCACATCTCTGACACTCCTTACCAACACTCTCTCGCAAGGGCCGATACGCGATACCATTGACCACAACATGGTACGCAATGGTCTACTGGAAGCAGCGCGCCGCAATGCCGAGGTCGTGCAAGCTCTCGGTCTCGCAAAGCGGATCGCTGCCCGATGGCACAAGGCCAATGCCAAGTATCTGGCCGCCAACCGGAAAGTCGGGGACGTGGCAGGTGGGCTGGGTGGCATTTCAAAGTCGCTGCGCGTGCTGCTGCAATCGGCCATTCTTGCCGTCGGCGCGTACCTTGTCATCAGGCAGGAGACTACGGCCGGGGTCATGATTGCCAGTTCGATCACGATGGGGCGTGCGCTGGCTCCGGTCGATCTGGCCATTTCAAGCTGGAAACCCTTCCTCATGGCGCGCCAGGGTTGGGCGCGGCTGGAGGACCTCTTGGGAAAGGTTCCTGAAACCGCTCCTGTTATGCCAATGCCTGCACCTGAACGCGAACTCCGCCTCGAAGGCGTGACAATCGTTCCGCCCGGCGAAAGGAAGCCGACCGTGACCGGCCTTGCGTTTGCCGTTCAGGCGGGAAGCGCACTCGGGATCATCGGTGCATCGGGTTCGGGTAAGTCGACACTCTCGCGCGCCATCGTCGGCGCATGGGCGCCGGTCGCCGGAAAGGTTCGCATCGACAGCGCAAGCCTCGATCAATGGGACCGGGAAGCGCTAGGCCGTCATATCGGCTATTTGCCGCAAGGTGTTGAACTATTCGACGGCACCATTGCCGAAAACATCGCTCGTTTTGAAGATAATCCTGACCCTGAGGCTATTGTCACCGCGGCGAAAGCAGCGGGCACGCACGAACTGATCCTCCGATTTGAGCACGGCTACGAAACTCCGATTGGTGAGGCCGGATCGGCACTTTCCGCCGGGCAGCGCCAGCGTATCGGTCTTGCCCGTGCTCTTTATCGAGACCCTTTCCTTGTTGTGCTGGATGAACCCAATGCCAATCTCGATGCGGAAGGCGAGGCTGCGGTTGTCAAGGCGATCGCCTCCGTGCGCGAGCGCAAGGGCATTGCGGTTGTCGTTGCCCATCGGCCGAGCGCCATCCGCGCCGTGGATTTGGTGTTGGTGATGGAAGGTGGACGGCAGCGAGCATTCGGTGCGCGTGATGAGGCGCTTTCCAAAGTCCTTAAGGGGGCAGCGATGGCATCAGGCGCTGGGGTCAAGGCCATCGAGTCTACACAGGATAACGAGCGCGCTGACATGGAGGATCCCGGTGTCCGGCATTCATCAGAACAATGACGTTTCCAGGTCCATTCGCCGGCACCTGGTGGCGGGCCTGCTGGCGAGCGTGATCTTTGTGGGAGGAGCCGGAGCCTGGGCGGCCTTCACGAATCTCTCCGGCGCGGTTGTCGCGTCCGGACACTTTGTCGTCGATTCCTATGTGAAGAAGGTGCAGCACCCGACCGGCGGGGTGGTGGGAGAAATCCTGGTGAGCGAAGGTGATAAAGTAAAAGCCGGCGACATCCTCATGCGGCTCGACGCCACCCAGACGCGCGCCACTCTCGCTGTAGTCACCAAGCGGCTCGATGAGCTGGCCGCCAACCTGGCACGACTCGAAGCTGAGCGTGACGATCTGGCGGAGATCGCCTTCCCGGACTGGCTGCTCGCCCGCAGAGATGTTCCGGACGTAGCTTCGGCAGTACATGGCGAGACGCGGCTGTTCGAATTCCGCAGACAATCCCGCGACGGAAGGCAGGCGCAGCTAGCGGAACGCATCACTCAATATGAGCACGAGATCGAGGGGCTCAAGGCGCAGGCAATCGCTTGTGAGAAAAGCACCGAGATCCTCCAAAAGGAAATTGCTGCCCTGAGTGGGCTGCGCGACCAAGGCATTGTCTCGGACCAACGCTTGAACAGTCTGAAGACGCAGGTTGCCACTTTCGGCGGCGAACGCGGTGAGAAGATTGCACATCAGGCACAGACGGCAGCCCGCATAGCCGAAACGCGCCTGCAGATCCTGCAGATCGATCCGGATTTCAAGACGGAAGTCGGCCAGGAGCTCAGAGAGGTTCAGGCGCAGGTTGGGGAGTATGTTGAGCGCAAGGTGGCGGCTGAACAGGAACTGCGACGGATCGATATTGTCGCGCCGCAGTCAGGCGCCATTCAACAACTCGCAGTTCATACGGTCGGAGGAGTGATCACGCCCGCCGATCCGATTATGCTAATCGTGCCGGAAGGCGACGATCTTGCGCTTGAAGCACGAATCACCCCGAAGGACATCGACCAAATCCAGCTTGGTCACAAGGCCGTGCTGCGGATGTCAGCCTTCAATCTGAGGACCACGCCGGTATTGAACGGATATGTCAGCCGGATCGCAGCCGATCTGGCGACGGACGAAAAAAGCGGCGTTTCATATTACCTGGTGCGTCTGTCGGTTCCGCATGCGGAACTGACGAAGCTCAAGGACCTGACGCTCGTGCCCGGCATGCCGGCCGAAGCGATGATCCAGACGGGCGAGCGTACGGCGCTTTCTTATTTTGTGAAGCCGCTGTCGGACCAAATCAGTCGCGCATTCCATGAGGAATGAAAGTAACCACAGAAACATTTTGTTGGTATTCTTGTTGGTTGTTACGCATGCATGAGAGTCATAACCGTCTGAAAACACAGCCATACTTTCCTCAGTTGGATTCCGCCTCTGACTCAGATTCGTGGTTCCACGGTCATTTTGCCCTTCCAAGTCGCCGACCATTCAGTTCTTGGCCTCGAGCGCATTAAGATACCCATCATCGTACACAAAGGCTGGAAAAGAGTCCGGTGTCTTGAGCGATCCTGAGGTCTGGAGACCTAGGGTGAGCCTGCAAGCACAGGGCCAGGACATGATTGAGCGTCTGCAATATTCGGACAGGTACATAGGAAGACAGGCAGGCGTCAAAAACGCGCTTTCAACGCGCTAAACCGATGCTACGCACCCCGAGCGTCTTGCCGCCCTCGCTCCCGCCGGTAGGAATCAATCGCGAGCAGGCTGCGACGTTCATCGGCGTAAGCTCAACGACCTTTGATGAAATGGTCCAGGACGGCCGGATGCCCCAGCCACGAATGCCGAGCAAGGGGCGCATTGTTTGGGACGTCGAGGAACTTGTATTGGCCTTTCGAAAGCTCCCTCACCGCCAAATCGGAGGAGCACCAAAGCTTGACGAAGATTCGCCGCCACTAGACAATCCTTGGGATCGAAAACCACGAACATGACGGATGAGCCCGTGAAAATCGATCTTAAGGGCGTAGTGAAGGACACTGATCGCCACGGCAATGATCGGTACTATTTTCGCGCACCGGGTCGGAAGAAGGTCCGGCTCCGTGAACCGACCGGCAGCGACGAGTTCCTCGAGGAACTGCGCTGCGCACGCGCCGAGGTCTCTTATGTTCGGCCCGGCACTCTTCCCGAGATTTGCCGGCGCCTCCCCAAGCCTTCCGAGCCAGCGAAGAAAGGCACGTTACTGTGGCTTTGCCAGGAGTATTACCGTCGGGGCGGCACGGAAATCACCCAAGACACTATGGCGCGCCGACGAGCAATTCTGGAGCGCGTATGCGAATTACCTCATCCCCTCGAAGGTGACCCGGATCCTCAGTATCCCACCAAGGGATCTCTGCCATTCGCCGGTATGAAACGGTCTCATGTTAAGGAGATCAGGGACACCAGGCTCGACGCCCTGGGCGCGGCAAACAATATCGTAAAAGCCATCAGCGCGATGTTTGAGTGGGCAAAGGACACAGAGATTCCGGGCGTCGACTCCAATCCCGCCCGCGGCATCAGACGGCTAAAGAGCGGCGACGGCTGGCACACATGGGACTTGTCGGAGATCGTTCAATATGAGAAGCGGCATCCGCTGGGTACCGCAGCCAGACGTGCGCTCTCGATCTTCATGTTTACTGGCCTGCGGTTGTCGGACGTCGCGATCTTCGGTCGACAGCACATCACGCTCGTCTACAACGAGGAGACCGAGCAGTGGGAGAAGTGGATCAGAATTAAGCCTGGGAAGACCAGTCGTAACAAGGATGCGGTGTTGGTGGAGCTCCCGCTTCTGCCCGAACTAGAGGCGGAACTTGAGCACACGCCCTCCGACCAGATGACCTTCCTGGTCAATGAGTATGGTCGCCCGTTCTCGGAGAACGGTCTGGGCAACAAGATGCGCCAGTGGTGTGATCAAGCTGAGCTGCCGCACTGCAGTGCTCATGGAATTCGGAAGGCCGGCGCGACGATCGCCGCTGAGAACGGCGCGACGCACGAGCAGCTGAAGGCGATATATGGGTGGACTACGTACCAGCAGCCCGACCACTACATCAAGAAAGCGCGTCGCCGGAAGGTAGCGAGAGCGGCGAAATACCTGCTGGTTATCGATCGAAAAGAGAACAAAATTGTCCCACTTTCTGAGGGGGTTGAAAGAGGTGGGACAAAAATGGCCAAAAAATCCAATTAAATCAACGGCCACAAAAGCCAATGGTGGGCCCGGAGGGACTCGAACCCCCAACCAAGCGGTTATGAGCCGCCGGCTCTAACCATTGAGCTACAGGCCCCACGGCGTTGGATTAGTGTTTTTCCCTGAACCGCACAAGGCTTTCAGAGCGGCTTTCCGAGGGGGCTGGCCGAGACCGCCCAAATCAGCCCATATTGATAACCTATTGCACGTCCCCCATTGGAGCCGCTCGACACTCGGCAGTCTTGGGATCGCAGATCGAGGAGATTTCATGACCAGACGTATTTTGCCACTGGCGATTGCCGCCGCAATCGCATTTCCGGCGATCGCCGGCGCCGCCGATTCGCCGCCGCCGCCGCGCATCGTCGTCACCGGCGAAGGCGAGGCGGCGATAGCACCCGATCTGGCTCTGCTGACGCTCAGCGTCATGCGCGAGGCCAAGACGGCGCGTGCCGCGCTCGATGCCAATAACGACGCCATGGCCGCGGTGATCGCGGCAATGAAATCGTCCGGCATCAAGGAGCGCGACCTGCAGACCGCGGGCATCCAGATCAACCCGCGCTATAACTACACCAACAAGCCCGACGGCAGCCAGGAGGCCGAACTTGTCGCCTATCAGGTGACCAACACGCTTTCGGTGCGCATCCGCGACATCGACAAGACCGGCGACATTCTCGACAAGGCGGTGTCGCTCGGCGTCAACCAGGGCGGCGGCATCTCCTTCTCCAACGACGATCCGGCGGCAGCCGTCACTGAAGCGCGCAAGAAGGCCGTCGCCAATGCCATGGCCAAGGCCAAGACGCTGGCCGAAGCGGCCGGCGTCGGCATCGGCCGGGTTCTGGAAATCACCGACCAGAATTTCGCACCGCCGCCGATGCCAATCAACGCCAAGGCTTTCGATGCGGCCGGCGCATCGGTCCCCGTGCAGGCCGGCGAGAATTCCTATACCGCGCAGGTGACGGTGACTTTCGAACTGAAGTGATCGTCGATCGCAGCGCATAAAAAACCCCGGAGGACCGATCCTCCGGGGTTTTCGAGCCGCACCTTTCCGTCCTGGCGGAAAGAGGCTCCGCTACTTTACCGGCTGAAAGACGCCGGCCGCAAAGCTTCGACGGGCTTAGCGATAGATAATCGGACAACCGCGCTCGTTGGCGAATACGATCACCACGCGGTCGCCGTACTGGCGGCCAGCGACCTTGACCGTGCGGCGGTTGATGTCGACGATGCGGGCGCGGCGCAGGCCCATACGTTCGGCCTTGTCGAGGGCACGCTCCGGCGAACAGGAGCGGCGCCAGTTGCGCTCACGGCGGTGTTCGCGATAGTAACCATCATCTTCGTCGCCGGTATAGACGCCGACGCGCGGATCTTGGTTGTTGCCGAAGCCGAGATAGATACTGTCTGCATGGGCTGGGATGGCAGCAAGCGTGCCAAGGCCGACAAGAGCCGAAAGAGCCGCCGTCTTGATGGTGTTGAACATTGTCTTCTCTCCTTGTTTGAGGGTTTCCACCCGTTTTCGTCGAACCGATGGGAGGAGAATGCACCCGCCTGTCTGAATTTTTTGCGAACCGGCCGTTCATCTCCGGTTCATGCGGCAGAACCGGGATAGTCTCTCGCTTCCGGAACCGGTGCTATGGACGGCGGTCCTACATAGGGTGGACCGGCATGGGCGGATAGGCAACGTCCGTTTTGCTGTCGGTTCTGGGTCCTCGATTCCGGAGTAAATCCTAAGGCTCGTCTGCAAGCATATGGTCGAAATAATCCTCCGGCTCGGCAAGCTCCGTCTCGCTGGCGCTGACCCGGCCGCGCATCGAGATGCCGGCCTCGTGCACAGTCTCGTCGCTTCCCGACACCAGCCTGTGCCACCAATAGAGATCGCGGCCCTCGGCAACCAACCGGTAAGCGCAGGTCTTGGGCAGCCAGCTGATGGTGCGCACATTCTGCGGCGTCAGCCCGACGCAATCCGGAACACGCGCCAGCCGGTTGGTATAATCGGAGCAGCGGCAGCTTCCAGCGTCGAACAGCCGGCAGCCGACGCTGGTCCAGTAGATATCTCCGGTGTCCTCGTCTTCGAGTTTGGACAGGCAGCATTTGCCACAGCCGTCGCAGAGCGATTCCCACTCGGCCGGGGTCATCGCCTCCAGCGTCTTGGTTTTCCAGAACGGCTTTTCCATCGTCGGCATGTGGACCTCGGAGGCGTCAAGGTCAAGCGCAGCAACCCATGCACCCTCGTCCGAACCATACGCCGGGACCATACGCCAAGACCATACGAATGACATGAAGTCGCCTTCAAAACGCCGGTCAATCGCCCTGTGCCACCGCTAAGACCTACAAACAGGAACCAAACATGGTTGCTGAAAGTTTGGGCAGGGATGGGACGCCACAAGGAGTGTTTATGATGAAACGCCAACCACGGATTCTGGCAGGCACGGCGCTTGGCCTGTTGATGGCGTCCGCGCCGTTAGGCGCGTTCCCGCTGCAAGGCAGCGCCGCATTCGGCCCCGCTCGGAACAGCGCAGTGCTTATCCCGGCGCAGTCGAATTGCGCCGAAGGCGAGTCGGCCGAAGCCTGTGCCCAAGGCGGGCAGGCGGAGCCGGAACAGAAGCCCGGCAAGAGGCGCGAACGGCAGGAGCGAACCGAAGCACCCGCCGAACAATCGGGCGAGTCCGAGCAAAAGCCGCGCCGGAACAAGCGCGAGCAGCAACAGACCGAATCCGCGCCCGCCGAACAACTCGCGCCCTCGGGCGGAGAGGAGCAGGGCAATCAACGCAGGAAAAAGAGGCAGCAACAGCAGATCGAAGCCGAACAGCCGGCCGAGCAGGCTGCACCCGTGAATGACGATCAGCAGATCAAGCCGCGCAGGAAGAAGCGCGACCAGCAACAGCGGGAAGCCGCACCTGCTGAACAGCCGGCCGAGCAAGCTGCGCCCGCGAGCGACGATCAGCAGCAGCTCAAGCAGCGCAGGAAGAAGCGCGACCAGCAACAGCAGGAAGCCGCACCTGCTGAACAGCCGGCCGAGCAGGCTGCGCCCGCGAACGACGTTCAGCAGCAGCTCAAGCAGCGCAGGAAGAAGCGCGACCAGCAACAGCAGGAAGCCGCACCTGCTGAACAGCCGGCCGAGCAGGTTGCCCCTGCAAACGACAACGAGCAGGGCAATCCGCGCAAGAGGAAGAATAAGCAGGACCAGCAGGCGGCGCCGGCTCTCCCACAGGCCGAGCCACTTCCAACCGACAAGCAAGCCGCTCCTGCTCAAGCCGAACAGCCCCAGGACCAGACGAAGAAACGCGGCAAGAAGCCCGTTGGGGAAGAGCCGGTGACAGGCGAACAGCAGCCCGCAACCGGTGAGCAACCCGCCACCGGCGAACAGGCAGCACCCGCCGAGGGTAGGCCCCCTGCTTCGGGCGAAGCCGCGGCCAACCCGAACGAGGCGCCCATACTGGACAGTCAGAAGGATGTCAGGCGCAGGCACGGCAAGGACCAAGGCCGCCAAAACGCGGGTCGCCAAAATGGCGGCAAAACGGGTGGTCAGGAAGGCAACCAGCCCGTCGAGGAGAACGGCAACCAGGCGGAAGTCTCGAAACCGGCTCCGGTCGACCAGGGGCCGCCCCCGACCGACGACCGGGCAGCGCAGCAGGAGATCAAACCTGAAAAGATCGCTCCCGTGACCGAGGAAAAAGGCAAGCGCGTCGAGCGCTCAGCCGATTTCGAGGATGTTCGTCGTCGGCGGCGCCCGCAAGGCACCAATGTCCTCAGGGAATTCGGCGACCGCGTCATCCTCCAGTTCAACAACCAGACGTTCGTCGAAAGCAGCGACGCCCCGCGTATGCACCGCGGCGCCAGGAATGTCTATTATGAGGACCTGTCGGGCGATCGCACCCGGGAAATCGTGGAGCGTGACAACGGTTTCCGGATCGTCACCATCCGCAACCGCTACGGCGACGTGATCCAGCGTTCACGCATCGCGCCTGACGGACGCGAATATGTGCTGAGCTATGTCGACGAGCGGAACTATGACGATGATGCAGACTGGCGCGACCCGGGCGACGACCTGCCGCCGATGCGCCTTACCATCCCGCAAGAGGAATACATTCTGGATTCCGAAGAGGTCGAGGATCCGGACGACTACTACACCTTCCTCGAACGACCGCCGGTGGAGAAGGTCCAGCGCCTCTATTCGATCGACGAGGTCAAACGCTCGGCCCGCGTGCGCGACATTGCCCGCCGCATCGACCTCGATACGCTCAACTTCGAATTCGGTTCGGCTTCGATTTCCGACACCGAGGTCCAGAAGCTGGAGGGTGTTGCCAACGCCATGGACAAGCTGCTGAAGAAAAACCCGGCCGAGACCTTCCTGATCGAAGGCCACACGGATGCAGTCGGCAAGCCGGAAGCGAACCTTGCATTGTCCGACCGCCGCGCCGAGGCAGTCGCCGAAGCCTTGACCAATGCCTTCGGCATCCCGCCGGAGAACCTGACGACACAGGGCTATGGCGAGGAGTATCTCAAGGTAGACACGTCGGGACCCAACCGTGAGAACCGCCGCGTCGCCATCCGCCGCATCACCTCGCTGGTGGCGCCGGTGGCCAGCGCCCAATAAGCGGAATGTGAACCGCGCGATCCGATCAACCATTGAATCGCGCGGTCACCAATCTTGAAACGCGAGGTCACCAATCCCAAATTTTGGAAAGGGCGTCCCTGCCCCGTCCCGACTCCAGCGGGACACACGAGCCCCGCCGGTTCCCCTCCCCGGCGGGGTTTCGTTTTTTAGAACCTTGCAAACCGCCGCAGCCTGCCCGAAATACGGCACTCCGACAACGGAGCCCGGAATCGCCGCATGAAGCGCCTCGAACTCGCCATCGAATCGATCATTCTCGCCTCGCGCTGGCTGCTGGTCGTCTTCTATCTCGGACTGGGCGCGGCGCTTGCCATCTATGCCGTGTCCTTCGGCAAGAAGCTGTTCGAGTTCGTCTCCGTGGCCTTCACGCTCGACGACACCGATACCATCCTGAAGATCCTCGGCCTCATCGACGCCGCGCTGGTCGCCTCACTGGTGGTGATGGTGATCATCTCGGGCTACGAAAACTTCGTAAGCCGCTTCGATGAAAATGACGGCAAGGTGCATTGGCTGGGCACGATCGATGTCGGCTCGCTGAAGGTCAAGGTCGCCTCGACAATCGTCGCCATCTCCTCGATCCACCTCTTGCAGGTTTTCCTGAACTCGGTCTCCTACACGACCGACCAGCTGATGTGGCTGACCATCATTCATCTGGCCTTCGTTCTGTCGGCACTGATGCTTGCCTATATCGACCGGCTGATGGGTCTTGGCAAAGCCAAGAAAGCCGAAGGCTGAGCACGCGTCTGTGCCGGTCTTTAAGAGATACGCCTGTCAGCTAGATGCTTTCCGTCAGTAAATACCTTTGATTTTGGTATCAGTCCGCTCGAACACCTCGTCCGGCACAAAAAAGTCGCCGGCGAGCGGGCCTGTCGCGCCCGGCGCATAGGCTGAGAAATCGCTGACGCCTTCGGCGCGCAGCACTTCTTCGTCGATGTAGAAATTACCGGTTGCCCCGCGCGACGGCCTGACCAGGATGGCGTGTGCGGCATCGGCCATGATGTCGGGCGAACGGCTCATCGCCGCCACCGTCGCCCCGCCCAGGAGGTTGCGCACCGCCGCCGTGTCGATGGTCGAGATCGGCCAGAGCGAATTGACCGCAATGCCATCCCTGGCGAACTCGGCGCTCATGCCCAGCGTGCACATCGACATGCCGAACTTCGCCATCGTGTAGGCGACATGGTTCTTGAACCACTTGGCCTTAATGTCGAGCGGCGGCGCCAGATTCAAAATGTGAGGATTTTCCGCCAACCTCAAGTGTGGAATGCACATTTTGGAGACGAGAAAAGTACCGCGCGTGTTGATCTGGTGCATCAGGTCGTAGCGTTTCATGTCGGTCTCCAGCGTGCCGGTGAGTTGGATGGCGCTGGCATTGTTGATGCAGATATCGATGCCGCCGAACGTCTCCACGGTTTTGGCGACGGCTTCGGCGACCTGCGCTTCATCGCGGATGTCGCACAGCGCCGGCAGCGCCTTGCCGCCGGCCCGCTCGATCTCTTGCGCCGCTGTGTAGATCGTCCCCGGCAGCTTCGGATGCGGCTCGGCGGTCTTGGCCGCGATCGTCACATTGGCGCCGTCGCGCGCGGCGCGCAGCGCAATCGCCAGCCCGATGCCGCGTGACCCGCCAGAGATGAACAGCGTCTTTCCCTTGAGCGACATCCTCGCCCCTCCCTGTGCTACTCTCTTTTCTACCATCTTTTCTCCTTGCGATCCTTGCCTGCACCGCCGGCGGATACAAGCGCCCTTAACCCGCAGCGGTGGTGTGACGCTACGGAGGGTCGTGGATTTCGCGGGAGCGCGCGTTGAATCTGTCGGGCAAGTTGGTATATATTCTATACGAAAAGGGAGAATATATAAATGGCCTTATCGATCAAGAATATGGCGGTCGAGCAACTGGCACGTGAGCTCGCCCGCCGGCGCCAGGTATCGGTGACGGAGGCCATCCGTCAAAGCCTCGAGCGCGAAGTTGCGCGCGAGCGGCTTGTGCCGCGCGACGAGACCGGTGACCTTTTTCAACGTCTGATGGCGATTGCGGAACGAGCTGCACGAATACCGGAGCGCAAAGATGCGATGAGCGACGATGAAATTCTCGGTTATGACGAACTGGGTATCCCGACGCGATGATCATCGATTCCTCGGCGCTGGTCGCCATTTTGCGCACGGAGCCGGGCTACGACCGCTTCGTTTTGGCGATCACCCAGGCTGAAAGACGTTTGCTTCCGGCACCGACACTGCTTGAAACGACAATGGTGCTCGTCGGCCGCTGGCAGGACCAGATTATCGATCGCTTCGAAACTTTTTTGCGCACCGCCTCGATCGAGACGATCCCCTTCACGGCCGACCACGCCGCGGTCGCTCGTCAGGCGTTCCTGCGCTATGGCAAGGGCCGGCATCCGGCCGCCCTCAACTTCGGCGACTGCATTGCCTATGCTGCGGCACGTATCGAAGCCATGCCGTTGCTGTTCAAGGGTGACGATTTCCGGCTGACCGACATCGAACCGGCTGTTTGATCCACGGCTAGACCAGCACCAGGCCCTGCCGCATGGCGATGGCGATCGCATCGGTGCGGTTGGCGGCACCGAGCTTCGTCAGGATCGCTGCGACGTGGAATTTCGCCGTATGCACGGAGATGTTCAGCCGCCGCGCGATGACCTTGTTGGGCGCGCCTTCGGCGAGCAGTGCCAGCACCTCGCTTTCGCGCGGCGAAAGCGTCGGCCGGACGATTTGCTCGTTACTCGGTTCCTCGTCGAACCGGTCGCTGTCATGAAAGGTAAAATCGTGCCCGTCTGACAGAGCGTGGCTGTCACGCGAAATCCGGTAGCCAGTCGCCGCCAGCCGCGCCGCAGCGGCGATCAGCACGTCGTCCGCTGCCACCGGCAGCACGGCAAACACTGTATCGGCCGGCCGCTCCCCGGCCGCTCGCGACGATAGCAGCACCCGAGGCATGGCGGCGTCGACGAGCCCGCCTTGCACCCCATGATCATCGACGATGGCGACATCCGCCGCCCAACGCCCGTCGACTTCGCCCGCCAGAAAAGGCTGCAGGTCATCGGTCGCAGCGAGAGCCGCGGACAGACTTCGCGCGCGCTCGACGTCACCGAGCACGATCAGCACCGTCAGCCGTCTGCCAGCGACCTCACCGCTTACCATCTATCCCTCAGCTCAGTGGTTTTTCACCGATGGTCAGTGAGACCTCACGGTTCTCGCCGCCGCGCACCACGCCGAGTGTCACCAAGGCACCGGCGCTGTCCGGCCCGAGCTTGCGGATCAGCTCGCGCGGGCCATGCACCGTCTCTGCGTTCCACGATACGATGATGTCGCCGAGACTGAGACCGGCGGCTTTCGCCGGGCCGCTATCGTCAAGGCTCATCACCATGGCGCCCTGTGTATCACCATTGCGGACCGGATGCAGGCCGGCACCAAGATAGCCCCTCGCCACATGACCCTTCTCGCGCAGCGTCGTGACTGCCCGCTCGATCGTTTCGTAAGGCATGACCAGCGCCCGCCGGCGTGGCCCGAACAGCAGCATGCCGATCAGTCCGCCCTTGGCGTCGAGCACAGGGCCGCCCTCGAAACGGCCGCCGGCATTGACGGCAAGGTTGATGCGCCGGTCGATCGTGCCGCCGCGCATTGAACGCCAGGCCGGGCCGACCTCGCCGACCGTGCCGAAGGTAGCGAGCGAGGTGCCGTCGCTATTGCCCGCGACGATCGCCAGATTGCCCGGCCGCACTGCATCCGCCTTCACCAGGGACGGCACGCTTGGTGCGCCGGTGGGTTTCAAAACGGCCGTGCCGGTGGACGGGTCGCGGCCGACCAGCTCGGCCTTGACGGTCTCGCCCGAAGGAAACGTCAGCTCGATCTCCTCGCCGGCCTCGACCGCCTCCTCGGCAGTGACGAAATAGCCGTCCTGCCAGTGGAAAGCGGTAGACGTGCGGTGGTGGTGCGTCGCGAAGCTGGCCGTCGCTGGAGCCGCGGCTGCGGCGATGTCGGCAATGGCGTCGGAAAATGTGCTCAGATTGAAATCGCTCATGATTTGTCTCCTGGGTTCCTCGTGACCCAGATATCGCCCGGCAGGGCGTTGGCGGATACTCGCCTGACGGCTAGTTGGGCGTTTGACTGGCCATCTGGTCAGGTCGCGGCCGGTCCGGCCGCTCCGCACATATAGGCATTGTTCATCTTGTTCCAAAAGCTACGGAGCCCCGCAGATGGCCCTGCCCGCCCAGCAATTGCAATATGACGATGCCCTTCTCGATGCCTATTCGGCGACGGTCGCCGATGCCGTCGACCGCATCGGGCCCGCCGTCTGCCGCATCGAGCGTGTCGGTGGCCCGGGCGGCCATGGCTCAGGCTTCGTCATCGCGCCGGACGGGCTGGTCGTCACCAACTTCCACGTCGTCGGCGATGCGCGCAGTGTGCGCGTGTCGATGCCGGACGGCGCCTCCAGGGAAGGCCGCGTGCTCGGCCGCGACCCCGACACCGACATTGCGCTGGTGCGCGCCGACGGCAACTTTGCCGACGTTGCGCCGCTTGGCGATTCCAAGCGTTTGAGGCGCGGCCAGATTGCAATTGCCATCGGCAACCCGCTCGGCTTCGAATGGACCGTCACCACCGGCGTCGTCTCGGCGCTCGGCCGCTCGATGCGTGCCTCCACCGGCCGGCTGATCGACGACGTCATCCAGACTGACGCCGCGCTCAACCCCGGCAATTCCGGCGGACCGCTGGTGTCCTCGGCCGGCGAGGTGATCGGCGTCAACACCGCGATGATCCACGGAGCGCAAGGCATCGCGTTCGCGGTTGCCTCCAACACCGCCAATTTCGTCATCTCGGAGATCATCCGCTTCGGCCGCGTGCGCCGCGCCTTCATCGGCGTTTCCGCCGACACCACCAACCTGCCGCGCCGCGCAGCACTCTTGTCGCAAGTGTCGAGCAGCACGGCGGTGCGCCTGCGCAGCGTCGAGAAGAACAGCCCGGCGGACAAGGCCGGCCTCAGGGAAGGCGACATTATTGCTGCAATTGACGGCCGCCCGGTCACCGGCGTCGACGATCTCGTGCGCATGCTAGACGCCGAGCGCATCGGCCGCGAGACACTTTGCACGGTGGTGCGCCGCTCCGGCATTACCCAGGTCACGGTGATGCCGTTGGCGAGGGCAAGCTAGCTCGCTGCAGCACCCTGCGCATATTGCGCCAGGAATTCCGGGCTCGGCGGGATCGGCCTGATCACGTCGATCAGCACGCCGTTGGGATCCTTGGTGATGAAATGGCGCTGGCCGAAGGGTTCGTCGCGCAGCGTTAGCAGGATCGGCAGGCCGGCGGCGGTGATCCGCTCATAGACGGCATCCCGGATCCCTGACCTCGAAATTGATCAGCAGGCCAGACGTGCGGCCCCACCCCTTCTCCGGGATCGTCTCATGATCGCCCTGGACGATACCGAGATTGACGCGGCGATCTTCGGCTGAGCGCAGATGGATGTACCAGTCGGCCTCGAACAGCGGCTTGAAGCCGAAATGCGCGACATAAAAGGCTGCAGTGCCGGCAACATCGCCCGTCATCAGCACCGGATAATAGCTCGTCGTCTTCATCTTTCCTTCTCCAGGCGAACAACATACAATCTGCATGTAAATGTAACTAACATACAGGCTGAATGTATGCAACAGGGATCCGCTCGCCGCTCCAACCGCGATCGCACCGAGGCGACACGCGCCGAGCTCATCGCCGCGGCGCGAAAACTGTTCACCGAAAAATCCTATGCCGAGACCAGCACACCCGAGATCGTTGCCGCTGCCGGCGTAACGCGCGGCGCGCTCTATCATCACTTTGCCGACAAGCAGGCGCTGTTTGCCGCTGTGGTCGAACAGGAGGCGCAAGCCGTGGCAGAAGAGATCGAACGCGCGTCGCCGCCTTCGCTATTTGCCCGCGATGCGCTGATTGCCGGCTCGGATGCCTATCTGGCTGCCATGCGCGCCCCCGGCCGAACTCGGCTCTTGCTGCTTGATGGCCCCGCCGTGCTCGGCCGCGCCGCCATGGATGCGATCGACAATCGCCATGGCAACCGTTCGCTGCGTGAGGGCCTTGTTGCCGCGATGCGCTCGCACTCTATGACGAGATTGCCTGTGGAAGCACTGACCGCTTTGCTCGCCGCTGCCTTCGACCGCGCAGCGCTCGCCATTGAAGCTGGAGCATCGATCGAGGACTATCGCGCCGTTCTCATCGCGCTGATCGACGGTCTGTCTCCGGCTCCTCCTTAGGCACCTCACCCGGCTCGAATTCGTTGAAACAACCAAGCTGGCGCTTGAACTGATCGATCAGCCAGGCGGCCGCCGGTTTCGGGCTGCGATCGGCGCGGTGCATGGCATAAAGCGGCGAGCGGACTTCGCTGTAAGGCTCGAGATCGAGTTCGACGAGCCGGCCGTTCGCCAGATCATCGGCAATCAGCCATCGCGGCAGCCCGCCCCAGCCCAGCCCCTCGCGCATCAGCACGTGCTTGGTGCGCACATCCGTCAGCCGCCAAGTGCGGTAGGCGAAGACGCCATAGTCGCGCCCGCGCGTACGCTCGGACTGGTCCGAGACGACCAGTTGGATGTGTTCGCGGACATCCTCCAGCGCCACTGGTCTGGGCAGCAGCGCCAGCGGGTGATCAGGCGCTGCGGCCGGCACCAGGGAGAAGAAACCGATGCGCAGCAGATTCACGTCCGCCTCGCCCAGAAGCCCTCCGATGCCGAGATCGGCCTGTCCGCCGACAACATGATCGAGGATAAGGCCAAGCGAGCCGATATGCAGACGCAGTGTCACGGCCGGAAACTGCACCTCGAATGCCTTTAGCACCCGAACCAGCACCGGCGACGGTAGCGTCACGTCGACCGACAGCGCAACTTCCGCCTCCAATCCCTGCCGATATCCGTCGATACGCGAGCGGATGCGTTGCAGCACGCCGACCATGCGCCGCGCATCTTCCAGCGTCGCCTTGCCGACATCGGTCAGTTGCGGCTCACGCGTGCCCTCACGCTCAAACAGCTTCAGCCCAAGCTGCGCTTCGAGGTTGGCAATGGCGTAGCTGATGACCGACTGCGCGCGGTTGAGCTTACGGCCGGCAGCCGAGAAGGAACCGGTGTCGGCCACCGCAACCAGGATCTGCAGTTGGTCAAGCGTCGGGTTGGGCTGCATCTTTCAATCCACAATTTAGATGGATCATATACAAAATATACCAGTTTTTCAAATGGGTCTGCGCACACATATTTGCCGGGAGATTTTAATCCAACCCTGGAGAGTCACCATGTCCATCCTTCTTGTCACATCCAGCCCACGCGGCGCCGCCTCGCACTCGACCCGTGTCGCCAACGAACTCGCCGACAAACTGCTTGCCGCCGATCCTTCGGCCAAGCTTGTAGCCCGCGACCTCGTCGCCAACCCGCTGCCGCATATCGACCCCGACTATTCGACCGGCATCTATACGCCGGCCGAAGCGCGCACCCAGCGCCAGGCTGAGGTCGTCGGCGTTTCCGATACTGTACTGGACGAGCTGTTTGCGGCCGACACCGTCATTCTCGCCACCGGCTTCATCAACTTCAACATCTCGTCGACGCTGAAATCCTGGGTCGACCACGTCGCCCGCTCCGGCAAAACCTTTGCTTATAGCGATGCTGGCCCGAAAGGCCTCGTCACCGGCAAGAAGGTCTATATCGTGCTGGCTTCGGGCGGTATCTATTCCGAAGGTGCGGCCGTGCAGTTCGATCACGCCATTCCCTACCTGCGCAGCGTGCTCGGCTTTCTCGGCATGACCGATGTCGAGGTCATCCGCATCGAAGGAGTCGGCATGGGCGCCGATGCGGTAGCAGCAGCGCTGGCCAAGGCCTCGACCAAGGTCGACGCCATTGTGGCCGCGACCGGTAATGCCGAGCGCGTCGCCACCGCGGCGTAAAGCTGGCATTGACCACCGAAGCCAAAGGCAAGCGCTGACATGGCGCTTGCCTTACGACGGATCTACCCGAAGATCTTCTCGCCTTGCTCATCGACCAGCTGGATGCCCTTCTTGATCGAGATGTCGACAGCGTCATCAAGCCCGGCAAAGCGATCCGCGCGGATGAATTTGTGCTCCTTCATCACGCCGTCGATCTCCTTCGAAACCACGCCGCAGGTCTGGTACTGGCCCTCCGCCTTGTAGGGCGTGGCGCTGATCAAAAATCCCTTGTGCTCGATTTGCTTTACCGGCGCCGCTGTCTTTGGCTCAGCGGCTTCGTTGCCGCCGCCGAAAAGACGCTTCAGAAAAGACATGGGGTATCCTCCAACGGCAATCATCCTGCACCACATAGCGTGGTGCAGGATGATTTTCAGTACCGGTCCTTGGCCGAGCGGGCAAGGGCCGCAGCTGGCTTGGCACTCAGGGGTCAGTCGCGCGACAGCGCTTCCAGGGCCTCTGCGGCAGCTTCCAATATGCTGATTGCCTCGGCCTGCTTTGCTTCAGGCGCATCTACGATTTCGCCGAGCGCGGCGCGCAGCCGGTGGCGCACGGCGCGGAATTCGTCGCGCTTTTCCGAGCGGCCGCGGCCGCGCCGGCCACCGTCGCCGTCATCGTTCCAGCCGAACCACTCGCGCGCCTTCGCCATCTTGCGGCCGAAGCGCTCGAGATGGTCGAGCACGTGGTCGATCATCTCGCGATTTTCGTTGAGATGCGCCTGCCCTGCCTCGGTGATCGAAAACACCTTCTTGTTGCCTTCCGCCGCAGAAACGGCATAGCCGGCCTCTTCCAGGAAGGTCAGCGTCGGATAGACGACGCCGGGGCTCGGGCTGTAGACGCCGCTGGTGCGCTCCTCCAGCGCCTTGATGATGTCGTAGCCGTGCCGCGGCGCCTCGGCCAGCAGCGACAGCGTGATCAGCTTGAGATCGCCGTCAGCCAGCATACGCCCGGCGCGGAACATGTCGCCTGGTCCGCCGCGTCCGCCGCCGCCTCTCATGCCATGCCCGAACGGGCCGAACCCGCCGCGTCCGCCGAACTTGCCGGCCATATGCATGAAAACGCGCTCGGCGTGTTCGCCAAAACGATGATGCCCGAAATGATTGTCTTTGTGCATTGTCTGCTCCTTGAGTTATGTCTTACGATATATCTCAAGTAGGTGCTCGTCACGATCGAGTCAAGATATATCTTACGATGTATCTGAAAATGCGCCAGCAGGATTGATTTCGCCGGCAAGGGCAGCTAGGAAGCGCGTGAGGGTCGAAGACCCCTCCGTAAGCGTCTGACGTGAAGCAACGCATCCACCCCGGTCGTTTCCGGGCAGTTACGCCGGAAGACCGGCGAATGGATGCCAATGCGACGGACCGGATGCTTCAGGGAAAAATCCAAATGACCATGAAAACCCCGCGCAGGAAGCTGCCTGCGCGCTATGCCGCCGTCCTCGGCCCGCTGGTGCTGTCGTTGCTGATGACGTTCATCGTGTCGTTCATCTCGACACTGAAAAGCCTTGGCTTCCAGCCCGACCTGCCGGCCACCTGGCTGACGGCTTGGGGCCTGTCCTGGATGGTGGCCTTTCCGACGCTGCTGCTGTTGCTGCCGGCGGTGCGCCGCATCGTTGGCTGGCTTTGCGAGCCCGTGGCTCGATAGCAGGCTGCGCCAAGGGCCCGAAGCAACTTACGGGTCTTTCAGTGCGAAGTGAACGGACACTATCACCAACGGCCTTTGCGGCGGTTCCAGGCATAGAGCAGATCGGCGAAGCGATCATAGGCATAGCGCGTCAACGGCAGCGTGGCGGGATTGCCGAACAGCGTCGCCAACCAGCCCTCGCCCGGCGTTATCAGCCAAACCGCAACGGCAACATCGGCGCCGACCAGCAATTTGCCACCGGCGTCGGTCGCATGCAGCCGGCGCCGGATATCCTCCAGCCCGATGCCGTAGCGGGCCAGCGCCGTCGGTTCGGCATTGATGTCGCGAAATTCGATCCGCCCCGCCTTGACCGCCTCGATCAGCCGCCGCTTCTGCCGGCTGATGCCGGCATCGCAGACCGGACAGCGCGTATTGTACCAGACGGTCAGCAGAGGCTTGGCCATGGTTCGCAACACCAGCGGAGGACGCGCGACGACTATCCAGCGAATGCCGTTGCGCCGCAACGTGACGCGACACCGCGGAATGTCCCGGCTTCGGCTAATGCACGTCGCCCCAAAAACATGTCCTCGGGCCTGGCCCGAGGGTGCGCGGCGGTTTGCCATACCGACCTGTTTAAAAAGAAGAGCGTAAAGCGCGTCGCAAGAGGCCGTTCAAGCGCGACGCGCTTCAGGCACGGCACTCAGCCGAGCGAGGTAATGATCTCGCGATAGGCATCCTCCGGGAAAGCCTTGAGTGTCCGCGTCCTGACGTTTCCGCCCGCCGCCAGCATCAGCGAGAAACGAGCTAGTACGGCATCGTCGGGGGCTTCGACCACCGCCACCATGTCGCAATCCCCCATGGTGAGATAAAATGCCTTGAAGGACCCGCCCATGTCTCCCAACAGCTTCTTGGCGGCATCGAGCCGCTTCGGCGACTCGCGCACGTTTTTGGCGCCTTGCTCCGTCCAGTTGATCAGCACGATGTAAGTTGTCATGGCACACCTCCCTCCGGGGCCACGGAGCACGGCGTCACAGCCGGGGCGGGCATCCGGGTTTGTCGCCCAGAAAATGCATCCGTCGCGGAATTATCCTCTCGTAGGGCACGACCCGCAAGAGCGGCGCGTCCAATCGTGATCGCCTGTGCCCAAACGGAAAAGGACGCCACCGGCGCCCTTTAAACTGCTTATCCGTCACCCAGACTCAGCTGTCGAGGAAGCTTCTGAGCTTGCGCGACCGGCTCGGGTGCTTGAGCTTGCGCAGCGCCTTGGCTTCGATCTGGCGGATGCGCTCGCGGGTGACCGAGAACTGCTGGCCGACCTCCTCAAGCGTGTGGTCGGTGTTCATGCCGATGCCGAAGCGCATTCTGAGCACGCGCTCTTCGCGCGGCGTCAGCGAGGCCAGCACGCGCGTCGTCGTCTCGCGCAAATTGGCCTGGATCGCCGCGTCGATCGGCAGGATCGCCATCTTGTCCTCGATGAAATCGCCGAGATGCGAATCCTCCTCGTCGCCGACCGGCGTTTCGAGCGAGATCGGCTCCTTGGCGATCTTCAGCACCTTGCGCACTTTTTCCAGCGGCATTGCGAGCTTTTCCGCCAGTTCTTCCGGCGTCGGCTCACGGCCGATCTCATGCAGCATCTGACGCGAGGTGCGTACGATCTTGTTGATCGTTTCGATCATGTGCACCGGAATGCGGATGGTGCGCGCCTGGTCGGCGATCGAACGGGTGATCGCCTGCCGGATCCACCATGTCGCGTAGGTCGAGAACTTGTAGCCGCGGCGGTATTCGAATTTGTCGACCGCCTTCATCAGGCCGATATTGCCTTCCTGGATCAGGTCGAGGAACTGCAGGCCGCGATTGGTGTATTTCTTGGCGATGGAGATGACGAGACGCAGATTGGCCTCGACCATTTCCTTCTTGGCGATCGCGGCTTCGCGCTCGCCCTTCTGCACCTGGTTGACGATCTTGCGGAATTCCTGGATCGAAATCGCCGTCTCGGTGGCGAGGTTCTGGATCTCGGCGCGCAGGTCGCGGATGGCGTCCTTCTCGTTCTTGGTGAACTCCTTCCAGCCGCGCGAGGTCAGATTACCGATCGAACGCGTCCAGTTCGGATCGAGCTCCGAGCCCTGATATTCCTTGAGGAACTCCTCGCGGCGCACGCCATAGCTTTCGGCCAGCCGCAACAGCTTGCCCTCGTTCTGCACCAGGCGCTTGTTGATGTCGTAGAGCTGCTCGACCAGCGCCTCGATGCGCGCCGTGTTCAAGGACAGCGACTTCACCGCCTTGATCAGCTGGTCCTTCAGCTCCTTGAGCCGACGGTCCTGGCTTGGCGACAGCGTGCCGGCGGCGGCCAGCCGGTTCTCGACCTGCTGGTCCTGCAGCTTGCGCAGCTTCTTATAGGTGTCGGCAATGACGTCGAGCGTCTCCATCACCTGCGGGCGCAGTTCCGCTTCCATCGCCGCCAGCGACAGGCTCGCCTCGTCATCGTCCTCCTCGTCGTCGTCCACCAGGCCACGGGTGTCGCCGCCGACATTGGTGATGTCGTCCTCGTCCTCGCGCGAACGGCGCGGCTTTTCCTCGGTCTTGGCTTCCTCGATACGCTCGACCACCGGCGCCTGCTTGGCCTCCGGCCCGGCATAGGTCGCCTCGAGGTCGATGATCTCGCGCAGCAGGATCTTCGATTCGTTGAGCTCGTCGCGCCAGATGATGATGGCCTGGAAGGTCAGCGGACTTTCGCAGAGGCCCGCGATCATCGTCTCGCGGCCGGCCTCGATGCGCTTGGCGATCGCGATTTCGCCCTCGCGCGACAGAAGCTCCACCGAGCCCATCTCGCGCAGATACATGCGAACCGGATCGTCGGTGCGGTCGGTCGGCTCTTTTTTGGTCGTGGTGGCGGCGACGGCGGTGCCGGTCTGCTCGGCCAGCTCGTTGGCATCCTCCTCGGCGTCAGCGGCGGTATCGGCGGCTTCGGGCTCCTCGCCCTGCTCGTCGTCCTCGACCACGTTGATGCCCATGTCGGAAAGCATGGCCATCGTGTCCTCGATCTGCTCGGAGGTCACTTCCTCCGAGGGCAGCACCGAATTCAGCTCGTCCATGGTGACATAGCCGCGCTTCTTGGCGGCCTTGATCATCTTCTTGACAGCATCGTCGGAAAGGTCGAGCAGAGGGCCATCGGTCGCGGCCTCGCGTTCGGTCTCGACTTCTTCCTTTTCTTTTGTCGCCATAGTCTTTATTTTCTCCAAGCGGCTGAGTATCAAAGCCGCGTAAGCTGCCGGTCCGGTCAAATTGGATGCGCTCTTTCCAGAACGCGCTTTACCGGGCCAGTAACTGCATCTCTCGTTAAGTCCAGATTAACCCTGATATCTGTGGCAAGCTGACTGCCTGTCCAGTGATCAGTACCTTACATCGCTGCATTCCCGTCGATGCCGGGGCGGGTTAACGTTTCGAATCGACCTGATTCCGCCATTCTGCCGGAAGGTCAAGCGCCTCTCGCATGATTCGCATGAAAAAAGCGAATCAATTACCCGACTTAGAGCGCCGCACGCTTGATTCGACGCGCAAGCACGTCCTTACATTCAGTCTTCTGGAGGCTTCGATCTAAACGCGCCCAGCCCTGCCCGACGATACGCCAAACCCTTCGATCAGCGCTTCCGTTGCCTGCACATCACGAAATTGCGCCTGGATTTCGACCAGGTGCCGGTAGTTTTCGTCCGTGGGGTCGCTGGCGAGCGCTGCTTCCGCCTGCTTCAGCTCCTTATGTAAGGTGCGCGCGCTGCGCTGCAAGTGGAGGGCCTGGCTGAACGCATCGCGGGCATCGTCGAGTGCCGCCGTTTCCAGCGCCGGCCATTGCCGCGCACGTTTGATCAGCGCCACCGCACGCTGCCAGATCTCGCCGCAGCCGGCCCGCTCGATCGTCGCGATCACCGCGTCGCGGTCATTGGCCATATCATGCGCCATGGCGTCGAGGATCGCCGCATGCAGCCGCTTCAGATCGGAGTTGGCGAGATCGAGGAACTCGACATGGGCGAAATTCTCGTCGATCAGCACGGGATGGTTGACGAGGGCGGCAATGATCGTCGCCTCGCGTACCGACATGCCCTCGCCGCCGCGCTTGACCAACGCCGAGCGACCGAGGCTTTCGGTGATCGCGGTGCGCCCACCGGCATTGCCGCCGCGCGCAAACTGTCCGCCGGGTGCTGAACCCTTGCCCTGGAAACGTTCGCCGGGCCGTCCGTCCTGACGCCCCTGGCGTCCGCGCTGGGCACCGAAGAAGCTCTGCACCCGCTCGCGCATTTCCTGTTGGTAGTGATAGCGAAGGCTCTCGTCGCGGATACGGCTGGTCAGTTCGCGCAGCGTCTTTTCGAGCTCGGCTCGCCGTTCCGGCGTGTCGAAGATGCCGCCGGCCGTCTCGCGCATCCACAAGAGGTCGGCCAGCGGCCGCGCCTCGGAAAGCACGGCGCGGAACGCATCCGGTCCGTCACCCTTGACCAGATCGTCGGGATCCTTGCCCTCCGGCAGCAGGGCGAAGCGAACCGAGCGGCCCGCCTGGACCGCCGGCAGCGCCATGTCGGCGGCGCGCCATGCTGCCTTCAACCCGGCGTGGTCGCCGTCGAAGCACAGCACCGGCTCGCCGGCCATGCGCCATAGAAGTTCGAGCTGGTTTTCAGTCAATGCGGTGCCGAGCGGCGCCACCACGTTTTCGAAGCCGGCCTGCGCCAGCGCGATCACATCCATGTAGCCTTCGACGGCAATGACCGTGCCGCCCTTGGCCAGCGCCCCCTTTCCCAGCGCCCCCTTTCCCAGCACTTGCCGCGCACGAGCGAAATTGTAGAGCACGTTGCCCTTGTGGAAGAGCTCCGTATCGGGCGAGTTCATATATTTGGCCAGCGCATCCGGCGCTAGCGCCCGCCCGCCGAAGGCGATGATCTTGCCCCTGGAATCCGGGATCGGGAACATAATGCGGTCGCGGAACCAATCGTAGGAAACCGGGACGTCGTCGCCATGGCGCACCAGCCCGCACGCCTCGATGTCGGCCTTGGGGACGCCCTTGGCGGCAAGATGCTCCTTCAGCGCGTTGCGGCTGTCGGGCGCATAGCCGAGGCGGAAGGACTGCTGCGTCGCCGGTGTCAGTCCCCGGTCGCGCAGATAGGCGCGGGCCTTTGCGCCTTCCGGTCCCTGCAGCCGTTCCTGGAAGAACACCGTCGCCATCTCCATGACATCGGTCAGGCTGGCGCGTTCCTTTTCGCGCCGTTCCTCATCGGCGTCGCGAACCGGCATCGGCACGCCGGCCATGTCGGCGATCTTCTCGACGGCCTCGGGAAAGCTCATCCCGTCGAGTTCGGTCAAGAACTTGAAATGGTCGCCCGAAACCGAGCAGCCGAAACAGTGATAGCGGCCCTTCTTGTCCTCGCAATGGAAGGACGGGCTCTTCTCGCCATGGAACGGACAGCACGCCCAATAATCACCGCGCGGCGCGTTTGTCTTTTTCCTGTCCCACGCGACGCGCTGGCCGATCACCGAAGAAATCGGCACGCGGTCGCGGATCTCGTCGAGGAAAGCAGGCGGAAAGCGCATGAGGGACAGCTCGTTTGGCCTCCATATAATCACACGGGCCAAGCCCGACGACTCCTAATGCGGAACCATACCCGGTTTTCACAGGCCAAAAAGAGAAGGCGGCCTGCGGGCCGCCTTCTCGATCTAATCCGGCGCAGCGCCGGTCAGCCGTTCCGCACCTACTGCGCGGCGATAGCGCCGAAGATCAGGCCCGAGAGGTTGCTGACCAGCAGATAGTCGTTGCCGACCCGGATCCACTCATGGCCGGGACCGGGACGGCGCAAGCCGTAGTGGCGATAGTCGCGGATCGGCTGGTGACGCTTCCAGCTGGAATATCTCTGGCCGTTGCGCCAATGGCTGCGCTTCACCACGATCTTTTTCGTCACTACGACGCGCTTGTTCACCTCGACATGCTTGTTCACGTCGACATGCGTGCCGGGCTTTTGCCAGTCGACCTGGCTATAACTCGATTGCGGTGCGTTTGGTGGGTTCAATGGTGCAGCCTGGCCCTGCAAGGCCGTTGCAGCCAGCATCGAGAAGGCAATGGCGGAAAGAACGATGCGTTTCATAGCGGGTACTCCTTGGTTGTCGATGCCTCTGGAATAGAGCCGGAAGGATGAACCGAAACTGAACGCAGAGATTACGTTTTCGTAATGATTTCCTACATTTAGCACGCCTAACTCAGCACTACCTTTAAAGCGGCTGTCCGAGCACGGACGCATGACCCTCCGCAACTCCGCGGGCAATGCAACCATTTTGCCGGCCATCCATTTCCGACACGCCCCGTCGCGGGGCAACACTCGTCCGAACCGGGCAAAATTTATTATTCGGCTAAAATAAATCGGAGTAATATCAACCTCTGCAATGTCCACGATTCGCGCCCACTTTTGCCCTCGTGACGTCACGGCGCCCGCGTCGCTGATACCGGTCGGGTTGCGGGGTCGGGCATGAGCGGCTCCGTCGTTTTGCTGCACCTTGCCGGTGCGGTGGCACTGATGCTGTTTGCTACCCGTTTGGTGAAGACCGGCGTCGAGCGCGCCTATGGCGATGTGCTGCGCCACAAACTGCGCGCCACCATGCGCAATCCCTTCATGGCGGTTCTGGCCGGCTGCGGCCTGGCGGTCGCGCTGCAAAGCTCGACCGCCGTTACCTTGCTGGTCGGCTCATTCGCCGGCTCCGGCATTGTCAGCGGCATGTCGGGCCAGCTTGCGGTGCGCGGTGCCGAGATCGGCTCGGCGCTGGTGGTCAAGCTGCTTACCTTCGATCTGTCGCTGCTGGTACCGGTCTGCCTGGTCGCCGGCACCGTCATGTTCATGGCCACCGAGCGGCGCGACTGGCGCCAGTTCGGCCGCATCCTGGTCGGCATCGGCCTGCTGCTTCTGTCGCTGGAGATGATCGGCCAGGCGTCGGAGCCGCTGCGCCAGAGCACGCTGATGCCGCTCATCGTCGATTACTTCTCCGGCGATCCGGTCACCGCCTACCTTCTGGCGGCGTTGGTCACCTGGCTGTTCCATTCCTCGATCGCCGCGGTGCTGCTTATGGTGACGCTCGCCGGCCGCGGTTTCATCCCGCCCGAACTCGGCATCGTGCTGGTGCTCGGCGTCAATCTCGGCTCTTCGATCATCGCGCCGCTTCTAACCCGCAACGCAGAACCCGGCGTTCGCATCGTGCCGATCGGCAATCTCCTGATGCGCGGCATGGGCTCTCTGATCATGCTGATCCTGTTCCTGACGTTCAAGCCGCCAGTCGCCTTCTTGGGCAGCACCGTGCCCGAGCAGATCGTCAATGCCCACATCGTCTTCAACATCCTGATCCTGATCGCCGGCCTGCCGCTGGCGCGCCTGGTCTATCGTGCCTCGGAAAAGATCGTGGCGCTGGGCACCAGGCCCCAGCCCGCCAACGCGCTCGACGTCATCGAGCTTTCGGCGCTCAACGAAAGTGCGCTCGACGTGCCGAGCCAAGCACTCGCCAATGCCACCCGCGAGGTGGTGCGGGTCTGCGAAACGGTCGAGATCATGCTGAAACGGATCATCGAACTCTATGAGAGCGCCGACGCCGACAAGATCAGTGCGCTGGCCGCGCTCGACGACCGTGTCGACAGGAAGCACGCGGCGATCAAGCTCTATCTCGCCAAGGTCACCAAGAACCCGCTGAGCGAGGACGAGGCCCTGCGTTGCCAGGAGTTGATCGGCGCCTGCGTCAAGCTGGAGCAGGTCGGCGACATCATCGTGCGCAACATGCTGGTCCATGTGAAGAAGAAATTCGAGCGCGGACTGGAGTTCACGCCGGAAGGCTGGCGCGAGCTTTGCGCCTTCCATGCCCTGGTGCTTGCCAATGCCAGGCTAGCCTTCAACGTCCTGGTGTCCCGCGATCCGGAGACCGCTCGCCAGTTGGTGCTGGAAAAGGACCGGCTGCGCGACCGCGAGAAGGAAACCAGCCAGAGCCATTTCGTGCGGCTGCGCGACGGCACCGCCAAGAGCGTCGAGACCAGCTCCATCCATCTCGACACCATTCGCGACCTCAAGCAGATCAACTCGCTGCTCGCCTCGATGGCCTATCCCGTGCTTGAGGAACGCGGCCTGCTAACCGGTTCGCGGCTGAAGGCCGGATAGATTGCGTCCACAGGCCGGTAGCTTCAGAAGCTCGCCTATGCTGTGAGCCAATGCGCAAAATTACCTTTGCGCCACCTCCTGTCTGTCGGCTAAAGATCGCCAGATCTACCGGAAGGAAAGTCGATGGACACCCATTCTCGCAGCTTCGCCAAGGCGCTTTCCTGGCGTGTCACCGGTACCATCGACACGATGATCATTTCGCTCGTCGTGACGGGAAGCATCAAGCTCGCTGCGGCCATCGGCCTGACCGAGGTCGTCACCAAGTCGCTGCTCTACTACCTTCATGAGCGGGCGTGGCTGAAAATTCCTTACGGAAGGAAGGCGGCCGCGTAGCTCTTGCCGCCGCGGCCGGCACCTGACCGGTGACAAAGAAAATCTAAAGCGGCGTCGCCAATTTCTGAATTGCCCGGTGCCCTTATCCGTGGTTTGAGGTCACCTTATCCGAGGATCGCCTTCCCGCCATGCTTCCCCTCATTGCCCTGTTCATTGCCGCCTTCGCCTTCGGCACCACCGAATTCGTCATCGCCGGCGTGCTGCCGCAGGTGGCGGATGGCCTTGGCGTCGCGATCCCGACCGCCGGCTATCTCGTTTCCGGCTATGCCGGCGGCATTGCAGTCGGCGGCCCGCTGCTGGCGCTCGCCACCAAAAGGTTCTCCCGCAAGGCCCTGCTGCTTGGACTGACTGCAGCCTTTACCATCGGCCAGGCGGCCTGCGCGCTGGCGCCCGACTTCGCCTCGATGCTGCTGTTGCGGATTGCGGTGGCCGTGGCACACGGCGCCTATTTCGGCGTTGCCATGGTGGTGGCCGTCGGCCTCGTGCGCGAAGACCAGCGCGGCATGGCGGTGGCGCTGATCCTGTCCGGCCTCACCGTATCGAATGTCATCGGCGTTCCGGCCGGCACGGCAATCGGCAACATCTGGGGATGGCGTGCGACATTCTGGGTGATGTGCGCTCTCGGCGTGGTGGCCTTCGCCGCCATCGGCGCCCTGCTGCCGCGCAAGACAGGATCGTCGAGCCCGTCCGTCAGCCTTGGCAGCGAGGTACGCGTGCTCGCACGCCAGCAGGTCTGGACCTCGCTCATCATGATGCTGATGCTGATGATCGGCCAGTTCGGCCTGTTCACCTACATCACTCCGACGCTGCTTGAGGTCACCGGCCTCGACGAGAAATGGATACCTTGGGTGCTCCTGCTCAACGGTGTCGGCGCTACAATCGGCGTCTTCGTCGGCGGGCGCCTCGCCGACTGGAAGCTGATGCCGTCGCTCATCGCAATGCTATTCCTGCAGGCGGCGATGCTCGCCTCGATCTACGCCGTCAGTCCTTACCCACTGCCGATGGTGATGGCGATCTTCGTCTGGGGCGGCCTCAACTTCGCCATCGGCACGCCGATCCAGACCCGCATCCTGACCTGGACCGCGGACGCCTCCAATCTCGCCTCGTCGCTCATTCCGTCAGGCTTCAACGTCGGCATCGCGCTCGCCGCATCGCTCGGCGCGGCGATGCTCAATGCCGGCTATGGCTATCGCAGCTTGCCGGTGGTTGGCGCGATCGCCATGCTGGTCGCGGTCGCGGTTGCGCTTGCCTCGCATGTCTGGGAATGGCGGAGCCGGGCGGCGCCGCCGCTGCCGGCTGCCGCCGAATAGGGCTACAGATCGATCCGGTAACGCAGGCTTTCCGCGCCGCCATAGGAAGCATCCTCGAAGAAACGCCCGACGAGCCCGCCGCCATTGGCCAGAACGACCTTCTGCGAGGGCACATTGTGAGGCTTGCAGGTGATTTCGACGAAGGGCAGGCCAACCGCCCTCGCCTCCTCCAGCATGAGCCGCAGCGCCTCCGTCGCATAGCCGCATCCCCGTTTCCACGGCACCACCGCATAGCCGATGTGGCCGAGCACGTGCGATGGCAGCGCCGCGGTTCCGGGCTGCCAGCGCAAGCCGATCGAGCCTGAGACTTCCCCGTCCCAGATCCAGCGCCGAAATCCAGGCAGCCGCGGCACCGTCGAACCGTCCGGCAAGACGATCGGCGGTCCCTTGCCATCAGGATCGTCGAGATCGGCAAGGAAAGTCGCTGGATCCTTTTCGATAGCCGCAAGCTGCTCGCGCGTCGCGTCGAGCAGCCGCACATTGTCCGGCGACCAGCCGCGCTCGAGGGCCGCCTTGTAGGACGGCAGGTGTTCAAACGCCGGTTTGACGAGTTCGATCATGAGCGCGAGCTTTTGGCTGTCGGCCCTCAAAGGCGGGCTTGCGGCTGTAGCGACTACGACAAAACTGCCCCGCCATCGACCGTAATTCCCAAGTTTTCCGCATTGCGCCCATGTCGCGCAATGATTGCGACCGGGCGCATAAGGCTGGCTCCGCTTGGATGAGGCAAGCCGGCCAATTGCCCGCGAACGACCGTGAGATGGATCTCGAACTATCCAAGGGCGTCTGCAAGCATCTCATTCAAGCGTGCGAATGCTGCGGACTCGTCTGGCGCATGGGCCGGATTAACTTCTGTGATGGTCAGGCCGCGCCATTGCGGCAGGGCTGTCAGTTGCTTTAGCACAAAGGCGACTTGCTCCAGTTTGAGACCGTCGCAACGGCGCACATTCTCCGCAATCGGAAAATCGATAAAGGAGAGCACATCGACATCGAAGTGGATAAGCACGCAGTCAAAGCGCGCCGCCCATTCGGCCGCGCGCGCCGACGCCGCCTCGATGTCACTCAAAGCTTCCTCACGCGATATGATCTTGATCGCGTGATTTCCGATCACGGCCGCTTCGGGCGGGGTGATGTTCTCGATGCCGAAATAGAGGAGTTGCTGAGGCACGAGCATCGGGCGGGTCGGGCCGAGCCTCGCGAGCGAAGGCTCGCATCCATGGATATTGAGCAGATGGGCGACGCCGGTCCAGTCCAAGGCGCCGTCGCTCGTGTCAGGTGTGTTGAGATCGGCGTCGAAGTCAATGTAAACGAGTCCGATCCGCGCGCCGGCCGCATTCGCCCCGGCGACCGTCCCCAGTTCCACAGTACAATCGCCACCTAAAACAAGCACGTCTTCCTGCGCTGCGATCGCCGTCGCTACGTGGCTTGCGACCAACTCACAGGCGTCGCGCACGGCTTCCAGGTTCATAGCCTGCGACCGCGAAGGGTCCGGTCGCCATCGGAACGATGCAACATCGCCACGATCCCTGATGGATCTGCCTCGGTTCGTGATCGCTTCTGCGAGCCCATTTCGCCGAAAGGCCGCGGGGGCCTGTTCCTGACCCGGCGAATAGGCGCCGGCACTCGTGGCCGCACCGACAATATTCAACAAACGCGCCGCCAAATCGAAGCTCCATTTTCGCATGATCTTCTCGCAAACGTGTCCGGAGGGAGGAAGGTTCCTCCTCGACTTGAGAGGTTGCCGCCCGGCATCGGCACGAGGCCTAACAAGCAAAAAGCTCGCCGCATCGATGCCGTCGTGAGACGCCAGACGTCGAACATACAGGTTCATTCGCGCGGCCGTGGCGATGAACATGTCGGTGCGAACTGCCGTCCGCTCCGCCGCTCCTAGCCTGGCTCCTCGCGATGGTCTCTTCGAGTCTCATGAGCACCGCTAAGGCGGGAAAAATCCCTACTGAAGCAGGCTCTTGACGATGCCGCTCGCCTTGGAGAAATCCATCTGGCCGGCGTATTTCTCCTTGAGTGCCGCCATCACCTTGCCCATGTCCTTGACGCCGCTAGCACCTGTCTCGGCGATGGCGGAACGGACGGCGCTTTCCGTCTCGGCCTGGCCCAGTTGCGTCGGCAGGAAGTCGCGGATGATGGCCATCTCGTCGCGCTCCTGCGCGGCAAGTTCCGGCCGCTTGCCGTCATCGAACGCTTTGGCCGATTCCTCACGCTGCTTCACCATCTTGGCCAGGATCTGCAGGATCTCATCTTCGCTGGTCGGCTCCTTGCCGGCCCCGCGATTGGCGATGTCGCGATCATGAATGGCCGCCTGGATCAGCCGCAATGTCGGCAACCGGCGCTTGTCCTGCGCCTTCATCGCGCTCTTCAGGGATTCGGCGATTTTGCCTCGCATGGTGCTTCTCCTTCGAATGCGGTGGACAATAGCCGTGCCGAAAGCCCAAGGCAAATTCGACTATGTCCGGCAAATCCCTGATATTGTTCGACGAAATAAATCCAGGCACGTACGGCGCGGCATCATTGACCGCCTTGGCGCCTTCCCCTATGTACTGTGCCTTGCATGAATTGAATTCTAGTGCACGTCGCCCAAAAGTGCGTAGCGGTTTTGGGGCAACGACATGCACAAGTGAAAGTTAGCGCGCCGAGGCTGTGAGATTGCCGCTTCGCGCTTTTTGTTGCGCCGATTGAGGGGCGCAGCCTTTAGGAGTGCCGCCATGGCAACGATGACCGCCGCATCGACCCCCCCTTGGGCCACCGAGAAGCCGACCGCCCTGCTGGTGCTGGCCGACGGCACCGTCATCGACGGCCGTGGTCTGGGCGCTTCCGGCTCCGCCGTCGCCGAGGTCTGCTTCAACACTGCGCTGACCGGCTATCAGGAGATCCTCACCGACCCGTCCTATGCCGGCCAGATCGTCACCTTCACCTTCCCGCATATCGGCAATATCGGCACCAATGACGAAGACATCGAGGATCTCAATCCGCTGGCCCGCGCCGGCGCCGTCGGCGCCGTGTTCAAGGCCGATGTCACCAACCCGTCGAATTACCGCGCCGGAACCGGTCTCGACCAGTGGCTGAAGAAGCGCGGCATCGTTGCACTTTCGGGCATCGACACGCGCGCGCTGACCGCGCTGATCCGCGAAAAGGGCATGCCCAATGCCGTTATCGCGCACGCCCCAGACGGTATCTTCGACATCGAAGACCTCAAGCGCCGCGCCGCCGCATGGTCGGGGCTTATCGGGCTTGATCTGGCCAAGGAGGTCACCTCCGGCCAATCCTCGGTCTGGCGCGAGACACCCTGGGCCTGGAACGAGGGCTTTGGCGAACAGGCCGACCCGTCGATGCACGTCGTTGCCATCGATTATGGCGTCAAGCGCAACATATTGCGCCTGCTTGCCGGCCTCGGCGCCAGGGTCACCGTGGTGCCGGCCAAGACCGGCGCCGAGGAGATCCTGGCGATGCGGCCCGATGGCATCTTTCTATCCAACGGCCCCGGCGATCCGGAAGCCACCGGCGACTACGCCGTTCCGGTCATCCAGGATCTGTTGAAGACCGATATCCCGCTGTTCGGCATCTGCCTCGGCCACCAGATGCTGGCGCTGGCGCTGGGCGGCAAGACCGCAAAAATGCATCAGGGCCACCACGGCGCCAATCATCCGGTCAAGGACCACACCACCGGCAAGGTCGAGATCGTCTCGATGAACCACGGCTTTGCCGTCGACGCCGACTCATTGCCGAGCGGCGTCGAGGAAACCCATGTCTCGCTATTCGACGGTTCGAATTGCGGCATCGCGCTCACCGGCAAGCCGGTCTTCTCGGTCCAGCATCATCCCGAAGCCTCGCCCGGCCCGCAGGATTCGCACTATCTGTTCCGCCGTTTCGTCAACCTGATCCGCGAAAAGCGTGGCGAGCCGGCACTGGCCGAGCGCTGACCAAGCGGATGCATCAGCTATAATATTTCGGCGGCGCGTGATCTGGACAACTTGCCGCCGGACGTCCGCGAGCAGGTCTCGGAAGGTCCGATTTCTTACGCAGTCGGCGGTCGCGGAGATACCAAGCGTCTTGTCGGCAGGAAAGGTTACAGACTTCGGATCGGGTCGCTACCGAGTCATATTTGACGAAGACCGCGCCACGATCCTTGCGATCTATGTCGGCACACGCGAAACGACAACTACCGTCGGCCATAGTAGGACAGAACACCATGAACGCCCCGCAAATTATCAAGACCCCAACCGGCGAGGAACTGGTCGTTATCCCAAGGCGGATTACGAGATCCTTTTGCGTGCCGCCGAAGAAGCTCTGGAAGACGCTGCCGATGCGGCGATCTACGACGAGCGTAAGGCCGATCTCCGAGCGGAAAGGGCACTGCCCGCGGACGTGACCATGGACATCTTGCGGGGCTCCAGCCGGCTCAAGGCGCTGCGCAACTGGTGGCGGCTGACGCAAGCCGATTTGGCGGCCATGATCGGCGTCAGCCAGGGTTTTCTGTCGGACCTGGGGTCCAATCACCGCAAACTATCGGCGCAGAGAGGTGCAATGCTGGTCAAGGCGCTCGACATTCCAAGCGAATGGATTGAGCACCAGGTGATGCTACACTGGTTTGCGGCTTCTTCTCCCTTGGTTTTAGCTGATCCCGGTCATGGCGCGCCGGCGCCGGTGCGCTTCTCGATCAGTCCGGCAACCGCATCAGGATTGTCGGCCAGTACATAGTGGCTCGCATCGGGGATCTCGGCGCGCTCGACATGGCTCATGCCCTTGGCGCGGTAGCCGGCGAGGAAGGTCGGCAGCAGCGCAACAAAGGGGGACTTCTGGCCGAAGGCGATGACGAGCGGAACGGTGCTCGGCGCCGTCTGGGCGGCGTTCCATTCGGCATCGCTGGGGAAGGCGCGGTAGATCTCGAACGCGGCATGCAGTTGAGGCGCTCGATAGATGCGAAAATAGTATTTGCGTTCCTGCCTGGTGAATTTGCCGAAGTCGAGGAACCAGCCAAGCACGGCGGCCTGCCGACCGGGAACCACCTTTTCGGCGAGGCCGCCGGGCGCCTGGATGAAACCGATATGCCACGTGCCTGATATCGCCTTGTCCCAGCCGTCGATGCCGGGCATCGGAACATCGAGGATCATCGCACCGCGCAGCGTGTCGGGAAAGCGCCTGAGATAGGCATAGGTGACGATGCCGCCAAGGTCGTGACCCACCACATAGGGTTTTTCCAGATGCAGAGCGTCGGCAAGCCCATGGATCTGCGCCGCAAGATTGGCGGCTTCATAGCCGCCCCTGGCAGGCTCCGAGCGGCCTATGCCGGGCAGGTCGACGGCAACGACGGTGAAGCGTTGCGCCAGTCTCGGCATGACGGCCTGGTATTCGTTCCAATCTTCCGGAAATCCATGCACCAGGATAAGGGCTGGTCCGTGCCCGCCACGCAGGTAGTGCATGCTGCTGCCGTTCACCGCGGCTTTGGCCGAGGTGAACCCGGGCGGCACCTGACCTGCCCGTCCAGCAGGCGCCGCATGAGCCGCCACTACAACGAGCACCGCGCAGACAGCCACAGCCATGAGCGCCGCGCGATGAAGTATCCGGTTCAACATGTTGCTCTCCTCTCGTCTTCGATCCAGGCCCCGCGTTTGTTGCTTCTGACGTAAACTAGGGCGGGAGTTCGAATGGTCAGAGTTACAAAATGCGGCGCGAATGCCTCGAGGCGGACTGCGCGATTACCGGAGTTGCGTTGTTGCCCTCATTCCTATCGCCTTTTTTCAATGAAGCCATTAAAACCGGTCAACCGGTCTGTTTAAGTCGCGCAAAGAGAAGAAGGCTCCCGAAGAACCAGTGTGACGGGCATTTCGTTGGCCGGATCTGTCTCCACAGCCCGTCCTTGGTCAGGGCGATGCGGCCGTCATGGCTCATATCTGTGCTCCGTCTTCAGCAACGCCGGACGTGACGTTTCTGAGCGCCGCCGGCTTGGCTACTTTCGTGACGAAGACGATGAGCGCCAGCGTCAGGAAAATCGCGCCGAGCAGGTAGGGTGCGCCGCCGAAGGTCACGGGCGCGTTCGGCCCCGTGAACCAGGAAAAGATCGCCGTATAAAGCAGCGGCGTGATGATCGAGGTGATCGAGAAGATCGACGTCATCGCGCCCTGGAGTTCGCCTTGTGCCGAAGGCGGCACCTTGGCGGCGGCAAGGCTCCTGAGCGGCGGATCGGCCAACGCCTCGAGGCAGCCGACGACGATCACTGCATAGATCATCCAGCCTTGCGACGCGAATGCGTAGCCGAAGGCGCTGAGTGCCGTAAATGCCAGACCGATTACCGCCGTCTTCCACTCACCGAGCTTGGGGATTACGCGCGGCAGGACCATCGCCATGACGATAGCCCCGCACAGGCCGAAGGCACCGAGCGAGAAGCCGATCTGTTGTTCGCTCCAGCCATAGCGATAACTGGAGACGAACGACCAGACCGCAGGATACATCATGTGCCCCAGCGTCATCAGAAAGAAGACAAGCCCGATCCAGCCGATGCCTTCGTAGTTGCGCATCTGGACGAGCGTGCCGACCGGGTTCGCGCGTTTCCACTCGAAGCGGCGACGATGCTTGCTATCAAGCGTTTCCGGCAACAGAAACAGCGCGATCAAAAAGTTTACGAAGGCAAGCCCGGCAGCGAAATAGAATGGCACGCGCGGCCCGAACGTGCCGAGCAACCCGCCCAGAACCGGCCCGATGACGAAGCCGACGCCGAAAGCGATGCCAAGCAGGCCGAAATTCTTCGCACGGTTCTCGTCGGTCGAGATATCGGCGATGAATGCCGATGTCGTGGAATAGCTGGCGCCGGAAATGCCGGCCAGCACACGCCCGATGAACAGCATCGGATAGGACCAGGCGATGGCACAGATCAGATTGTCGATGGAAAACGTCAGCACGGAGGCGAGCAGAATCGGCCGTCGTCCGAACCGGTCGCTCAACCCGCCCATCACTGGTGCGAAAATGAACTGCATCGCCGCATAGGCGAAGAACAGCCAGCCGCCCTCGATAGCCGCCTCACTGATGCCGACGCCGGTCAATTCTCTGAGATAGGCCGGCAGCACCGGCATGATGATGCCGAAGCCGATGATGTCGAGCAGCAGGGTGGTGAAAACAAGCGCAAGGCCCCGCCTGGCGGTTTTGGGGTCTATCATGATGGTATCTCCTCGGGCCGCCCGAGCAAACGGGAACACACCTTATAGGCGAGCACATCGCTGGGAACAATGAGGGAACGGGCAGGGTGTTTTCATCCTGACATCCCCTGACTGCGATCCAGTCTCTCGGATTACGAGAAAACCGTCGGGCTCAGATCGGGTTGTTGAACGTGTCGCAGTCCGAAAGCTTGCCGTTCTGGAAGCCTCGAGCCAGCCAGGTCTGCCGCTGCTGCGACGTGCCGTGGTTGAAGCTTTCCGGCACGACGTAGCCCTGCATCTTCTTCTGAAGCGTATCGTCGCCGATCTGCTTTGCGGCGTTCAATGCCTCCGCCATGTCGCCCTGTTCCAAAATGCCCTTCTGGCCGGTGAAATGTGCCCAGATGCCGGCAAAGCAGTCGGCCTGCAGCTCGACCTGCGCCGACATGTGGTTGGCGTCGGCCTCGCTCATATTCTGCCGCATCTGGTTGAATTTGGGCAGGATGCCGACGAGGTTCTGCACGTGATGGCCAACCTCATGCGCGATAACATAGGCCTGTGCGAAATCGCCCGAGGCACCGAACTGCTGATCGAGTTGCTGGAAGAAGGTGGTGTCGAGATAGACCTTGCGATCGTTGGGACAGTAGAATGGTCCGGCCGCTGACGAGGCAGAACCGCAGGCGGAGCGAATCTGGCCGCTGAACAGGACCAGTTTTGGATCTTGATAGGTCAGGCCCTCGGACTGGAAAATACCAGTCCAGGTATCCTCGGTCTCGGCCAGCACGGTCGACACGAACTGCTTCATCTCGTCGGAGGCCGGCGCACCGGTACCGCCGCCTTGCTCGCCGCTATTGTCGGTGATCTGGCCGCCGCCGCCGGGCTGCAAGCCGCTGTTATCGAGGATCTGACTCGGGTCGAAGCCGAAATACCACCCTGCCAGGAAAATCAATCCTACGATGATGATGCCCGACATGCCGCCGCCGCCGGCGCGACCGCCGATCGGGATGCGAAACTGCCCCGGCCCGCCGCCAAGCCCGCCGCTCTGGCCGCGCTCGTCCTCGACATTGTCACTCTGACGACGGCCCTTCCAGAGCATGGCAACTCCCCGTGATGCACGTTTGCAATCAACCCGCCGATGTCCTGGCCGGTTCCAACCCAGCAAACAATTATCCCAATGGTTACGCCAAGTCACAGTATTTTTCGCGCTAACAAGCAATGCCTGCTGACGCGGGTCTGCTCTGGCTTAGACGTCGCAAGGTCTGTAGCATCTACCGTGGCTGTGGAAGCGAGGGGGCGCTTGCGGATGATCGGGCGGGTTCTGTTGCTGTTTGCGGCATTGTCTTGCCTTGGCCCCGCGCCGGCCAGCGCCGTCACTCTCGATTCCAGTGTCGCAATCACCGATCCCGAGACCTTGCAGGCGCTCGAGCGCGGCGGGCTATCGATCAGCCGTCTGCTTGGGCCAGCGCTCGGACTGACACGCGACGTCGACAATCGCGGGCTGTTTTCGGTGCGCGCGCTGAGCCCGGTCCGCAACGCCGTCAAACAGCAGATCGTAGACGAACCAAGGAACAGCCCCGACTCCTATGTAGCCGCTCTGGCAAACTCGAAAGACATCACCCAGAAGTTCAATCCGAAATACATCGACGACGACGGTTCGACGCTGGACCTGACCGGCATCGTCAATCGCATGGATCGCGGCTATCTCGGCCACACCGAATGCGGCGAGATCAGGCTGATCTACCGCTTCCACTATTCGGTCGAGGAGAAGCCTGGGCAACGCATCTCGTCGCGCCTGCCGCTGACCCTGAGCCTGGTCTTCAACGCCATACCGACTTCGGCACAGACTCGCGCCTCGAAGGACCGTCCGCGCTCGGCTAACGGTTCCTGCGCGGACGTGGCGAAGCGCTGGCTTGGCGCCGGGCAGAAGAATCTGGAGCCGGATCAACTGGCGGCCTGGCTGCGCTCGGAAGAAGGCCCGCTTTCCAGCGCGATGTTGAATTCTCCGCAGATCATGCGGCTCGAGCTCAACATGCAGGTCGTGCGCCTATCGGCTTCGAGCCGGCGCGATTTCGGCGGCCACGCTGAGTATCTGTTGAAGATATTCAAGTGGGACCCGGCCAAAGCCATTTTCCAGGAAGCGAAAATGGAGAACCAGATCGACCGCAAGCTGGTGCTGGCCGACAGGCAAACCTTCGAAAGATGGCTGCTCACCGACCGCAACATCTATGATCTCGACCGTGGCCGCCTGGTGATCGACGAAAAATTCCTCGCGACCACCGCGGTTTCGGTGGCACCCGGCGGTATGAGCCGGTCGCAAAACAATTTGGCTTTTAGGCTGCTCGATGACGATGCTATCGACAAAGCGCTCAAGGTCTATGTCGCCAAGGGCAATACGCTTCGCACCGTCAAATCGGTGGCCGGCTTCAATCTGCGCCTCAACGAGATGACCTGCACCGGCTGTCACCAGACGCACGGCATCGCCGGGTTCCATTACACCGGCGCCGACCCGGCCAGCGAACCGCGCCGCAACGCGGTGTTCGTGCCGGGCTCGGCTGTGTTTTTTGCCGACCTGCCGCGCCGCCGCGCCATTGTCGAGTCGTTCGCCGCTGGTAGACACCCGGATTTCAGCCGCGGCTTTGCCGGCCGCCAGGAGGCAAAATACGCCGAAGCGCTGAAAGGCACCGATCTCTACAATGGATGGGGCTCGACCTGCTATCGCGGCACCGACCCAAGTTTCGTAGACTGGACCTGCGACAAAGGCCTGCGTTGCGCCGGGGTCCACGAGAGCGCCATCCATCCGGGCTTTGGTACCTGCGTCAGCGAGGCCGGCACCGCGGTCGGCGATCCGGTGGAGTTCGGCGAGATCAGGATGTCGAAATGGGGCAACGACCAATATTGCCGTCTGTCACCGGCAACCGCGAAGGCCTGCGCCATCGACCCGGCCAGGGACAGAAAACCGCCGATAAAGCTCGCCGGCTATGGCGCGGCGCGCCAGCGTTACGATAATCCCGAGCAGAAGACTGGCGGCTTTCCCGGCGGCATGCTGCGCAAGGCGACCTGCGAAAAGCTGCCCGACGAGGCAAGCTGCGGCCGCCTCGCCAAGACCGGCTTCAACGACTGCGTAGGCTCCGGCAAGGACCACAAATTCTGCACCAGGGAATTCACCAAGACCGCTGGCCTGCGTGCTTGCGACAAGGCCCATCCCTGCCGCGAGGACTATATCTGCACCGCCGGTTTTGACGATCTGCCGGAAGCAAAGCCCGGCAAGGGCACTTGCATCCCACCCTATTTCATCTTCCAGTTTCGCGTCGATGGTCACCCGCGCAACTGGGTGCAGGATACGAATGAGTGAGCAGGTCAGTCGCACTGCATATCGCTTCGATCAATCAGCGGGCGGCGATTATTGCCTTGCGAAAGGCTTCGAGCGTCTCGGCGCTGACATGGTGCTCGATGCCTTCGGCGTCGATCCGCGCCGTCTCGGCGCTGACGCCGAGCGAGCGCAGGAAAGCCTCGACCGTCTGGTGGCGAATGCGGCTCTCTTCCGCAACCTTGCGGCCGGCATCGGTCAGGAACACGCCGCGATAGGGTTTCCGGGAGACCAGCCCGTCGGCGCACAGCCGCGTCAGCATTTTCGCCACCGTCGGCTGGGCGACGCCGAGCCGTGCCGCGATGTCGACCTGGCGCGCCTCGTTGCCGTCCTCGATCAGGTCGGCGATGAGCTCGACATAATCCTCGACCAGCGCGCTGCGGCGCGCTTCACGCGTCTGCCGGAACCCTTCCGAGTGGATTTCTGCGTCAGGCAGCGGTTTTTCGCGAGGAACCGGTCTTTTCTTCAGCGCCAATACGCGCTCCTCCCGGCAGTTTGAATCGGCATTGCAGTCATAACACGGAACCCTATTGGTTCTGGCCGTTTATTTCCATTCGGTGGCCGGCGCAACCGGCGTTCACTGCCGTTCCGGTCGCACCGTCAAGCGGCCATACGAAAAAGCACGAACAATGAAATATAGCATATTGCATAATGTTCAGCCGTGGCATAGATAAGGAGACAACATCGATCGTTCCAGTGGAAAGCCATTTCATGTCGGAAGCCGAAGCCACCTCAGCCCCCCGATCCATGTGGCGATTTGCCCGCCCGGAAGACGACGAGCAGCCCAGCCTTCGCGAAGTCAACGCAACGATCGCGGTGCCGCACTCGGGGATATGGCTTCGCCGGCTGTTCGCCTTCGTGGGGCCGGGCTACATGGTTTCGGTCGGCTACATGGATCCGGGCAATTGGGCGACCGACCTCGCCGGCGGTGCCCAGTTCGGTTACACGCTGCTATTCATTATCATGTTGTCGAACCTGATGGCGATCCTGCTGCAGGCGCTCGCCGCCCGGCTCGGCATCGCCACCGGCCGTGACCTTGCGCAGGCGTGCCGCGCCTATTACCCGCGGCCGGTCAATTTCATGCTGTGGGTCGCTTGCGAACTGGCCATCATCGCGTGCGACCTGGCCGAGGTCATTGGCACGGCGATCGCCTTGCAACTGCTGTTCGGGATTCCGCTGATCGGCGGCGCCATCATCACCGCGCTCGATGCCTTCCTGCTGTTGTTGCTGATGAACAAGGGCTTCCGTTTCCTCGAGGCCTTCATCATAGCGCTTTTGATTATCATCTTCGGCTGCTTCGCCATTCAGATCTTTGCCGCCGCGCCGCCGGTCGGCTCCATCCTGCACGCCATGTTCGTGCCGTCGTCCGAGATCGTCACCAATCCGGCGATGCTTTACATTGCCATCGGCATCATCGGCGCCACGGTGATGCCGCACAATCTCTATTTGCACTCCTCGATCGTGCAGACCCGCGCCTACGAGCGCACCGATCGCGGCAAGCGCGACGCCATCAAATGGGCGACGACCGACTCGACCATCGCGCTGATACTGGCGCTGTTCGTCAATGCTTCCATCCTGATCGTGTCGGCGGTGGCGTTCCACGGCACCGGTCATCATGACGTCGCCGAGATCGGCCAGGCCTTCGAGCTGCTGTCGCCGCTACTCGGCCTCGGCATTGCTTCCATTCTGTTTGCCGTGGCGCTGCTTGCCTCCGGCCTGAACTCGACGGTGACGGCGACGCTGGCCGGCCAGATCGTGATGGAAGGCTTCTTGCGGCTGCGCATCCCGCAATGGGCGCGCCGCCTGCTGACGCGCGGCATCGCCATCATCCCGGTGGTGGTCGTCACCGCCCTCTATGGCGAGAAGGGCACCGGCCAGTTGCTGGTCTTCAGCCAGGTGATCCTGTCGATGCAGCTTCCCTTCGCGGTCGTCCCGCTGGTGCAGTTCGTCTCGGACAAGCGCAAAATGGGCAATTTCGCCATTTCCCGCGCCGTCGCCGTGCTGGCCTGGGTGGTTGCCGCCCTCATCCTGGTGCTCAACTTCAAGCTGCTCTACGATACGGTCGTCGGTCTGGGCTGAGCGTCTGCTCCAAACTGACGCAACTAAGGTCGGCAGTCATCCGCCCTTCCAGCCCTGGAAATTTGCCGGCCGCTGTCGGACAAATGTCCGTTCGCCCGTCCTTGGCTCGAAGTCCGGCCATGACGGCACGGATCAGGGAAAGGGAGCTCCAATGAGGAAGATCATCGCCGCAACATTCGTCAGCCTCGACGGCGTCATGCAAGCGCCCGGCGGCCCGCACGAGGACCCGGTCGGCGGCTTCAAGTTCGGCGGCTGGACGTTCCACTACTGGGACGATGTGATGGGCGCCGCCATGGGCGAGACGTTTTCAAAACCGTTCGCGCTGCTTCTCGGCCGCAAAACCTACGACATCTTCGCCGCCCACTGGCCTTATCAGAAGAATGACCCGATCGCCGACAGCTTCAACGCCGTCACCAAATATGTGGCGACGCACAGGCCAGATACGCTGTCCTGGCAAAACAGCCAGCCGCTCGGCAGCGACGTCGTGGCGACATTGCGCCGGATGAAGCAGGAGGACGGCCCGGACCTGCTCATTCAGGGATCGAGCGAGCTGATCCAGACCTTGCTCGCCAATGACCTGATCGACGAGATCAGCCTGCTGATTTTCCCGCTGGTGCTGGGCAAGGGCAAAAAACTGTTCGGCAGCGGCACAATACCTGCCGCCTTCAAGCTGACCCGCTCGCAGGCATCGACCACCGGTGTCATCATGGCGAGCTATGAACGCTCCGGCGAGATCAAGACCGGGTCCTTTGCCACGGAGCAGCCGTCCGAAGCCGAGATCGAGCGGCGCAAGAACTGGAAATAGAGGCTGCCGAGGCGATCAAGGACGGCTGAACACTGGCCGTCCTTTTTGCTGTTTTCTAAGCCGCCTCCCGTCGCCGTGCCAACCCATCGCGGAGGTGGCCCGCGAACGCCAGTGCAGCCGGCGCAAGGCCGTGCTTCGGCAAATGCAGATTGATCGAAAAATTCGGCAGCGACGGCAGTTCCGGATCGTTGGCCAAAATATCGAGGTCGGCAGGCACGGTCGACGCCAACCAGGTGGTGACGGCCAAGTCCGAACGCACCGTCGCCGTCGTCGCGTCGATGCTGCCGTTTTCGAATACGGTGCGCCATTCCAGGCCGTGCTCGTTAAGCGCCTCCAGCACCACCGGGCGGAACGCGCAGGTCTCGGCCACCATCGAAACCGGCAAGGGGCGCTTGCTGCGAGCCCCGCCGCCTTTGGCGCCGACCCAAACTAGCCGGTCGACAACAAGGCATTCGCCGGCCGACCGACCGATCGGCTCCTCGATCACCGCGAGCTCTATCGTGCCGGCCGCCAAGGCCGCAGCCAACTCCGGCGACGAAGCACAGATCAGCGAAATCTCGACCTGCGGATACGCCTCGGCATAGGCCTTGAGCACCGGCGCAAGCAAGGTGCCGACAAGGTCATACGGCACGCCAAGCCGCACCTGACCGGCAACCGCATCGCCCGCCATCTCCGCCAGGATCTCGTCATTGAGGGAAAGCAGGCGCTTGCCCTTGCCGAGCAATCGCTCGCCGGAGCGGGTCAACCGCAATGCACGCCGGTCGCGCTCGAACAGGCTGCAGCCAAGAACCTCTTCCAAGCGCTTGATATGTTGGCTGACGGCGCCTTGGGTCAAATGCAGCGCGTTGGCCGCTGCCGTCATGCTTGCCTTATCCGCAACGGTGACGAAGGTTCGGATCAAGGCGGTATCGAGATTGCGAGCCATCTGACTATTATGCTTCTTAATAGCAACCATTGCAAACATTGCATTTACTGATGAGCCAAAAGACCTACCGTGCAGGCTTCAAAGGAAGCAGCATGCTTGAAACCGTCCTTCCCCTCGTCCTGTTCGCGCTGGTCTCAACCTCAACGCCCGGCATGGCCACGACCTTGTCGACGGCGTCCGGCGCGCAGTTCGGCTTTCGCCGCTCTATCCCGCTGATGGCCGGAAGTGCGGCCGGCCTGGCCACGGTGGCTGCGGCAGGTGCTGCCGGGCTCGCCGGTCTGCTGGCCGCCGCCCCTTCTTTGCAACTGGCAATGAAAATAGCCGGCACCCTCTATCTGGTATGGCTTGCCCTCAAGATCGGCCGCAGCGGCCCGCCCAATCTGAACGTGACCATGGCAAAGCCGAACAGCTTTTTGGGCGGCGCCGGCCTGCAATGGATGAACCCAAAGGGCTGGGCCATGGGGCTGGGAGCGGCGGCATCTTTTGCCGCGCTCGCCAGCGGGCCACTGCAGCTCGCCTTGCTGCTCGGCACGGTCTTCGGCCTTGCCGCGGCGCTATCGCTGGCGGCGTGGTGCGTGGCGGGCACGCTGCTCGCCCGGTTGCTGCGAACCGAGCGGCAGTGGCGCATCCTCAACGCCGTGCTTGGCTTGCTGCTGGCCGCCTCGATCATTCCGATGTGGCGGACAGCGTAAGACCAGTTATTTCAGGCAGCGTAGCGTGCCGCCGGCTTGCCGGCCAGCAGGCTACCGAAGAAGCCTTGTCGGACGCCAAGAAAGGCATCCACCCCGGCAACGTCGGCAAGACCCGGTGCCGTGAACGCTTCACCCTTGGCCAGGCCGGCAAGCGCGGCATCGACCAGATCGTCCGCAGTCATGACAATCTCTTGGGGCACATTGGCAATATCGCTTCCGGCGACTTCCCAGAACTCGGTCCGCGTAGCCCCCGGCAGCACGACCTGTACGGCTACACTGCTGTCGGCGACTTCCCGCTGCAGGGCCTCGGTGAAGTTGACGACATAGGCCTTGGTGCCGCTATAGATGCCGCCGAACGAGGTGTCGAAGGCCAGCACCGAGGCGATGTTGACGATGGCGCCGCGGTTGCGCGCCAATAGTCCCGGCAGCACCGCGCGCGTCAGCCGGGTCAGCGCCACCACATTGACCTTGATCATGCGCTCGGCGACATCGGCGTCGGCCGTTGCCACCACCTGCGCGCCGCCAAGGCCGGCATTGTTGACCAGCAGCGTCACGCTGTCGTCGGTTGATATCGCCTGTTCGACCCGTCGCAGATCGGCGTCGTCGGCCAGGTCGGCGCTGATGACGCTGACCTTGATGCCATACGCGTAGCGGAGCCTCTCCGCCAATTCCTCCAGCCGGTCGGCGCGCCGCGCCACCAGCACCAGATCATACCCTTGGCCGGCGAGCCGGTCGGCATAGATCGCGCCGATGCCCGACGAGGCACCGGTGACGACCGCCGTGCCTTTGTTCTGTTCGCTCATTGTCTTGTTCCTTCTGGTTCGATTCCAAATGCCGGTGCCGCGGGGCAACACCCTTGCTTCGACCGGCAGGCTAATTAAAGGCATATGCCACTATCCGTACGTAGGCATATGCCACCATCTTGTCAATCCGCGGAGCGAGGACTATTTCTGGTTCGCATCGAGGGTCCCTTCCGGTCCCCTCATCGGAAATCCGCCAATGTCCCGAACCACCCTGCCCGGCCTGGTGTTTTGCAACAACGCCATGCTGCGCCGCGCGACGCGGAAACTCGGCCAGTTCTATGACGATGTGCTCGCACCCTCGGGCATTAAGGCCACGCAGCAGGGCCTGCTCTATCAAATCCACGTCGGCAATGAACCGACGATGGGTGCGATTGCCGCGGCCCTCGTCATGGATCTGTCGGCCCTCGGTCATACGCTGAAGCCGCTGATCCGGGACGGTTATGTCGAGGCCTTCGCCGACCCTGCCGACCGCCGCATCAGGCGCGTCAGGCTGACGCCGCAGGGCCGGACCAAGCTCGAAGAAGCCCTGAAGCTGTGGCAAGTCGCCCAGCAGCGCTTCGAGGAGATGTTTGGAAAAGAGCAGGCGGCAAGCCTGCGAGCGGCGCTGGACGAAATCGCCGCGCTGGATTTTGACGCACCGCCGGCCGCGACTTGAATTGTCGGCGGCCGGCAGCCAAGCTTTGCTAACAAGCCTTATTCGGCCGGCATCGCCACCGGACGTGCGGCCAGGTGTCCCGCCAGCATCACGCCCAAACCAATGATCGGGAATGCCGCCGCGACCACGCCGAGGTCGGCCGGTGCGCCATAGCGCAGCACCGCGGCGCCGACCACGGCCCCCAGTGCGACGCCGAGATAGAGCGCCGAAGCGTTCAGCGACAGCACGATGGGCGCGGCATCGGGCGCCAGCTTGATGATGCGGCTGGCCTGCGCCGGTGGGAACGCCCAGCCGACGATACCCCACGGCACCATCATGGCCATCAGTGCCGGCCCGGCGATCTCGCGCGGCAGGAATGTCGGGATCAGCGAAAACGTGACCAGCATGGCGGCACTCAGCGCCAGCGACCAGCAGACGGTGCGCGTCGCGCCGAAACGGTCGGCGGCCTGCCCACCGCCGATATTGCCGATGACCGCGCCGACGCCGAAGGCGAGCAGCATTCCGGGTAGCGCGATCGGGCTCAGGCCGCCGCCTTCGATGGCGAGCGGCGCGACAAAGGCAAAGACAGTGAAGGCGCCGATCAGTGCCAGGATCGTCGTCACCAGGATGGGCATGACGCCGGGGCGAAGTGCCGCTGCCAATCGCATCCGGAGCGGCAGCCTGGTGCCGACGATGCCGCGCGGCAGCCGGTACCACAGGATCGCGCCGGCGAGCGCGCCAAGGCCGGCAATGGCAAAGAAGGTGCCGCGCCAGCCGGCAACCGTCGCAACAAGCGCGCCAAGCGGCGCGCCGACCGCCACCGCAACCGTGGTGCCGCCGACGACCACGGCAATGGCGCGGGCGCGGTGATGATCGTCGACAAGCGCAACGGCCGTTCCCTGCGCGGTCGCCGCGAACAGGCCTGACGACAGCGCCATGACGATGCGCGCGATCAACAGCAATTCGAAGGAGGAACTCAGCGCCGCGGCGACGTTGCCCAACACGAAGAACACCAGCGTCCACAGGATGACGCGGCGCCGGTCCCATTCGCCAGTCAGCGTTGCCAGGATCGGCGTGCCGATCGCATAGGCGAGCGCAAACGCCGTGATCAGCGTGCCGGCGAGCGGAACGGAGATGGCGGCATCCTTTGCAATGTCGGGCAAAAGGCTGGAGATGACGAAACCTTCGGTCGAAATCGTGAATGATCCGAGCGCAAGCCAGATGAGGCGCTTATCCATGGCAATTTCCTTAGTTCAAAGGTTATTGAACAATTGGACATAACAAGGCATGATGTCAATGAGCTTGTGCAGACTAATCGAACCCTACTGACAGCCCTGTGTCAGGACAGGCCCGAATACCACCAGAACCGCGAAGGATCAGATGCGTTGAAATCGGCCCCGAATGTGCTTAATTCCTGGTCATGACCTTGCCCCATCCCACCGCCGACCAGATCAGCCTGCCGAACGTGCTTGCCGTGCTCGGCGACCCGACGCGACTGGCCATCGTGCGCTATCTCGCGAGCAAGGAGGGCGTGCCGCTGAATTGCAGCCGGTTCCTCGACCTCTGCTCGAAGACCAATCTGAGCTACCATTTGGCCAAGCTGCGTGAGGCCGGCGTTACCCGCACCGAGGCGGTTGGCACCAGCCGGCTGATCACGCTGCGCCGTGACGATCTCGACCGCCGCTTCCCGGGCCTGCTCGACAGCGTGATTGCCGCGGCCGGCGACGATGCATCGTTACCGGCGGTCGGCGGCCATGAGATCGAAGTCCGCGCCTAGAGCGACCCCGAAGCTGCATTCCGCTCTCGCCCGCTTCGCGAGGTGAGGAAGATAATTGTCCTCCAGCCATTCCAACAAACGGAGCCTGCCATGCGCATTGCCGTCCTCGCCGACATCCACGGCAATGTCCTGGCGCTCGACGCCGTGCTTGATGATCTGCGGCGACGCGGCGGCGCCGACCTCATTGTCAATCTCGGCGATTGCGTTTCCGGCCCGCTCTGGCCGCGCGAGACCATGGAGCGGCTCGAGGCGCTCGACCTGCCGACGGTGCGCGGCAACCACGACCGCCGCGTTGCCTACGACACCGCCGACGAGACCATGTGGCCTTCCGACCGCTACGCGCATGAACGGCTGGCGGCAGCCCAGCGCGAGGCGCTGTTCGCGCTGCCCGTCACGCTGGAGGTGGCGCCTGGCGTGCTCGCCTTCCATGCCCGGCCCGACCACGATGAAAAATACCTGGCTGACGCGATTGTCGACGGCCGGCTGGTGCGCGCCCCACTGGCCGCCATCGAACGGCGACTCGGCGCGATCGATCCCGCCTGCCGCATCATGCTTTGCGGTCACAGCCACCGCAGCGAGCTGGTCCGCATTCCCGGCGGTCCGGTCATTTTCAATCCAGGCAGCATCGGCTGCCCGGCCTATCACGACGACACGCCGCCGGCGCATGTCTCCCAACAAGGCTCGCCGCACGCCCGCTATGGCATCGTCGACCTGCATCCCGATCGCTTCGAGGCCATCGCCGTCGATTACGACCATGAGGCGGCAGCGCGTCAGGCCGAGCAGGCGGGACGGCCGGAATGGGCTCACGCGCTACGCACCGGCTTCATGCCGGGTTGACCGCGTTCATACCGGGCCGAACGAGGAACAGGCTGAGCTTGCCCATGCCAGGCTGAACGGATGACCGCCTTCGAGCGGCAGGCAAGCAGCCTCAGAAGCCGCGACCGGTCCAATCTTCACTTGTCGGACGCGGATCGCTTCGATCGCCTGGCAGGACGTCCGGTGCTGGCCGCCGAAATCTTGGTCACTGAAGTCTTGGGCGATGAAGCCTTTGGCCGTGAGGTCTTGGGCGCCAGTTGCGTTGGGTTGAAAGTCTGTGCGGGGGCCGATTCGGATCCGGCCCGAATGTCGGCGTCGCGCACCTGCTGGCCAAAGTTCAGGCCAGTCAGTTCTTCAATCTCGGCCACCGTCGAAAGGAACTCCGATACCCTGGCAATTTCAAGCGGGTCGTCGAATGCCTCGGCACGCCCACCGAACGCTTCGGGCATCACTTCCAAAACCGGCTTTTGATCCGCCAGCAGCGCGATGGCGCGCAGGTCAGCTTGATCGGACCACAGCGCGATCTTCCAGAACTTCAGCGGAACATGGCTGTTGAAGCGGTAGGGAGGATCGTCCTCGCGGAACACTGGCCCGGCAAACACCGTGACACGGCCTCGCGTCGTATAGGCGTTGCGCAGCACATAGGTTTCCACCGCGCGCCATCTCAGTTTCCCCTTGGAGCCGGGATGGTCAAGCGAGCTTCCCTGATTGAAAAAGCCGACTTGCGGCGCAGCATTGGGATAGAAGAACGTGTCCCGCTCTGCCGCGACGGCCTCCTGATCCACCCCCCATGCAGGGTCGCCGCGAAGCGTAATATGGCCCTTCTGGAACATTCGAGCTATTCGTTCCTTGGATTTTGGGACGGGAAATCCAGGCACATTCTGGCTCGAATAGAATTCCTGGGTCATCTGCTCGCCAGGGTCGATGCGACGGTCGGGCCGGAAAGCGTCGCTGGCTTCCGAACCGGAAATCGACTCTACCCCCAATTCGACAAGCGACGGGTTGTCGATGACGGTCTTGTCCTCACGATTGACCGCCTTGGTGCGGGATCCATCGATATTGCAGGCGGTGACGAAGGCAAGCCTGCGATCGGCGTTCATCAAGATCGAAAAATGATGATAGCGCAATTCGTGTGGGTCCTCGCCCGGTTTGGCAAGGAGGTTTTTGGCCAACCGGTAGGGTGAATTGGCAACCGTCGGCATTGGCAGGACAAAGCCCGGTATGAAGCCGGGTTCATACCCTCCGCGATCGTCGAAATCCTCTGTTTTCCAAGCTGCTGCCTCCGCGATTGCTAACTTCGCGGGTTCACTTGCCGGGCCTTTGCCGTCGCTTCGTCTCGCATCGCCGCCGTCGCGGTCGATCAACGGCGCCCGGACATTTATCTCGACGGGAAAAGTCCAGGTGACCGAGCCATCGGCATTGTGTCTCGTCGCCGGCGGATTGCGATCCGGTTCCGGCCGCTGCACCGGCTTGTCCGGCACATCTTCGCGAATGTCGGCGTTCAGCCGAACTGTCTCATCCATCACGCGTGGCGTGCCGGCCCAAATCGCCAGAGCTTGCGAAACCGCCGACGCCGAGGAGCCCGGCAGCCTGGATTTTCTAGCGCTGAGATCGTCAACGATGGCGCTGATCCTTATGCCTTCGTTGATCTCGCGCGTCAGCGCATAGCCACCTATGCCCGTCACCTCGTGGAATGGCCCGGCCCAATGGTGCAGGGCAATTGGCTCCCATTCATTGTTGAAAACCGGTGAACCGGACGAACCCTGTTCGGTATCGGCAACATAGTGCAGCACTTGAACCGTTTCGTCGCGGGCCACCAGCCGGTTTTCACGCAGCACCAGTTCCTTGAAGCGGCCATCGGGGTGCTGAACGATGTTGGCGATTTCGCCAAGCATATGCTTGTCGCGCGCATCCGACAGCGAGATAAAACCGAACTCCCCCAGTTCCTTTGGGCCGGAACGCCGCTCGCCGACCCCGATCAGCGTATAGTCCAGACCCTCTATGCTATCGGTCACGAAACAGGATTCAGGATCGAACAGGAACGTCGTCGGCGTGCGCACGGCATTCGCACCGTCCTGCTCATAATCGAACTGGACCTGGAAGCGCCGGGAATCTGCCGGCGACGAAATCACATGGTTGTTTGTGAGGAACAGCCTTGGCCCGACCAGAAAACCCGATCCTTGTGGATTGCCGTTGAGAAAGGCAACGCGGCCGACCGCATCGGCCACACGGCGCCCACGCTCCAGAAATGCGACACCGATGAAATCGAGCGTTGGGCCGAGAATTGCCTCCGGTCCTGGCTGTTTGGCGGCGGCCTTTCTCTCCCCGGCAGACCTCATGTCGATTGCTGCCGATATCATCTCCGCTTCGGTGCGGCTGAGCGACGCTTTTACCTGCAACCTGTCGAGTCGCCTGGAGAGGGTCTGTTCGGCGGCCAGCGGATTGCCGTTGGCGATGTGACCAAGTGAAGCCTCAATTTCCGCGCGCGTTTTCTTGATACGCTGGCGAACTATGTTTTCCACTTGCGCGAATATTTCAAGGTCGACCATCTTTCCCTCCCAAACCTTACTTGAGAGAGTGCATATTTACATGAAATGTGCAATATTTTGCCGGCTTTCAGCTCACGGAAGTGGCCTGCTCCGCGATTCAACACGCGGCACCTTACTCATTTTCGGGCTTACACAGCGCCGCCTCGTCGCCTATAAAAACCGGCTGGCGTGCGATGGCGTTTCCGTGCCTGGCCGCGCCTTCGGCAATGCAACCTACCGCCCATGGCAGATGATTAGGCGCACAGTAACACTCCCGACGACGCTGCTTGCGGTGATTGCCGCTCCGCTGATGCTGGCGGGCCCGCCGGCCAGTGCCCAGGAGCCGGAGCCCATCATCTCGATTGTGACTGGTCTCGGTCCGGGTGATCTCCTGAACGTGCGCGCCACGGCATCGGCGATGGGCAAGATCGAGGCGCGGCTGCCGATTGGTTCGAGCTTGAAAAATCTCGGCTGCGGCGACGTCAGCGGCCATCGGTGGTGCAAGGTTGAAGACATTGACGACCCCAAGCTGAGCGGATGGGCGCCCGCGCGCTACCTCGACCCTATCAATCCCCAGCAAGTGACACCCCAGGCGGCGGCCAATACGGAGAGCCCTGCCTCTCAACCGCTGCCCGATCTGACAACGCGCCTCGGCGCGACCGCTCCCGAAACGGAGCTGAACTCCGCTGACGCAATCGGCAGGGTGGCGATCGAGGATGCTTACCGCCTGGCCCTGGCCGCTGGAAACCCCTCGACCGGACAGGTTGATGGATCGGCGCCCGCGGCAATGGGTCCCGTCCAAAATTTCGGCGCGGCCAACGCGGCGCCTCCGCCCGACGCACAGACCGTTGCGCGGCTTCAGCCGCCGGGGACACCGGTCCCTGGTGCTGGCAACGCCATCCCTTGCGCGCGCTATCTCGGCCAGCCGATGACCAACTGCAAGGCGGCGGTCGTGCGCACCGGCGACAAGACCGACGTGACCGTGACATGGCCCGATGGCGGCACGCGCATCATCAGCTTCAAGGCCGGCAAGCCGGCCGGCTCAAACGGGCCCGGCGAATTCCGCTTCACCCGCGAAGGCAGCCTGAACATGATCCGCATCGGTGCTTCCGAGCGGTTCGAGATCACGGATCAGTTGGCTGGGTTAGGGAATAAGGCAGTAGGGCAGTAGGGCAGTATGTTTAAAAGGGCGCTCGAACCTCTGCCTACTCCCCTACTGCCCTACTGCCCTACTGCCCTACTGCCCTACTCCCCTACTCCCCTACTCCCCTACTGCCCTACTGCCCTACTCCCCTACTCCCCTACTCCCCTACTCGCATTTTAGGGGGTTACATCCGGCAAAACTCTCCCCTATAAGGCCCTCCTAGCCTGATACCAGAATCGCGAGCACAACCGGCCGGGTCATCCCGTCCGGCTTTTTGTGCAAGCCGCCCGCCGAACGGACCCTCGACATGCCAAGACGCACCGACATCAAGTCGATCCTGATCATCGGGGCCGGCCCCATCGTCATCGGCCAGGCCTGCGAGTTCGACTATTCCGGCACCCAGGCCTGCAAGGCGCTGAAGGAAGAGGGTTTTCGCGTCATCCTGGTCAACTCCAATCCGGCCACCATCATGACCGATCCGGAGCTGGCCGACGCCACCTATATCGAGCCGATCACGCCGGAAGTTGTGGCCAAGATCATCGCCAAGGAGCGGCCGGACGCGCTGCTGCCGACCATGGGCGGCCAGACCGCGCTCAACACCGCTCTGTCGCTGCGCCGCATGGGCGTGCTCGACCGCTATAATGTCGAGATGATCGGCGCCGACGCCACGGCCATCGACAAGGCCGAGGACCGCGCTTTGTTTCGCGAGGCGATGAACAAGATCGGCCTGGAAACGCCGAAGTCGATGCTGGCCAACGCCACCGACGTCAAGAACGCCGACCGCAAGACGCACGAGGCCGAGCGCGCCGCGCTGAAGGCCGAGAAGCCCGAAAACCTCGACGCCGCGCTCGACGCGCTGGAGACCAGCTGGAACCTCGGCGAAGGCGACCGCAAGCAGCGCTACATCAGCCACGGCATGGCGATTGCAGCACAAGCGCTCGACCATGTCGGCCTGCCCGCCATCATTCGCCCGTCCTTCACCATGGGCGGCACCGGCGGCGGCATCGCCTACAACCGCGCCGAATTCTACGAGATCGTCCAGTCCGGCCTCGACGCCTCGCCGACCACCGAAGTGCTGATCGAGGAGAGCGTGCTCGGCTGGAAGGAGTATGAGATGGAGGTCGTCCGCGACAAGGCCGACAATTGCATCATCATCTGCTCGATCGAGAATATCGACCCGATGGGCGTGCATACGGGAGACTCGATCACCGTCGCCCCGGCGCTGACGCTGACCGATAAGGAATACCAGATGATGCGCAACGCCTCGATCGCGGTGCTGCGCGAGATCGGCGTCGAGACCGGCGGCTCCAACGTCCAGTTCGCCGTCAACCCGGCCGACGGCCGCCTGGTAGTCATCGAGATGAACCCGCGCGTCTCGCGCTCGTCCGCACTTGCCTCCAAGGCGACCGGTTTTCCGATCGCCAAGATCGCCGCCAAGCTCGCCGTCGGCTACACGCTGGATGAGCTCGAGAACGACATCACCGGCGGCGCCACGCCGGCCTCGTTCGAGCCGAGCATCGACTATGTCGTGACCAAGATTCCGCGCTTTGCCTTCGAGAAATTCCCCGGCGCCGAGCCGGTGCTGACGACCTCGATGAAGTCGGTCGGCGAGGTCATGGCCATCGGCCGCACTTTCCAGGAATCGCTGCAAAAGGCTTTGCGCGGGCTGGAAACCGGGCTGACCGGTCTGGACGAGATCGAGATCCCGGGCATCGGCCACGGGAACGCGCCGGCCAGCCATGTCGATGACCGCAACGCTATCCGCGCCGCTCTGGGCACGCCAACGCCCGACCGGCTGCGCATGGTGGCGCAGGCGATCCGCATGGGCACCTCGCTGGAAGACGTGCACGCAATGTGCAAGATCGACCCGTGGTTCCTCGAACAGATCGCCGGCATCCTCGACATGGAAGCTCGCATCCGCGAGCACGGCATCCCGCAGGACGCCGCCAATCTGCGCATGCTGAAGGCGATGGGTTTCTCCGACGCCCGCCTCGCGTCGCTGGTCAGGAAAGACGTCGAAGAAATCCAGAAGATTCGCGACAAGCTCGACGTTCATCCGGTTTACAAGCGCATCGACACTTGCGCCGCCGAGTTTGCCTCGCCCACCGCCTACATGTACTCGACCTACGAAGTGCCCTTTGCCGGCGCGCTCGCCAACGAGGCGCAGGTCTCGTCGCGCAAAAAGGTCGTCATTCTCGGCGGCGGCCCCAACCGCATCGGCCAGGGCATCGAGTTCGACTATTGCTGCTGCCATGCCGCCTTTGCGCTGCGCGACGCCGGCTTCGAGGCGATCATGGTCAACTGCAATCCCGAGACCGTGTCGACCGACTACGACACTTCCGACCGGCTCTATTTCGAGCCGCTGACGCCGGAGGACGTCTTGGAGATCCTGCGCGCCGAACAGGCCTCGGGCGAACTCGTCGGCGTCATCGTCCAGTTCGGCGGCCAGACGCCGCTCAAGCTCGCCGATGCGCTGGAGAAGGCTGGCATCCCGATCCTCGGCACCTCGCCCGACATGATCGATCTGGCCGAGGACCGCGACCGCTTCCAGAAGCTCTTGCACAAGCTCGGCCTCAGCCAGCCGAAGAATGGCATCGCCTATTCGGTCGAGCAGGCCCGCCTCGTCGCTGGCGAGCTTGGCTTCCCGCTGGTGGTGCGCCCGTCCTATGTGCTCGGCGGCCGCGCCATGCAGATCATCCACGACGAGAGCATGCTGCAATCCTATCTGCTCGACACCGTGCCCGGCCTGGTTCCGGAGGACATCAAGCAGAAATACCCTAACGACAAGACCGGCCAGATCAACACGCTGCTCGGCAAGAACCCGCTGCTGTTCGACACCTATCTGTCGGGCGCCATCGAGGTCGATGTCGATTGCCTCTGCGACGGCAGGTCGACCTACGTCTCCGGCATATTGGAGCACATCGAGGAGGCCGGCATCCATTCGGGCGACTCGGCCTGCTCGCTGCCGGTGCACTCGCTGCCTTCGGAGCTCGTCGATGAACTCGAGCGCCAGACGGCGGCCCTTGCCCGCGCGCTCAACGTCGGCGGCCTGATGAACGTGCAATATGCGATCAAGGACGGCACGGTCTATGTGCTGGAGGTCAATCCGCGCGCGTCGCGCACGGTGCCCTTCGTTGCCAAGACCATCGGGCGTCCCATCGCGAAAATCGCCGCCCGCATCATGGCCGGCGAGAGCTTGGAAGACGCCTTCGCCCATTACGGCGCCATGCCCGACCCACGCAACCCGGGCCACATCGCCGTCAAGGAAGCGGTATTCCCCTTCGCCCGCTTCCCCGGCGTCGACATCCTGCTCGGGCCGGAAATGCGCTCGACCGGCGAGGTCATGGGCCTCGACCGCGACTTCGCGTTGGCCTTCGCCAAGAGCCAGTTAGGGGCGGGTGTTGATCTCCCCCGCTCGGGCACTCTGTTCGTCTCGGTGCGCGACGAGGACAAGAAAGGCATATTGCCGGCGGTCAAGCGCCTCGCCGGCCAAGGTTTTAAAGTGCTCGCCACCTCCGGCACGGCGCGCTTCCTCGCCGAAAACGGCGTTGCCGCCGAGAAAATAAACAAGGTGCTCGAAGGCCGCCCGCACATCGAGGACGCCATCCGCAACCGCCAGGTGCAGATCGTCTTCAACACCACGGACGGCCAGAAGGCGGTGTCGGATTCGAAGTCGCTGCGCCGGGCAACGCTGATGCAGAAGGTGCCGTATTACACGACGCTGTCGGGTGCGGCTGCGGTGGCGGAGGCGATTGCGGCGCTGAAGGCGGGGAGCCTCGAGGTCAGGCCGCTGCAGGAGTATTTTGCGTAGAGATTGGAGGCATTGAAGCCATCGGCTTCTGGCCTTGGCCATCTCATCACTCCTGCCCTTCGGTCAGTCCGGGATGTCGGGTTCATCGCCCCAAGTAGCCGAACCCACACGATTCGCTGTCGCCGATCCGGCCCGATTTGCCGTAGCAAACGGAGAACTTATCGCTGCGCTGTCAGTGGATCGATACACGAGCCGGTCGCCAGCAACTGTGCCGACGTACCGACCATCGGGCCCGTAGACCTTACTGCCCTTAATACGACCGACGACCTTACCCGATCGGCTGTAGACCTTGTCCCCTGAAACCTGGAGGGGGCGACCATCTCTTGTGTATAGGCCCAATTCGCTTAATCCTCTGGTACGCTTTTAAACAGAGCCATCGCCCGGCCAGTTCAGCGGAGCATTGTCACCATCCCGCTTCGTGTACACCGGCTGCGCGCCGTCTTCTACAAGTGGGCTAAAGCTGCTGGGGTTACGGGCATACATCCCGACCATGAACTCGACGGAGCTTTGCTTCATAGCCAACATACAGTTTACCATTTCAATCCCATCCTCGGTCCGACGGTAAGTTGAATCAGAACCGTTGGGCCAATGGACCCGAAAGCCGCACATGAGCCGGTCTTTCTCGACGAGTACCTCCAACAATCCCTTGTATTGCATGTCGTAAGGCAAGCACTTCCCTGCCAACCCTCCCCATGAATAACGGGCGGCGTGCTCAATTCCAAAAAATGTAGAATAGAAGGCTTTGCAACAAGTTACGGTTTGGTTCAGCTTATCGAGGGGAATTGAATACGCTCCCCATGCTCCGGTTCCGTTCCGCACACGGAACTCCGTTTCCGTAAATGTATAATCCGAATGGCTGATCGCATTCCGAAGTTGCGGGTTATAAAATTCGTCGAATATATCGCCCACATTGATCCCAAGCTCGCGTGAGAGATTTTTGATTATCCTGATTTTTCCAACGGGAAATATACCTCGCCTCTGGAATTGCTTTTTCTCCTCGTTCTTCAGAAATTTAAAGTATGGATTCGGGCTGTATCCGTGACCAAGTTGGAAGCGAAGAAGATTTGTGATGATCTCATAGGGCGCGTCCATCTCCACCATATGGCTATACATTAGAAGACCCATCCGCCATTTCGTCATCTCCGCGTCAGGAAAACCCTCCGGAGGCAGTTCCATCTGCATGATGCTGTTCAAATCCTCGAGGCTCGCTCGCGATTCAAGCAGCGGGTCCCACCCTCGATCCTCCATTCCGACAACGCGCAAAAGCGATGCGAAGAAGTTGATTATGTCATGTTTGATCGGTAGTTCTGGAAAGAACAGTGGCTTCAGCGCTTGATAGTAGTGCTCCCGAACCGCCTCGATGTCTTCCGGCGTCATACCCAAGCCCACTCCTGTCAACAACAACCAAGTGGATCTTATCACGACCGCAGTTTTATTGGGTGTTCAAGCCACCGCGACACGCTCGATCTCAGTAATCGAACTCCGTCGGCCAGAGGCCACCGGCACGAAGCAGCGCGCCGGCGGATTCACGCTGAAATACTTCGCATAGACGCGATTGACGGCGTGGTAGAAGCCGGAATTTGACGGCGTAGATGCGCACCATCACCACGTTTTCCAGCGAAGTGCCCCGCCGGTTCCAGGCAATGTTTCAGCGCCTTCAGTGACGCTTCGGTCTGTGTTTCGATGCGCCACGCACCACCTCGCCGGTCTCTTAGAGAAACCCAATAAACCGCCCCGCAAACAGCACAGACGTCCACAGCACCAGCGAAAGCACAGCCGTGACGGCCCCACCGGCCGGCTCGTCACCGCCTTTTGCGCAGCGCACGAAGACAAGGAAGTTGGCGCCGGCGAGAAGAATGAGTGTCATCTTGGTGAGGAAGATCGGCATCGCCGCATATTCGCTCGCCCTGACTGAAAACAGCAGCGAGCCCGTGACAAGCGCACCGCCGAACGCGCCCAATGCGGTGCGGCGCAGCAGCGCCACGAACGCCGCCTGCGGCAGCGACCGGAAGGCGCCCAGAATCCTGAGGTCGATCAGCCAGACGCTGGTCAGCAACGCGCCGATCGACATGATGTGCAGCGCATTGATTATGGGGTAGGCGACGAAGGAGGCCTTCAGGCCCCGCACCAAAGCGAGTTGCTCGATGCCGGCGAAAAACCCGTCCATTCAGGCCGGCGGCACGCGGTCGGGATAGACATCATAGGTCTTGCCGCCGACGATGATGCGGACTGCCTTCATCCGCTTTTCGCTCTCGTCGCGCGAGCGATGGCCGATCGCCGTCACCTCGTCGCCGACCTTGGCAACACCTTCCGTGAAGCCGGCAGCGATCGTGCGGGAGGGCGGAGCCATCTCCACCCGCCAGACCGCGCCCTCGGCGTCGACATCCAGCGTGGCGTGCGGGTTGCCGATATAGATGGCCGTGATCCGGCCCTTGAGTTCGAAAAACCCGTCCTGCGTCCACGACCAGCCATGATGGGCATAGGCTGCGGTGGCGGCGACAAGGATCACCGCCGCGGCCAGCGCGACGCTCCGGTTGAAAGGTGACTGCATCGCTCGTCTCCTCGGTTCCGGCATTAGAGGGTAGGTCAGCGCGCCGCAGCGTCAAATCACATGAGGGCCTTTTGGGGCGCTGCGCTCCACAGCCATGGTAACGGCATGGATCCTAGGGTCTGCGCTCCGCTTCGCGTTCGCTCCGCCCTAGGATGACGAAGCGAGGGGAGGTTTCCAGCCAATCTCCAACGTCCGCGATTGGCCTTATGCACTGTACCTTCGTCATCCTAGGGCGGAGCAGGAGCGAAGCGACGTCGCGGAGACCCTAGGATCCATGCCGTTACCTTCGAGCGTCGGAGCCCCTGCTGAACATCGCCGCACTTACCAAGGCGCTTGCCCCGACCTCTCACCCGCCCAGTCCACCTCGACCATCCCCAGCCGCTCATAAAGCCGCACCGCAGCCGCGTTCTCCACCGTGTTGGTCTTGAGATCGACATGCGTCGCGCCCCTTGCCTGAAACACCGCAAAGGCGTGCCGCATCAGCGCCTCGGCGATGCCCTTGCAGCGCGCCTCGGAATGGACGGCAAGATCCTTGACAAAAGCCCGCGTCCAGCAGAGCGCCGCGCCCGCCAGCCGGCCCTTGCCGTCGATGACCAGGAAACACAAAGCGGGATCGAATTCCGCGTCGCCCGAAACGCGCGGCCACCATTCGTCGAACGGCCCATCGGCGCCATCGTCGAACACCGCGGTCAAAAGCGTATGCAAAGCGACCGCATCGGCGGCTTCGAAGCCGCGCATGAAAAAACCTTCTGGCCAGCGCGGCGCCAGAAGCGTGTCGTCGAGGATCTTGCGCAGGCGGATGTCGTTTGGCGCCGGTGGACGCGGCTCAGGCATCGGGCTGCATGCGGCGGCGCAGGCTGTCGCTGACGAGGCCGGTTTCGCTCAGCATCCCCTTGCGCTTGGCGTCATAGTAATAGCCGCTCTGGTAGAGCCGGTCGGCGCGCTTGGGGTTGCCGCCCGACACCAGCCAGGCGCCGCGCAGATATTTCACCGCATATTTCAGGTTGGTCTCGGCGTCGAACAGGCCGCTTGCCGGCCCGTCATAGCCCATGCCACGCGCCGTCGCGTGCTTGATCTGCATCAGCCCCCAATGGCCGTGATTGTAGGCTTTCGGGTTGAAGGTGCTCTCGCGGTTGACGACGCTGCGCACCAGATCGACCGGCACCTGGTAAAGCGCGGAATATTTCTCGATCAGCCGCTCGATCTCGCTGCGGGCGCCGGCATTCGACCGGCCCTCGGTGGGGTAGGTCGCGGCCAGCGCGGCCGGGTTCTGCGGCACCGTGTAGGAAACCGGCTGAACGCCGGGCATGGCTGCGGTCTGTTCGGTGACCGGCATGGCGACGGCGGGCGTCGCGGCGACAGGCTGGGCATTGGCCGTCATGACGCCGGGCGCGGAAGCCGCGAGCGGCGTCGGCCCGGCAAAGGCGGCGGCCGGCTCGACCGGCAGCGCCGCTGTCTGGGCGACGCCGGACGGCTCCGGCAGCACCGAAACTGTTTCGGGCAGCGCCAACGTAAAGCCGGCATCGGTATTGGCCGTATTTTCGGTGAAGGCCGGCGTCGGGGTCACCGGCGAAGTCGAGGTGCAGCCGCTGAGAGCGGCCACCGCCAACACCGCCGCCAGGACGGGAAAGAGGAATTTTGCTGGCAAGCGGGCGCTCGGGTCCGGTTCGTCGGGTGTTAAGAAGTCCTTACACCAGCATCTTTCCCCCTGCAATCCGCGGTAGCCGGTGGTTTTCGGGTGGCAAGCCGGGCCGGGAAATGCGATATTGTTCTGGATTTGTACTTCGAAGGATTCCGGAAAGGAGCACGCCATGGACGCCTCTCATGCCACCGCCGGCCACGCGGTCTTCGAAACCGTGCTCGGCTTCATGGGCATCGCCTGGAGCGATGCCGGACTGACCCGGCTCTGCCTGCCGCAGCGCAATCGCGACGCGGTCGAGCGCCGGTTGCTGCGCCATGCCGCCGCCGACCAGGCAGCGAAGCCCGAGCCGCAATGGGTTGCCGAACTGATCGCGTCGATCAAGGCCTATGCCGCCGGCGAGGACGTCGATTTCTCCGGTGTGCCGGTCGATCTCAGCGGCGTCGACGAGTTCCGCCTGGCGATTTATGACGCGGCGCGAAAGCTCGCCTTCGGCGAAACCACCACCTATGGCGAACTGGCCAAACGCGCTGGCCATGCCGGGCTCGCGCGTGAGACGGGCGCGGCGCTCGGCGCCAACCCGGTGCCGCTGGTCATCCCTTGCCATCGCATCCTTGCCGCCGGTGGCAAGATCGGCGGATTTTCCGCGCCCGGCGGCTCGGCCACCAAGGAAAAGATGTTGGCCATGGAAGGCGTGCGGGTTGGCCCGCCGCCGCCCGCGCAGGTGTCGTTCGGGTTTTAGGTATGTCGATATTCAGGTGATGCCGGCACCCTGGGACGTCAACCGCCCCTAATCCGGAAGCAGGCGCCGGCGGAAACGCCGGTCGATCTCCACCCGCTTGCACTTGTAGACGGTGCAGGAATTCGTATCGGCGCTCGGCACCGAGGCCCGCGCCCTGACCTCGCCGATGTCGCAGAATTGCTGGCTCCGCACATAGCGGTCGTAGAGCGCCAGCCCCGGCACGCGCGCCGATCTGTAGCGCAGGATGACCGCACCCTCGCGCGCGATCGTCGCCTGCACCTTGCCGCAGCTCATGCGCGTCGGGTCGTAGCGCGAGACCGCCTGCGCCTCGGCGGCCACCAGCGTCAGGCAAGCGGCAAGTAGAACGATTTTCATGGCCCTCTCCCCAAACCCGGTCGCGCCCGAAGCCGGCACGATCCTCCCGCGTCAGGCGCGCAACGACGACGCTCTCACGCGATTGGGGCGTCCGTTGGGCAGCGTTGCCGCCGCGCCATTTTCCGCCCCGTCTTGTTTTTCGCGCGAAAGCATATTATATGCGGTCCATTGATATTTCGGCCGATCGATCCGGGCCTCGCGATATTCGCGTTTGCTGACGTTCTATCTCCAAAATCTCGATACAAACCGGCTGGGTTTCGGTCCAGTCAAACTAAAGCAAACGTAAAGGACTATCGAAATGGCAACAGGTACGGTCAAGTGGTTTAATTCCACCAAGGGTTTCGGCTTCATTCAGCCTGACAGCGGCGGCGCGGACGTTTTCGTTCACATCTCCGCAGTCGAGCGTGCTGGACTGTCGACCCTGGTCGAAGGCCAGAAGATCAACTTCGAGATCGAGCAGGACCGCCGCACTGGCAAGTCGTCCGCTGGATCTCTGAGCAAGGCAGCCTGATTTTGCGAATGGCGCGCCCCGGGCGGTTGCCCGGGGCGCGCGGCCAGTAACCGCTTTTATGGAGGTCGCGCGCGGTGCGCGCCGGAGCGCAAGACCACGCCCAACCCCCGCAGCATATTTGTTCCCGCCCGGCCAAAACCCCGC
>NZ_JAMYKY010000010.1:0-184197 GCF_040317695.1 Mesorhizobium sp. M1403 | reverse complement strand
TGCCGCCCACAAGCTTGGTGCCTAGAAAAGCCTCCGCCAAGCTCAACTGGCCCGTCTGCTTCACTGCCATCGCGATTCCCTCAGACCGTCCACCTCAGAGAATCACAATCAGCGAATTACGCAACAGGCCCACAAGGGGAGAAGGCAAGAAAAAGAAGCTGAAACAATTGCGCCATGCGCGCGGCATCGTGCCGACACAATCCGGGCCGATAAGCGCGCCGAAACAAGGGGTTCGGGGCCATGGCCACGCTACAGAAGTTCGACATTATCGATAGCGGCGCACGCGACGCCCCGGTCCGGCTGCGGCCGGCCGATGGTTATGCGCCAAAAACGACGAAGCAAATCGCCGGACCGTTCGAGATCGCGGCGCAACAGCGCAGCGGGCCGACCATGCGCGACGTGCTGATGACCGGCCTGCTGGTGATCTATCCGGTGTTCGCCGCGCTGGCGGCCATCCTGGCCGGGTTTTTCCTGGCCGGCGCCGGCGGCGCCTGAGCCGCTATTTCGGCCGTTTGAACGCTTTCCGCTCCGCCTCGACCGGTTCCCGGCAGACGCAGCCCTCGAGATGGTCGTTGACCAGCCCCATCGCCTGCATGAAAGCGTAGACGGTGGTCGGGCCGACAAAGCTCCAGCCGCGCTTCTTCAGCTCCTTCGAAATGCGGACTGAGACGGCCGTCGTCGGATTGGCGCGCAGATGGGCGAGGTCGACGATCTCGGGGCGCTCGTGCGGGCCGGGTTCGAATTTCCAGAACCAGGCGGCCAGCGAGCCGGCCTCGTCGATGATCTCGCGGGCGCGTTTGGCGTTGTTGATGGTCGAGACGATCTTGCCGCGATGGCGGATGATGCCGGCATTGCCGAGCAGGCGCTCGACATCCTGGTCGGTGAAGGCAGCGATCTTGTCGACATCGAAGCCGGCGAAGGCCTCGCGGAAATTGTCGCGCTTGCGCAAGATGGTCAGCCAGGACAGGCCCGACTGAAAGCCTTCGAGGCAGATCTTTTCGAACAGCCGGCGATCGTCGGCGACCGGCCGGCCCCATTCGTGGTCGTGGTAGTGCAGGTAATCCGGCAGATTGCCGTGCCAGAAGCAGCGCGCGATGCCGTCGGGACCAGCAAGCAGACCTGTCTTTTCATCCATGGCGGAATTCCGTTCGTGTCTTGGCGTTAGCGCGATTTGGCGCCGCCTTTACCGCGGCTTTACCAGATTCCTGAACCGGGCGGTAACCACACCAAAAGCTTTACTGACAGATCGGCATTTTACGCATTCCGATTCATGTTTCGGTTGCCGCTTCGCGCCCAATGTCGCGGAAATCGGGGAGGCTTTGCGCCCCGGCATGTTCGACGATCAAGGTGCGATCCGATGAAGATATTCTTGTTCCCACTGTTCGGCGCCGCGGCCGTGCTTGCCGCTGGTGCCGCCAATGCCAACGACCGCTATGCCGAGAGGCCGCCGGTGGTGGTCAGCCCCGACCTTTCAGCGCCCTGGGTGCTGCAGCTCGGCCATGCGCCGGGCATCGTGCGGCAGAGCCGGCAAGAAGCGCAGCCGCTACGGCGCTACCGGCGCCAGGCCGAACCGGATCAATTGCGCACCGCAGCGGTGCAGGCGCCGGCCAAGCGCATGGTGATGCGGCCGCAGATCGATCCCGTCTATTTGCCGCAGGAAGTCGCCTATGACGGCCCGCAGAAGCCGGGCACGATCGTCATCGATACGAGAGAGAATTTCCTCTATCTGGTCGAGAAGAACGGCAAGGCGCGGCGCTATGGCGTCGGCACCGGCAAGCCGGGCTTCGAATGGTCCGGCACCCACAAGATCACCAACAAGCGGGTCTGGCCGGACTGGCGGCCGCCGGCGGTGATGATCGCCCGCGAAGCCGCCAAGGGCCGTTATCTGCCGACCTATCTCGCCGGCGGCATGGAAAACCCGCTCGGCGCGCGCGCGCTCTATCTCGGCTCGACCGAATACCGCATCCACGGCACCAACCAGCCCTGGACCATCGGCGGCGCGGTGTCGTCGGGCTGCATCCGCATGCGCAACGAGGATGTGGTCGATCTTTACGAACGCGTGAATATCGGAACAACGGTGGTGGTGATATAGTTGCCGCGACGAATCATCTGGTCTAGAAAGACATTAGCTTTGGCTTTCTGAGGCCAGATGAATAAACAACGGGGGACGGGCCGTGTGGGGATGCGGCCAGTCACGAAAGGGCAGCGCGGCAAGCCGTGCTGCCCTTTTTGTTTCCGCCAGCGAGAATTGACGAAGATTTCGCCGGCACGTCGCGCGACAGGCATAGCGGTTCGCTTTTCGCGCTGCCTTTTCGCCGTCCCTTTGCTATGTGGCAGCCAAAATTCCAGACAAAGGCCCTATCTCGATGTCCCTCTCCGATGACAGCCGCTATCTCAAGGGCGGCCCGGTTGCCCAACGCATCATCGCCAGCGTGCGCGAGGACGCGGCGATCGCCACCGCCGAAGGCTTTCCGCCCAAGCTGGTGTCGATCACCGTCGGCGACACAGCGGCGGTCGACATCTATGTCCGCAACCAGCGCGCCAAGGCGGGGCTGGCCGGAATCGGCTTCGAGGAGAGGCGCTTTCGCGCCGACATCACTGCCGGCGAACTCGAAGCTGCGATCCACGGCCTCAACGCCGACCCGCGCGTCACCGGCATCATCATCCAGCGACCGGTGCCGGTGCATATCCCGATCAAGACGCTGCAGGCGGCGGTGCATCCACTCAAGGACGTCGAGGGCATGCATCCGGCGTCGATCGGCAACATCGTCTACAACCAGCTCGACCTGGCGCCCTGCACTGCCGCTGCCTCGGTCGAACTGCTCAGGGAAACCGGCCTCGACCTCAAGGGGCTCGAAGTGGTGGTCGTCGGCCACTCCGAGATCGTCGGCAAGCCGATCGCCTTCCTTTTGATGAGCGAAGGCGCGACGGTAACCGTCTGCCATCACATGACACGCTCGGTGGCGGCACACGCACGCCGCGCCGACGCGCTGTTCGTGGCCGTCGGCAAGCCGCGGCTGATCAAGGCCGACATGGTCAAGCCGGGCGCCGCCGTGATTGATATCGGCATCAATTCGGAAATCGGACCGGACGGCGAAAGCCGCATCGTCGGCGACGTCGATGCCGAGAGCGTCAGGCACGTCGCGTCGTGGATCACGCCGGTGCCGGGCGGCGTCGGCCCGATCACCGTGGCGATCCTGCTGCGCAACACCATGGTGGCGCTCAGCCGCCAGCGCGCCCGCTACCAGGCCACCTACGGCACGGCGGACAGACTGGCGGCCGAGTAGGCGACTGGCGGATCACTCGGCCGCGACAACCACCCTGTCTTCGCGAACGCCTTCGGGCTTCGGCCCACCATAGGCCCAGTCGAGCAGCTTTATCGTATGCACCACCGGCAGCGTCGCGGCGGAGGCGATCTGGGTGATGCAGCCGATGTTGCCGGTGGCGACGATTTCAGCGCCGGTCGCCTCGATATTCCTGACCTTGCGGTCGCGCAGCGTCGCCGAAATCCCGGGCTGCAGGATGTTGTAGGTGCCGGCAGAACCGCAGCAGAGATGCCCTTCGCGCGGCTCGCGCACGACGAACCCGGCCCGGACCAGAAGCTCCTTCGGCTGGCGGGTGATCTTCTGGCCATGCTGCATCGAGCAGGCCGAGTGATAGGCGACGATAGTGCCCGGTCTACGCACCGGTTCCGGCAGGTCGAGACTCCCGAGATATTCGGTGATGTCCTTGGCCAGCGCCGACACGCGCGCCGCCTTGTCGGCGTAGGCAGGATCGAGGCGCAGCATGAAGCCATAATCCTTGATGGTGGTGCCGCAGCCGGATGCGGTGATGACGATGCCATCGAGCCCACCCTGCTCGATGGCGCGCGTCCAGGCGTCGACGTTCCGTCGGGCCGACGCCAAGGCAGCGTCCTCGCGTCCCATGTGATGCACCAGCGCGCCGCAGCAGCCCTCGCCCTCGGGCACGACGACCTCGACGCCAAGCCGGGTCAGCAGCGAAATCGCCGTATCGTTGATGCCGGGATCGAGCACGGATTGCGCGCAGCCGGTGAGGATGGCGACGCGGCCATTTTTCTTGCCGCCCTGCCCTGCATGGACGCCCGGCGAGGCCATCGGCGAGACTGCCGGGACCGACGCCGGTGCGAGCCCGAGCATGGCGCCCAGCGGCCTCAAGGCCTGGATTTTCTCGAACAGGCCGGCGAATGGCTGGCCGAGCTTCGCCAGCTTGAGCGCCGCGCGAAAGCGCGAGGGATAAGGCAGCACGAACGCCAGCATGGCGCGTGTCAGGCGATCGGCCAGCGGACGCTTGTAGGTCTGCTCGATATGGGCGCGGGCATGGTCGACCAGATGCATATAGTTGACGCCCGACGGGCAGGTGGTCATGCAGGCGAGGCAGGACAGGCAGCGGTCGATATGGGTGACGATCTCCTTGTCTGCGGGACGGCCGTTCTCCAGCATGTCCTTGATCAGGTAAATCCGGCCGCGCGGCGAATCCAGTTCGTTGCCGAGCGTCACATAAGTCGGGCAGGTGGCGGTGCAGAAGCCGCAATGCACGCATTTGCGCAGGATCTTTTCCGATTCCGCGACATGCGGATCGGCAAGCTGGGCAAGCGAGAAGGAGGTCTGCACGTAAACGAATCCTTACCGTTTGAGCATGATCTTTTCCCAAAACCGGTATCCGCTTTTTGGGATCATGCTCGTAGTCCGAGGAACCAGCTTTCCGGGTTCTTGACCGCCTCGCCGCGCTGCAGCGCCTGCAGGCCGAGAATGCAGCGGGCAATGAACCAGACGGCGACAGCGACCATCAGCACGACGCCGACGACCACGACCATCAGCAGCGCCGAGATCAGTGCATAGAGCAGGCCGATCCAGAAGGTGCGGATCAGGAATGCGTAATGGCTTTCGACGAAGCCGCCGGCCTTGCCGCGGTTGATATAGGCCAGGACGATGCCGACAATGCCGCTGACGCCGATAACGAGGCCGGCGAGATAGAGGATATAGATGACCAGCGCGTTGGTCGGACCGGGCTCCAGCCAGCGGTCGGTCTGGCGTGACGTACCGTTTTGGCCTGCATCGCTCATTGCGCTCCTCCCTCGGTTGCTGGGGCGAGAGTAGCAGAGCCTGCGCCCGGCGCCATACGCCCGGGATTGAGGATATTCTTCGGGTCGAATTCGGCCTTCAGCCGCGCCGACAGTGCTGCAAGAGGCGGCGCTTGCGGTTCGAACACGGGTATCGCCGCGCGATGCGCAGGGGTTGCGCGAGCCAGCGTGGCATGGCCGCCGCCATGCTTTCTGATCAGCCCGCGCAACAGGCCGGCCTCTGGATCGTCCTGCTGCATGCGCAGCCAGATCAGCCCGCCCTGCCAATCGTAGAAGGCATCGACCGCGGCCTGCATGCGCAGCGCCAGCACCATAAGGTGGCCCTGCGACGGCGCCATCGAGACGCGCCACACCGGCCTTTCGCTGCCATCGGCGAACGGCGCGCAATCGCGGATGTCACGCCAGACAGAATACGAGACCGAACCGGAAATCTCCTGCAGCGGACCGGCGTTTTTCAGCAGGTCTTTCAGCGCCGCGATGCGGTAGGCGACCGACGGGCCGAAACCCTCGATGCGCAGCAGCGTCGCCGCATCGCTGCCGAGACTGCCGCCGGCGACCCGCGCGGCGACCCGTTCAGGAAGATGGGCCGCACTCGACACCTCCGCGCTGGAACCCAGTGCCAGCGCCATGGCGGCGGTGGCATGATCGTCGAGCAGGCCACGGATGGCGAGCGTGACTTCGGTCTCGGCAGCAGGCAGCACCTTGAAGGTGACGTCGGTGAACACCGCCAGCGTGCCCCAGCTGTTGGCCATCAGCTTGGAGAGATCATAGCCGGTGACATTCTTGACGACGCGGCCGCCCGACTTGAAGGCCTCGCCGCGCCCGGAAACGGCCGCGATGCCAAGGATGTGATCGCGCGCAGCGCCGGCCTTCAGCCGGCGCGGGCCGGAAAGGTTCGCCGCCAGCACGCCGCCGATGGTGCCTCGTCCTGGTTCACCGCCGAGCAGCGGGCCGTAGTCCATCGGCTCGAAGGCCAGTTGCTGGCCGTTTTCGGCAAGCAGGCTTTCGATCGCGGCCAGCGGCGTGCCGGCTTTCGCCGACAGCACCAGTTCGGCCGGCTCATAGAGCGTGACGCCGGACAGGTTCGACAGGTCGAGCGTATGCTCGCTCTGCTGCGGCCGGCCGATGCCGCGCTTGGAACCATGGCCGAGGATCTCGAGCGGCCAGTCTTCCGCTGCGGCCCAGGCGATGGTGGAGAGGGTTTCCGCTGATGTGGTCGGGGTGAAGGTGGTCATGCGGCAGAACCACCAGTCGTAAATGACGAGAAGCCGCGATCCTTCCCACCCCCCTCTGTCCTGCCGGACATCTCCCCCGCAAGGGGGGAGATCGGATGTCGCTTAGGCTTTCGCCAACCATCAACGCTTGAAGGCGAGCAGGACGTTGAAGCAGCCAATCTCCCCCCTTGCGGGGGAGATGTCCGGCAGGACAGAGGGGGGTGTCCAAGCGCCAACATACCCCTCAAAACCTCGGAATGTCCGGAAACGCCGTCTGCCCGCGATGCACGTGCATCCTTCCGAGTTCGGCGCATCGCCTCAGCTGCGGAAACACCTTGCCTGGGTTGAGCAGGTGATTGGGGTCGAAGGCGCATTTGACGCGCATCTGCTGGTCGAGGTCGATCTGGTTGAACATTTCCGGCATCAGGTCGCGCTTCTCGACGCCGACCCCGTGCTCGCCGGTCAGCACGCCGCCGACCTTGACGCAGAGCCGCAATATGTCGGCGCCGAAACTCTCCGCCTTGTCGAGCTCGCCGGGCACATTGGCGTCGTAGAGGATCAGCGGATGCAGATTGCCGTCGCCGGCGTGGAAGACATTGGCGACGCCGAGCCCGTATTTCTCCGACAGTTCGCGCATGCCGGCGAGCACGCGCGGCAATTCCTTGCGCGGGATGGTGCCGTCCATGCAGTAATAGTCGGGCGAGATGCGGCCGACCGCCGGGAAGGCTGCCTTGCGGCCGGCCCAGAAACTCAGCCGCTCCTGCTCCGATTGCGAAATGCGGCATGTGGTCGAGCCGTTCCTATAGGCAATGGCTTCGACGAGGCCGATCAGATGGTCGACCTCGACACCCGGGCCATCCAGTTCGACGATCAGCAGCGCCTCGACATCCAGGGGATAGCCGGCGTGGACGAAATCCTCGGCGGCGTGAATGGCCGGGCGGTCCATCATCTCCATGCCGCCCGGGATAATGCCGGCGCCGATGATGTCGGCGACACATTGGCCGGCCTGCTCGCTGGTCGGGAAGCCGATCAGCAGGGCACGCGCCGTCTCCGGCTTCTTCAGGATGCGGACGGTGACCTCGGTGACGACACCGAGCAATCCTTCGGAGCCGGTCATCACGCCGAGCAGGTCATAGCCCTCCGCGTCGAGATGGCCGCCGCCGAGGCGCACCACCTCGCCATTCATCAGCACCATCTCGATACCGAGCACATTATTGGCGGTGAGGCCGTATTTCAGGCAATGCACGCCGCCGGAATTTTCCGCGACATTGCCGCCGATCGAGCAGGCGATCTGGGAGGATGGATCGGGGGCGTAGTAGAAGCCCTCCTGCTCGACGGCGGTGGTGATGCCGAGATTGGTGACGCCGGGCTGAGCAACGACGATGCGGTTCTGAAAATCGATCTCGAGGATGCGGTTGAAGCGGCTCATCACCAGCAGCACCGCGTCTTCCAGCGGCAGCGCGCCGCCGGAGAGCGAGGTGCCGGAGCCGCGCGGCACGACGCGGATATTGCGGTCACTGCAATATTTCAGCACGCGCGAGACCTGCGCCACGGTTTGCGGCAGCACCACGACCAGCGGCAATTGCCGGTAGGCGGTGAGCCCATCGCTCTCGAAGGCGCGCATCGCATTGGCTGCGTCGACGACGCCCTCGCCCGGCACGATGATGCGCATATCGGCGACGATCTCATCGCGCCGGCGCAGCGTGGCGTCGTCTGGTTTCGGCATCGCAAGACCGGACATCGACAGCCTCCTTCGACCGACTGGTAAAAATCTTTTACCAGCGGCGGCTATCGGTTGCAAATGCCGCTTTGGCCGGGATCGCGGGCCTATGGCCGGGACAGCCTTTCGCAGCGGCAATCTGCCGCTGCGCGCCCCACACTACTCGCCCGGCTGCTTGCCCGGTTCGGAGTGCATGCGGCGGACACGGCGCACGCCCCACCAGACGAGCAGGACGGCGAGCGGCACCGAGGCGGCGGTGACCATTTCCGGCGCAAAGGCATGGCCGAAGATCGAGGCGCCCTTGGCGACGTAGCCGATGAGGCCGACGACATAGTAGGAAACGGCGGCGACCGACAGCCCTTCCACCGTCTGCTGCAGGCGCAATTGCAGGCGGGCGCGATTGTTCATCGATGCCAAGAGATCGCGGTTCTGCTTCTCGACCTCGACGTCGACCCAGGTGCGCAGCAGCGTGGTGGCACGGGTCAGCTTGCGCGACAGATTGGCCTGGCGCTCCTCGACCGAACGGCAGGTGCGCATGGCCGGCGCGACGCGCCGCTGCAGGAACCCGCCCCAGGTGTCGTAGCCGGGCACGGCTTCTTCCTCGAGCGCCTCCAGCCGCTCGCCGACGATGCCGTCATAGGCACGGCTGGCGCCGAACCGGTAGAGGCTGGAGGCGGCATCCGCCTCCAGTTCGGCGGCAAGTTCGGTCAGGTCGGCCAGCAAGGTCTGGCTGTCGCGGGTTTCGGCGACCTTCATTTCCAGCGTGGTCTGGGCCAGCCTGTCCTCGATGCGGCGGGCACGCCCCGAAAGCATCAGCGCCAGCGGCAGCCCAAGCATGGCCAGCGTGCGGTAGGTCTCGATATCGATCAGCCGCTGCGACAGCGCCCCGGTGCGCGCCGGTGTCAGCCCGCGATCGAGCACCAGCATGCGGGTCAAGCCGTCGCCATCCTGGCGAAAATCGGTGACGATGGCCGCGTTGCCGCGCTCGACCAGCGAATAGCACAGGCTGGTCGGGTCGAAGCCGGCGATCAGCCGCTCGTTCGCCGGTGTCCATTTGCGGATTTCGAGCCTGATGCCGGAAATCACCGTGCCCGGCGGCGAAAACCCGTTGCCGAAGGGGGTATCTTCTTGCCCCCTGCCGTTTTCGGCGAGCGGCCCTTCCCAGAGATAGGTCGAGAACTCCGTGTGCCGTTCCCAGCGCAGCGAGCCCTTGCCCCACTTCATCGCGTGATGGCGGGCATGGCGGTCGGGCGCGGCAATACCAAGGCGCTGCGACAGTTCCGAAAGCACTGCCAGATCGACGCTCGAGCCGCCTTCGGTCATGAAGGAAAGCTGCACCAGCACGCGCGGCTTTTCGACCAGCGGATGCGGTCGGGCGTGGACCTCGCCGAGCGCGCCGGGCCGACCTTCATGCGCCGGAAAGCCCATGACGCTGCCGCCCATGGCTTTGGCGCGCAGCTGGAATTCGAGATTGGACGGGTCGGCGTCTGGCACGGCTGGTCCCCCGGGCTTCTCTGAGCCCTTTGGCAATGATGTCCCTCTAGAGCGGTTTTATCGTTTCACGGAAACGCCGAACCGCTCTATCCCTTTGATTTTGCGCAATTCCGGACGGAAAACCGTTTCACACTTTTCCTGGAATTGCTCTAGAGGCAATCGCCAAGGGACGCAAACAGCCAGTTTAGCAGAAGGTGATATGAAGCCGCGGCTGTGAAACCGACCCGGCCGGGCGAATTGGATAAATAATTTGACCAGTTGGCGACGCTGGTTTTATCTTGCGCGACATCGGTTCAACCCCCAGGCACCCCGTTTGAGCGACATTTTCTCCCGGATCGAGCATTCGCGCACCGCCGACGAGGTGGTGCAGCAGATCGAGAGCCTGATCCTCGAAGGCGTGCTGCGCACCGGCGACCGGCTGCCGGGCGAGCGCGAGCTGGCGCGCCAGTTCGAGGTGTCGCGGCCGATCCTGCGCGATGCCTTGAAAGCCTTGGAAGGGCGCGGGCTATTGACGACACGGCCAGGCGGCGGCACCCATGTCGCCGACGTCATCGGCCAGCTGTTCACGAAGCCGGTGGCCGACCTGATCTCGATGCATCGCAAGGCGGTGACCGACTATCTGGAGTACCGCCGCGAGATCGAGGCGGTGGCGGCGGAATATGCGGCGCGGCGCGCCACATCGGACGATCTGGCGCTGCTCGACCGCATCATGGCACGGATGGACGAGGCGCACCGGACCGGCAATTTCGACGACGAGGCGGAAATCGACGTTGAGTTCCATCACGCGATCTGCGAATGCGCGCACAACATCATCCTGCTGCACACGCTGCGCTCCTGTTATCGGCTGCTGTCGGAAGGCGTGTTCCAGAACCGGCGGCTGGTGTTCAGCGTGCCGGGTGCGCGCGAGGCACTGCTTTCGCAGCACCGGGCAATCTACACCGCGGTCAAGGCCGGCGATCCGGCCGCGGCGCGGCAGGCGGCGATGGACCACATCTCCTATGTCGAACGGTCGATGGCCGAGGCCGAGCGCAGCGGCGACTGGCAGCGCGTGTCGCGGCTGAGGCTCAGGCAGCGCTCCGAGCCCGGTGACGGTGAGCCGGCAAGAAAACAGCCGTAGGCCGCGGCCAGAAAATTCAACGACGAACCAGCGAAGAACCAGCGGAAAAAGATCCATGAGCAGCATCCTCACCATCGCCGACCTCAAGGACCTGGCGCGCCGCCGTGTGCCGAAGATGTTCTTCGACTACGCCGATTCCGGCGCCTGGACCGAAAGCACCTACCGGGCCAACGAAGAGGATTTCCAGAAGATCAAGTTCCGCCAGCGCGTGCTGGTCGACATGGACAACCGCTCGCTGGAATCGACCATGATCGGCGAGAAGGTGGCGATGCCGGTGGCGCTGGCGCCGACCGGCATGACCGGCATGCAGCATCCGGACGGCGAGATGCTGGCGGCACAGGCGGCGGAGGAATTCGGCGTGCCGTTCACGCTGTCGACGATGAGCATCTGCTCGATCGAGGATGTCGCGTCGGTGACCAGGAAGCCGTTCTGGTTCCAGCTGTATGTGCTGCGCGACAAGGATTTCGTCTTCGATTTGATCGACCGGGCAAAGGCGGCGAAATGCTCGGCGCTGGTGCTGACGCTCGATCTGCAGATCCTCGGCCAGCGCCACAAGGATATCCGCAACGGGCTTTCGGCACCGCCGCGAATGACGCCGAAGCACCTCTGGCAGATGGCGACCAGGCCGCGCTGGTGCGTCGGCATGGCCGGCACCAAGCGCCGGAGCTTCCGCAACATCGTCGGCCACGCCAAGGGCGTCGGCGACCTCGCCTCGCTTTCGTCGTGGACGAAGGAGCAGTTCGATCCGCATCTGTCGTGGAAGGACGTCGCCTGGATCAAGGAGCGCTGGGGCGGCAAGCTGATCCTGAAAGGCATTCTCGACAAGGAAGATGCGATGATGGCGGCCAGGTCGGGTGCCGATGCGATCATCGTTTCCAACCATGGCGGCCGCCAGCTCGACGGCGCCTCGTCATCGATCATGGCGCTCGAAGAGATCGCCGATGCCGTCGGCGACACGATCGAGGTGCATATGGACGGCGGCATCCGTTCCGGCCAGGACGTGCTCAAAGCACTGTGCCTCGGCGCCAAGGGCACCTACATCGGCCGACCCTTCCTGTACGGCCTCGGCGCACTCGGCAAGGAAGGGGTTACCAAGGCGCTGGAAATCATCCGCAAGGAGATGGACATAACGCTGGCACTGTGCGGAAAGCGTCTGGTCACCGACATGGGCAAGGATCAGCTTCGGCGCTAAAGTCCCGTGACGGCATGACCACGGAGGCGACGCAGGCATTGACGGAGCCCGGCATCAATTTTTACGAGGCGCGCGGACCGCAAGGCATGCGCCTTTATGCGATCGGCGATGTGCACGGCCGGCTCGACCTGCTGACCGCCATGCACCGGCGGATCGAGGCGGAGCTCGGTCAAAGGCCGTCGGCTGATTGGCGCGTGATCCATCTCGGCGACTATGTCGACCGCGGCCCGAACTCCAAAGGCGTCATCGATTTCCTGATCGACGCGCAAAAACGCGATCCGCGTCACCTGACGCTGGTCGGAAATCATGATCTCGGCTTCCTCGATTTTCTCGATGTCCCCGATCCGGACGGGCTGTTCATGCGCTATGGCGGCATCCAGACGGCGCTATCCTATGGCGTGTCGCTCGGTGGGAGCAGCGCCTGGTTTGGCCGCGCCGATGCGGCATTGCGGCAAGGCCACGCCGCATTGGTCGAGGCAGTGCCGCAGAACCATGTCGAGTTCCTGCGCTCGCTGCCCTTTTCAGTCACGTTCGGCGATTTCTTCTTCTGCCATGCCGGCATCCGGCCTGGCATTGCGCTGGAAAGCCAGAGCCGGCAGGACCTGATCTGGATCCGCGAGGTCTTCCACGATCACACCGGTCTTCATCCCAAGATCGTGGTGCACGGCCATACGCCGGTGCCCAAGCCCGAGATCACAGGCAACCGCGTCAATGTCGACACCCTCGCCTGGCAGTCGGGAAACCTCACCGCGCTCGTCGTGGACGGCGCGGACAAGCATATCCTGACAGTCACGGGTGAGCGGGCTTAGGGAAGGCGTGGGGTTATGAGCAGAGGGTCTAGCGAAGCGCGGCGGTGACGCCGTAGCCGTCGACGGCATTGTGGTTGTTGGCCGCGTCGGCGGAATAAATGCCGAGGCCGCACAAGACGATGGCCGACAACATGGCAAAGGACAAAAAGGCTGCTTTCACGGACGTCATCTCTTGTTGAGCTTCCTGCATCTATGCACGAGCGGGTTACCAATGCGTTGAAACGCAAAATACGTCGCAAATGTCTGACGGTTTCGCGCTTCTAGGCATGTTCTGTATCGGCGGTGTGTCGCGCGGGTCACAGGAAAGGTTCATCGCGGTTGCACGGAAGATGCAGAGCGGCGCCTTTTAGGCTGGCGGACTGACACAGGCCAAGGATGAAACGCGTTATCCCCGGCGGATTTGCCGCCGCGTGCCAAATATGCAACGTCGCCAAATAGGCAACGTTGGCTGTATGAGCCGTCAGATCGTCGCCACCCAGGCGCGGGCGATGGTCAGGCCGGCGGCATCGGCTTGCGGTCCGTTGCGGGCCATTTCATCGTCGAGCCGGCCAGCCCATTCCGGATGCCGCTCGGCGATCAGCGGTGCGAAGGAGGTGCTCCAGTCGCGAACCATCGGCCGGTCGGCCTCGAAATGGAACTGGAAGCCATAGACGGCGCGGCCGATGCGGAACGCCTGGTTCTCGGCGACGGCGTTGCCGGCCAGCCGCACGGCCCTCTCAGGCAAAACAAAGGTGTCGTCGTGCCATTCGAAGATCGGGAATTTTTCGGGCAAGGCGGCGAGCACCGGATCGGCGTTCGCGGCCGCGGTGAGCGCGACCTCGTGCCAGCCGAACTCCGAGGCACCGCCGATCTGGTTCTCGCCGCCAAAGGCGCGCGCGACCAACTGGCCGCCAAGGCAGATGCCGAGCACCGCGCGATCCCTCTCGGCAAAATCGCGCGTCAGGTCGAGCAGGCCCGGAAAATAAGGACAGAGCTCGTCGTCCAGTGCATTCTGGGCGCCGCCGAGCACCACCATGGCGTCATGCCCGCCGCTATCTTGCGGCAGCGCGTCGCCGCGATAGGGCCGGCGCAGGTCGATATCGGCGCCGGCCTCGACAAGCGCCGCGCCGATCTGGCCAAGGCCCTCATTGTCGAAGTTCTGGACGACCAAGACCCGCATCGAAACCTGCTGACATGAAATAGATGCAGCGAGCGATATCATGGCGCCAGCATCGCAGCCAACAAGGAACGCCTATGCCACTGCAAAACCGGGTCGATCCGTTCGGCGCCATCCATGCCGTGCCGGAGCGCGGCCTGTTCATGGGCAATCGCGGCATCATTCACGACGCCGAGACGAGAACGCTGTTGAAGAAGCGCTGGGCGCTGCAAGCCTGGATCATCTGCGTCTGCGAATTCCGCAATGTGCGGCGCGAGCCGATGGGGCGCAACCGGCAAAGCGACGACCAATTGGGCGGCAAGGCCGGCTGGACCGAACTGTTTTTCCTCGACGAGGTGACGGCGCTGGCGGCCGGGCACCGGCCGTGCTTTTTCTGCCGGCGCGAGCGAGCCAGGGATTTTGTCCAGCGCTTCGGCGACGCCTTCGGCATTGCCGAGCCGCGCGCGCCGCAACTCGACAAGCGCCTGCACAAGGAGCGCTTGGCATCGGGCGGACCGGCGCCGAGACCGGAACCGGAGGCGCTTGCGGACTTGCCGGACGGCACGATGATCTCGTCAGGAAACAGGGCGTACGCCCTGTTTGACGGCGCCGCGCTGTCCTGGAGTTTCGGCGGCTATCGCGAACCGGTGGGGTTCGGCGGTTTTACCGACGGTCCAATCCACATGCTCACGCCGGCGACAACTGTTTCGGTGCTGCAGCAAGGCTACGAGCCTGTCTGGCATCCTTCCGCCGAGGCTTGACGCCGAGGGTGACGTTGCCGCATTCCTCGGCGATGCGCGCCAATTACAAGATGCAGCGGCTGTTCGTGCCGGACGAGCTTGGACCGGATACCGAGTTCGAGGTCGGCCCGCAGCAGAGCCATTATCTCTCGCATGTGCTGCGGCTCGGCGAAGGCGCCGAGGTTCTGGTGTTCAACGGCCGCGACGGCGAATGGTCGGCGGCGATCGCCGCGAAATCGAAGAAGGCGTTGCGCCTGAAGGTGATGGCGCTGCAGCGGCCGCAGCCGCCACTGCCCGATCTCGTCTATTGCTTCGCGCCGCTGAAGCAAGGACGGCTCGACTACCTCGTGCAAAAGGCGGTGGAGATGGGCGCCGGCAGCCTGCAGCCGGTCATCACCCAGCATACGCAAGTGGCAAAACCCGGCATCGAGCGCCTGCGCGCCAATGTCGTCGAGGCGGCCGAACAATGCGGCATATTGGCGGTACCGGATGTGCGCGAAGCGGAAAAATTCGAGCGCCTGCTCGGCAACTGGGATCGTGAGCGGCGGTTGATCTTCTGCGACGAGGATGCCGCCACCAACAATCTCCTGCCGGCATTGCAGGCGGTGCGGGAGAACAAGCTCGCGCTGCTAGTCGGGCCGGAGGGCGGCTTTTCCGACGAGGAACGCAGGATGCTGAGAGCGCTGCCGTTCGTTACCGCCATTCCGCTCGGGCCGCGCATCCTGCGAGCGGATACGGCGGCGGTGGCGGCACTGGCGCTGATCCAGGCGACAATCGGCGATTGGTGATCAATTCCCGTTACCCTCTGGCTCAGGATTTTTCGCTTGATCGGCTACTGACATTTCGTCCATCTAGCGCCGGCGGTCGTCCGGCCGCTCTGCAGCGCAGCGCGTCCTTTCGGGCGCGCAAAGGACGCTGTAGCATATTGATTGGGCACATGATCCTTTCCGAAAATCGAAGCCGATTTTCGGGGTCATGTGCGGAGGGCTATTATGGCGCGCGATACTACCGATTTCCGGCCGATAGAAAGCGTCGACGAACTCGTCGAGCACCTGGCCGAAGGCAACAAGCCGCGCGACAAATGGCGGATCGGCACCGAGCACGAGAAATTCCCGTTCTATATCGACGGCAATGCGCCGGTGCCCTATGGCGGCGAGCGCGGCATCCGCGCCATCCTCGAAGGCATGCAGGACAAACTCGGCTGGGACCCGATCATGGATGCCGGCCGCATCATCGGCCTGGTCGAGCCGACCGGCCAGGGCGCGATCTCGCTGGAACCCGGCGGCCAGTTCGAGCTGTCCGGCGCGCCGCTGGAGACGATCCACCAGACCTGCCGCGAAGGCAATGCGCATCTGGCGCAGGTACGCGAGATCGCCGAACCGATGGGCATTCGTTTTCTCGGCCTTGGCGGCAGCCCGAAATGGTCGCTGGCCGAGACGCCGAAAATGCCGAAATCGCGCTACGAGATCATGACCCGCTACATGCCCAAGGTCGGTACCAAGGGCCTCGACATGATGTACCGGACCTGCACCATCCAGGTGAACCTCGACTTCGAGAGCGAAGCCGACATGCGCCGCAAGATGCAGGTGTCGCTGAAATTGCAGCCACTGTCGACGGCGCTGTTTGCCAACTCGCCCTTCACCGAAAGTCGGCCGAACGGCCTGCAGAGCTGGCGCGGCGAGATCTGGCGCGACACCGACAACCGGCGCTCCGGCCTGCTCGAATTCTGCTTCTCGCCCGATTTCGGCTTTGCCGATTATGTCGAATGGGCGCTCGACGTGCCGATGTATTTCGTCATCCGCGACGGCCAGTACCATGACATGACGCACATCACCTTCCGCCAGTTCATGGCAGGTGCTGCCCATAACGAACTGCCGGACGGGCTGCCGACGATGGGCGACTGGGCGAACCATCTGTCGACGCTGTTCCCGGACGTGCGGCTGAAGCGCTTTCTCGAAATGCGCGGCGCCGATGGCGGGCCGTGGCGGCGCATCTGCGCGCTGCCGGCCTTCTGGGTCGGGCTGCTCTACGATGCGGCTGCGCTCGACGCGGCCGAGGCGCTGACTTCGAGCTGGAGTTATGACGAAGTGCTGGCAATGCGCAACGCAGTGCCGGAACAGGGCATTTCAGCGCCCTTCCGCAACACGACGTTGCGCGAGATCGCCCGCGACGTGCTCGTCATCTCGCGCATGGGACTGAAGAACCGCGGCCGCAAGAACCGCGACGGCTATGACGAGACCTCGTTCCTCAACACGCTCGACGAGGTCGTCGCGCGCGGCACGACCAGCGCCGAAGAGATGCTGTCGGCCTACCACACACGCTGGGGCGGCTCGATCGAGCCGGTGTTCATGGAATACGCGTATTAACGCTTCGCTATCCGCATGAGCCACGGTCCGGCAAATTCGCTTCAATCAGTGATGGAAACGAACTAGGCTTCTCCAAACGAGGATTTGCCGGAGGAGAAAACAATGCCTTCCTTGTTCGATATTCTGGCACAGGCCCAGAACGGCAATGGCATGCAGGCGCTGGCCCAGCAGTTCGGGCTTTCGCAGCAGCAGACGCAGGCGGCGGTCGCGGCGCTGCTGCCGGCCTTTTCGCAGGGGCTGAAGCGCAACACAGCGGACCCTTATGGACTCGGCTCCTTCATGACGGCGATGGCCAGCGGCCAGCACGCCAAATATTTCGAGGATGCAAGCCGGGCCTTCTCGCCGCAGGGCCTCGATGAAGGCAACGGAATTCTGGGGCATTTGTTCGGCTCGAAGGATCTGTCACGCGCCGTCGCCAGCCAGGCCGCGCAGGCGAGCGGTGTCAGCCAGCGGGTGTTGCAGCAGATGCTGCCGGCAATTGCCTCGATGATGATGGGCGGGCTGTTCAAGCAGACCACCAACCAGTTAGGCGGGCAGATGCATGCGGCAGGGGGTGGGCCCGGCGGCGGCAATCCGCTCGGCGAGCTCATCGAGCAGATGATGCGGCAGGCGGGCGGCGGCAGCCAGGCGCCGGCCCCTCAGCCTGCAGGCCCGGCGGACAATCCGCTCGGCAAGGTCCTGCAGGATATGTTCGGCGGCGCACAGCAGCCGCAACAGACGCAGAGCCCTTACGGCGACAACCCGCTCGGCAAGCTGTTGCAGGACATGTTCGGCGGCGGGCAGCAGCCGCAAACCCAGCCGCAGCAGACACAGAACCCTTATGGCGACAATCCACTCGGCAAGGTGCTGCAGGACATGTTCGGCGGCGGCGCGCAACAGCCGCAGCAGCCGCAGAACCAGCCCCAGCAGACACAGAACCCTTATGGTGACAATCCGCTCGGCAAAGTACTGCAGGACATGTTCGGCGGTGGTGCGCAACAACCGCAGCCGCAGGCGCGTCAGGCGCCCCAGCAGCCCCAGGCGCCGCAGCCGCAGGCCAATCCGAGCGGCAGGCCGAGAAATCCGTTCGACGACCTGTTCGGCAAGATGTTCGAGACGGGTGCCCAGCAGCGCGACGACTACCAGAAAGGCATGGAGTCGATCTTCGACCAGTTCAAGCAGGGTATGGGCCGGCGGTAGACTAGACACCGGCATCCAATCATCAGTGCCGCCCAAAAAAGAAAGCCCGGTCCTGGGAGGACCGGGCAGCGCGCAGGCTGGCCGGGGGGATCCGGCAGGGAGTGGGGAGCCTGCGTAACTTGGTGGCTTCGTGCCTCAAAAAGGTTCAATGCGACCAAAATCGCGAATTTGTGCGATCAGGCCACCTTGCGGGCAATATCCTCGATCGTTTCGGCGCGCTCGACCGCGATGACGCGAAGCCTCTCGGTCGGATCGCGGCCAAAGGGCACACCGACAGCGACGTGCAGGTCGGCGCGGGTCAGGCCGATGTCGGCGAGCTCGGCATCCGACATCTCGCCGAGGCGATAAAAGGCGCGACGGTTTTTCCAGGCGCGGTAAACATTGGCAGCGGCATTGGCCACGCGCGTCGCAACGGCCGGACGCGAGGTGATGCGCGAGGTCTCGGTAGCGAAATCAAACGTAGCCATGTCGGTCTCCTTCACATTCGAACGAGCGAAACCAGTCGATCGGGCGCTGGCGACAGCGGCCGTTCCGGCTTCGATTCACATGCCTTCATGTGGACAGTCGGAATTTGCCACGGCGCGATTGATTAATCCAACGAATGTTTCTAATCTTTAGCATCAACATCAATGATGGATTAGACCGATGAAAGCGCCGCTCGATCTCGATCAGTTGCAGACCTTCATCTCGATTGTCGACACCGGCAGCTTTACCCGCGCGGCGGAAGCCGTGCATCGCACCCAGTCTGCGGTGTCGATGCAGATGCGGCGGCTCGAAGAGCGGATCGGCAAGCCGCTGTTCGAAAAAGACGGCCGCACCAACCGGCTGACCGAGGAAGGCGACAGACTGCTCTCCTACGCAAGGCGGCTGCTCTATCTCAACAAGGAAACACTGGCCGCCTTCGACGACCGCCGGCTCGAAGGCACCATCCGCATCGGCACGCCGGACGACTATGCCGATCGCTTCCTGCCCGAGATCATGGCGCGGTTTGCCCGTTCCAACCCGCATGTCGAACTGACCGTTATCTGCGAACCGACGCCGGGACTGGTCGAACACATCAAGCGCGGCAATCTCGACCTGGCGCTGGTGACGCACAATGACGCGCGCGGCCAATCGGAAGTGGTGCGGCGCGAACCGCTGCTGTGGGTTACCTCGGCCAATCATGCGACGCATGAGCAGCCGATCCTGCCGATGGCCTTCGGCCGGCCGAACTGCATCTGGCGGCGGGCCGCCGCCGACGTGCTCGACCAGCAGAACCGCGACTACCGCATCCTGTTCACCAGCTTCTCGGCCACCGTTATCGCCGCGGCGGTGCTTTCCGGCCTGGCGATCTCGGTGCTGCCGGAATGCGCGCTGCGGCCCGGCATGCGGGTGCTGGGCGAGGCCGACGGTTTCGGCGCCCTGCCCGATTGCCGCATCGGCATCATGCGCGGCCAGACCTCGCGGCCGGAGATCGTCGACGCGCTCGCCCGCCATATTTCGGAAAGCCTCGACAATATTTCCGTGCCGCTCGGCGAGGAGACCGGCACGTTCGATTTCGCCGCCCTCGCCTTCGCGAAGATGAAGCGGACCAAGCCGAACCAGATCCTGCCGGGCTGGTAGGGCTTCGTGTCTCATAGCGCCATGGGGCCTGCCACCGCGGAGCCGATGCAAGTTAGGGCTCAATGACGACGGAAATTCAGTGCGACGAGGATCATCGCCGCGGTACCGGCAGCGGCGAGATAGACGGCCATCCGCACACCCTCAGCGGTAGCGACGCGCAGCGCTTCTCCTGTCAAACCGCCGGTGCCGGCGTTTGCAACGGCTACCAGGACAGCCAGCCCCACCGCGCTACCGACCTGCTGACCCGTGGATGCAATGCCTGAGGCGATGCCTTGCTCATGCGCGGCAACGCCCTTGGCTGCGGCTGCGAACATTGTTGGAAAGGTGATGCCGCCGCCGAGGCTGAAGACAATCAGTCCGGGGACCAGGTCGGCATAAGTGCTGTCCGCCGACATGGCCATGCCCAGGCCCGCCGTACCAATCGCGCCGATCGCAAGGCTGACGACGAGCGTGTTTCGTGTACCCAGACGGGTCGCCATCCGACCGCTCAGCGCATTGCCCGACAAGACGGCCAACCTCGGGGCCATGAAGGCGAAACCAGTCTGCAGAACGCCGAAGCCCTGCACTGTCTGGAAGTAGAAAGACAGGAAATAGAGCAAAGAACCGAACGTGGCGGTGAACAGGAATGTGGTGACGACGCCGGTGCTGAGGTTGCGGTTGGCCAGCAGCCGCAGCGGCAGCAACGGGTCGCGGCTATGCGCCTCTATGGCCACGAAGAGCGCCAGCAACAGGATCCCAACGGCAGCGCTGACCAGAATACCCTGTGAGGCCCAGCCGTACTCTGGACCCTGGACGAGCGTGAAAACGAGCAGGGTGGTACCGACCGTCGCCGTCAATGCGCCCGGCAGATCGAACTTGCCGCCTGACTGGTACCCGCTGTCTCCTAGAATCACCGGAAAGGCCGCCACGATCGCGATGCCGGCCAAAGGCACGTTGACGAAGAACACCGCCTCCCAGCCGAATGCCTGGGTCAGCACGCCGCCAAGCAACGAGCCCAGAACCATGCCCCCGGCACCAGAGCCGGCCCATACGGACAAAGCGATATTGCGTTCGCGACCTTCGCTGAAGGTGGTGTTGACCAGCGACAGGGTGGCCGGGAAAAGAAAAGCGCCGCCCAAGCCCTGCACGGCGCGCGCGGCAATCAGGATCTGAGGCGAAGTGGCGAAACCGCCGACCAGCGAAGACACTGCGTAGAGGACAAGCCCGAAAACGAACATTCGCCGCCGCCCAAGCAGGTCGGATGCCCTGCCTCCAAGCAAGAGGAAGCCGCCAAACGCAACCGCATACGCACCCACGACCCATTGCAGGGTCTGCGCCGAGAAGCCGAGGCCCAGGCCGATCTCGGGCAAAGCGACAAAAACGATATTGTAGTCGATCGAAATAATAAGCTGGGCAAAAGCCAGCAATGTCAAAACCAGACCAAACCGTGGTCGGGCCGATACGTCAGCCACGCTCGAGTGGTGGCTCATATTCAACTGGTCGGTCATGCCTATTCCTTTTCCAAATGGAGCCCAGCACCTGCTGATCAGCGCGGCAATTGGCAAGGCAATATCTGGACGAAACAGCCAAAATGGTATAGAATTGGAAGTATCGTCCTCTATTGGCAACGATGTGCGACTGTGCTGGATCTAACGATCTTTATTATTTTGCGAAGGTGGTCGAGAAACAGAGCTTCACTGCCGCAAGCCACGCGCTTGGACGATCAAAGTCCAACATCAGCCGGCGCATCATCGAGCTCGAGAAGCAGCTGGGCGTCTGTCTTATCCAGCGAACCTCCCGCAGCTTCGCCGTCACTGATATCGGCCAGGAGGTCTATCAGTTTGCTGTGGGAATGCTGGTCGAGGCGGAATCGGCCGAAGGCGCCGCGGCGCGACGACTGGCCGAGCCCAGCGGTACGGTCCGCTTCACCTGCTCGATCGGCATGGCGCAGTCGTTCCTGGCGGAATTGCTACCCCGGTTCCTTTTAAAGTTTCCCCAGGTAAACATCATCCAGCACGCGACCAACAGGTATGTGGATCTTGTCGACGAGGGGTTTGACCTTGCACTTCGCGGCCATGTCGAGCCGCTGCCCGATTCCAGCCTGATCCAGCGTCGGTTCGCGCCGACGCCCTGGCATCTTTTCGCCGCACCCATCTATCTTGCCGGCGCAGGCATACTGACAAGCCCACAGGACCTTGCCGGCCATGGCGGCCTGGCATTGAACGGGCCGACCGGCGGGGCGGTCTGGAATCTGCGCAACACCGGCGGCGAGACTGTGCTGATGCCGTTCACGGCGCGCTTGCGCAGCGACGATCTGGGAACACTGAAACAGGCTGCCATCGCGGGCCTGGGGATCGTGGCGCTGCCGGCCTATTTCTGCCAGGCCGAAACAGGCAATGGCATATTGCAACGCATCCTGCCGCAATGGACGGCGGGAGAGGCTGGGATCACTTTGCTGTCGCCTTCGGGGCGCAGCCTGTTGCCGGCAGTTCGAGCGTTCAGCGATTATCTGGCTGCCGAATTTTTGGCCGTAGCGAGATGATGGGATCGCGTTATGACACGCGGCCGGATACAGGCGCCTTGACGGCGGCCAACAACCGTCCCCCAATCGGCCGATGAGCGACACAGCATCCGAATCACGCACCAACGCCACCGAGTATACGGTGAGCGAGATTTCCGGCGCGCTGAAGCGCACGGTCGAGGACGTCTTCGGCAATGTACGGGTGCGCGGCGAGATTTCCGGCTATCGCGGGCCGCATTCCTCCGGCCATGCCTATTTCTGCCTGAAGGACGATCGCGCGCGGCTCGACGCCGTGGTGTGGAAGACCACGATGAGCCGGCTGAAATTCCGTCCAGAGGAAGGCATGGAGGTGATCGCCACCGGCAGGCTGACCACCTATCCCGGAAAGTCCAACTACCAGATCGTCATCGACAATCTTGAGCCGGCCGGTGCCGGCGCGCTGATGGCGCTGCTGGAAGAGCGCAAGCGCCGGCTGCAGGCCGAAGGCCTGTTCGACGCCGGCCGCAAGCGCCTGCTGCCCTTCATGCCGCGCGTCATCGGCGTCGTCACCTCGCCGACAGGCGCCGTCATCCGCGACATCATCCACCGCATCAAGGACCGCTTTCCGCTGCATGTGCTCGTCTGGCCGGTGCGGGTGCAGGGCGAAATGGCGGGAGCGGAGGTGACCGCTGCCGTCAACGGCTTCAACGCACTGCCATCGGACGGCGCCATCCCGCGGCCCGACCTGTTGATCGTGGCACGCGGCGGCGGCAGCCTGGAGGATCTGTGGGGCTTCAACGACGAAGCGCTCGCCCGGGCCGTCGCCGCTTCGGCCATTCCGTTGATTTCCGCGGTCGGCCACGAGACCGACTGGACGCTGGTCGATCTGGCGGCGGATGTGCGAGCGCCGACGCCGACGGGCGCCGCCGAAATCGCCGTGCCGGTCAAGGTCGACCTCGAAGCGACGCTTGCCGGCCTCAGCGCGCGGTTGAAGACCGCGGTGTCGCGCAATTTCGAACGCAAGCGGCAGGCGGCGCGCGCGGCCGCCCGTGCGCTGCCCTCGCCCGACCAGTTGCTGGCGCTGCCGCGGCGGCGCTTCGACGAGGCGACGAGCCGGCTTGGCCGGGCGCTGTCGGTCAGCGTCGAGCGCAAGCGGGCCAGGCTTCTGGGGCAGCGGCTGACGCCGGCCACCTTGTCGCGGCGCATGAACGAAGCCCGCACGCTGACCCGCCGCGACCTCGCCCGTGCGCAAGCGGCGTTCCTTGCCATCGTGCGCGAGCGTCGGGCGCGGTTTTCGCGCACGGCGGCCAGACTGTCACCGGCGCCGATCGCGAGGCGGCAGAAACTGCAAGGCGATGCCCTGCTGGCCCTGACGCGACGGCAGGACCACGCGATTTCGAGACGACTGGACCGTCTGCGTGGAAAACTGACGCAGGCCGATCGGTTGCTGGCGACGCTCTCGCACAAGGCCGTGCTGGCGCGGGGCTTCGCACTGGTCAAGGATGTGGACGGCGCGGTGGTCAAGCATGCGGCGGACGTGGTGTCGGGAATGGCGCTTTCGCTGGAGTTCGCCGACGGCACCGCGGATGCAGTCGCCATCACTGGCACGGCGCGGCCGAAGACGGTTGCCAAGCCCGCGGCCAAGCTCAAGGCGCCGGGCGGCCAAGGTTCGCTTTTCTGAGGAAGAAATGACCGACCCTCATCTTGCGACGCCCTCGGGCAAACCGCGCGCCCGCGCCTTCGTGATCCCATTCGATGGCACGCCGGGCCGCTTCAACGCCATCACCGATGTGCCTGGCGTGACGGTCGGCTATACCACGCTGATCTCAGGGGACGGGCCGCTCGTTGTCGGCAAGGGTCCGGTACGCACCGGCGTGACCGCGATCCTGCCACGGCCCAGGGGCGAACTGGCCGTACCGGCGTTCGCCGGCGTGTTCAGCGCCAATGGCAATGGCGAACTGACCGGCTCGCATCTGATAGAGGAACTCGGAGCGTTCAATCTTCCCATCACCATCACCAACACGCATTCCTGCGGCGTCAGCCGCGACGCAACGCTGCGCTGGATGCAGAAGGTGCTGCCGCAATCGCTCGACAGCGCCTGGGCACTGCCGGTAGCGGGCGAGACTTATGACGGCTTTCTAAACGACATCAACGGCCACCATGTGAGCTTCGAGCATGTATTTTCGGCGCTCGAGACGGCTGAAAGCGGGCCGATCGAAGAGGGCAGCGTCGGCGGCGGCACCGGCATGATCACCTTTGGCTTCAAGGCGGGATCGGGCACATCCTCGCGCAGCGTCGACTGGAACGGAGAGCGTTTCACGATCGGCTGCTTCGTCCAGTCGAATTTCGGTGCGCGGCGGAACCTTGTCGTGCGTGGCGTCAGGGCCGGAGCGGAACTCGCCGAACCGGCGATCCGGGACAACACGCCGCGAGCGGAAAAGAGCTCGATCATCGCGATCGTCGCCACCGATGCGCCATTCATGCCGCATCAGTTGAAAAGACTGGCGAAACGCGTGCCGCTCGGCGTCGCGCTGACCGGCGGCTATGGATACAATTCATCCGGCGATATTTTTCTCGCCGTCAGCACGGCCAATGCCGATGCGGCGCGCGGCGCCGCCGGCAAGCTGGTCAGCGCCGGCTACATACCGGATGCCGACATCAACCCGTTCTTCGACGCCGTCGTTCAGAGCGTGGAGGAAGCCATCCTCAACGCGCTGGTCGCCAATGATGACATGACCGGGCGCGACGGCAATTTCGTGCCGGCGTTGCCGAAAGCATGGCTCGAGGCGAGATTTGGCAAGGCTGCGCGGCGATAAGACCGCGCAACTGCATCAGACAGGCAATAATCGCCCGGCAGGTTTTGCCGGGGGCGATCCGTCAGCCGGCAGGCTTGTTGGAATTCTGCTCGTCCTGATCGGCCTCGGCCGCCTCTTCGAGCCTCGAAGCAATGAGCTCCTGAATGTCGCCGACCTCTTCCTGGATATCCTCCAGGGGTATGCCGGCTTCGGCAGCTTTGGCCGCACATTCCCTGGCGAGGGTCTCGGCCTGCTTCTCGATTCTGGCTGGCGAGGGCTGGCAATGGACTTTTTCGCCAATCCACCCGCGCAAGAACTCGATCGCGTGTTCACTCATACTGCTGTTTCCCTAGCGGCTATGCCGATTGGTAATCATAAACGTCGGCATCTTCGAAAAGATGCGTGCTGCCATTCGAGCCGAGTCGGCTTCGCCCGGCAAGCCGAACTTGTCCGAGGTCCACAGAGCTGAAGGGAATGGTGGGTTCAAGGAGCACGTTCTGGTTCTTGAGGACTGATTCTCTCGACGAAACTCGTTTGACCCGCGCTATTGTTTCTATTTGCTTTTTTTCGGTTTTCAAGCCGTTTTAGATCACAATAGATAACACAATAGCTAGCACATTTACCGCGCACTCGCCGGCACCAGGTAAAAGGCGAGCCGTCAAAGCCGCCGCTATATAGTGACAACCATTTACAATGTCGACTCTGCCCGCGATCCTGCTTCTTTCCGCCGCGCTTGCTGGGAGATATGTGGTGTGGCGAGCCTTGCGGTGCAAACTGCCGAGCGCCTCATGCAAGGCATGCAATAGCGTCTTGTGGAACCCTGAATTGCTTGTCTCAGGGTGGCTCTCTACCGCTGGCGATAAAGGATCATGCCGGCATGATAGAGAACGCCTTCGACGAACTCACCGTCCGCGGTGAAGCCCGCATCGTCCCAGTATTCTATGTGGTTGCCCTGCACTTCATAGCGTCCCCGATAGGCGCTCTCGCGGTCACCGCGCGCTTCGTCATAACGGCCGTTCGGCAGGAGTTCGTGCCTGATATGGCGATCCTCGGTGACCCACATTCCGACATAGGGGTGATCTTGGCGCGTCATTGATTCCTCCGCAAGGATTGGAGTTGAAGGAAGGGTCAGGCCGGTTGGGGCTACAGCAACGGCAATACCCGTAAGCATTGAGGCCAAAGTGGATCGCATCAATGCGCCGCCTTCGTCGGACGCACGACGATCTCGTTGACATCGACATCGTCGGGCTGTTCGATTGCGTAGCGCACTGCCCTGGCGATGGCATCGGGTTGCAGGGCAATAGCACGCCAGGTTTTCATGGCGGCGGCAGCGGCTTCGTCCGTGATCGTGTTGGCCAGCTCGCTTTCCACCACACCGGGATGAATGCAGGTTACGCGGATATCGTCACTCTCCTGGCGGAGCCCAACGGAAATCGCGCGGACAGCGTATTTCGTTGCGCAATAAACGGCAGCCGTGGGCGAGACGGCCAGTGCGCCGATGGAACCGATATTGATGATATGCCCGGAGCCGCGTGCCGTCATCTCCGGCAGCACCGCCGCGACGCCGTACAGAACACCTTTGATGTTGACGTCCACCATCAGCTCCCACTCGTCGACCTTCATGGCTGCCATGGCCGAGAGCGGCATGACGCCCGCATTGCTGACGATGACGTCGACCTGGCCCCATTCGGCCCGCGCAGCATCGGCGAATGCTGCGACATCCGCCCTTTTGGTGACGTCGAGCGCTCGTACGCGAACGATTCCACCAGCTGCCTCGATTTCGGCTGCGAGGACTTCAAGGCGGTCGGTGCGCCGTGCGCCAAGCATCAGCTTTGCACCTGCCGCGCCAAGTTCGCGGGCGATGCCAGCACCGATGCCGCTGGAGGCACCGGTGATCAGAACAACTTTGTTCATGGTCATCGAGATGATCCTTTTGGTTCTTTTCACGATGTGAAGGGATGGCGTGCGGGTGAGCTCCCGCGGGACGCCAGCCTTATTTGGGTCACTGGGCGGTGTAGCCGCCATCAACCAGAAGCAGGGCCCCGGTGATGAAGCTGGACGCCGGCGAGGCTAGGAAGGCGATGGCCTCGGCAACTTCTTGCGGCTGGCCGATCCGGCCGATCGGATGCGCATCGCCAAAGCTGCGCAGCATCTCCCGGCCATTCTCCACCACACCTTCCATGATGTCGGTTTCGATCACGCCAGGGGCAACGGCGTTGCAGCGAATGCCCATGCGCCCGTATTCGATCGCGATCACCTTGGTCAGCTGTGCGACAGCCGCCTTGGAGGAGGCATAGGCCGCCTGCGTCTCGAAGGCCGCGACGGCCGAGATCGACGAGACGTTGACGATCGCGCCGCCACCGCCGGCGGCCATCAATTCCACCGCGGCACGGGCGGTGACGAAGCTGCCGCGCGCATTGATCTGCAGGATGCGGTCATAGTCGTCGACCGAGGTCTCCGTCAGACGTTTGTTGAGCGTGCGACCGGCATTGTTCACGACGATGTCCAGTCGTCCGAAGCGCCTCGCCGCGAGTTCGACCGAGCGTCTGGCCAGATCCTCGTCGGCGACATCGCCGACCAGCGTTGCCACGTCCTCGGCTTCCAATTCGCGTACAGTCTCGCTGAGATCGCTTGCCACGATCCGGGCGCCCCGCACTCGCAGCAGCTCCGCCGTGCAGCGGCCGATGCCGCGTGCCGAGCCCGTCACGAGGGCAACTTTTCCATCCAGGTTCCAGGAGGAAGGCAGTGATGTCATGGGTTATCTCCTTTGTCGGCCGGCATCGGCTTGGATCGGGAGGATCAAGCCTTCTTGCCGTTGCGACAGAGATAGAGCCATGGCATTGTCACGATAACCCGCCCGCTCTTAACCTCGATGGTAAGCGTTACTAACCAATGGACGTCGATCTCAATGCAATTGCCGTCTTCGTCACAGTGGCCGAGGAACGCAATTTCCGCGCTGCGGCAGACCGGCTGGGCGTGACGCGCTCGGCGGTCAGCCAGAGCGTCCTCAGGCTTGAACAGCGCCTTGGCATCGCATTGCTGCAGCGCACGACACGCAGCGTAAATCTGACCGAGGCGGGCGAGCGCCTGCTGGCGAGCGTCGCACCGGCGATCGCCGACGTGAACGCGGCAATCGAAGCCACCACGGAGTTTCTGGACCGCCCACGCGGCCGGCTGCGGATCGCGGTTTCGTCGATCGCGGAGACGTTTCTGTCAGGGCCGTTGCTGGCGTCCTTTGCAGAAAGATTTCCCGAGGTGCATCTGGATATCGTGGTCACCGACGAGGAATTCGACATCGTTGCCGAAGGTTATGATGCGGGCGTGAGGCTCGGCGAAGTGATCGAGCAGGACATGATTGCCGTGCCGGTATCGGGCGATCAGCGACAGATGGCCGTCTGCGCCCCGCGCTATCTCGAAAAGTTCGGAGCACCCGCCCATCCGCGCGAGCTTGTGGCTCATCGTTGTATCGGCTGGCGGCCGGCGCCGGGAGTTTCGCCCTATCGGTGGGAGTTTGGCGAGGACGGGCGCGAGTTCGACGTGGCGGTTGCGCCCGAGATCACCACTAACGACATGTGGCTGATGATCCGGCTGGCCGTTGCAGGCGCCGGAATCACGTTCGGCATGGCGGACACATTCCGCCCCTGGATCGACCGCGGCGAGCTTGTGCCAATCCTCGACGACTATTTTCCGCCGTTTGCGGGCTTCTATCTTTATTTTCCCAGCCGACGGAATATCGCGCCGAAGCTGAGAGCCCTTGTGGATCACCTGCGCGGTGCGCGTCAGGCGGGATCGCAGGTGACCGCGCCAGGGTCGTAGAGATCGCTTGGCGCTATTGGTCAGAAACCTGGCTGAAAGCTGAATGGTACCGTTGGCTGGGATCGAACCAGCGACCTCCGGATCCACAATCCGGCGCTCTAACCATCTGAGCTACAACGGCACGCTTGCCCGAGCGATATCCAGACGGAACGTTCATTCTCCGGGACCCGCTCTGTCGTTCGGCGATGCGTCCATACGGGCTATCGGAGTTTAATTCAAGGCTTTTGGCAAAGCAAAAGATCGCTCCGGCATAGCGTCATTTTTCGCCGGACAAAGAAAAGGCCGGCGGGAGGAGGTGCCGGCCTTTTCCTGTTACGAGCCAGCGGGAGGAGGTGCTGGCTGGTTATCCCGGTGAGCAGAGGGAGGAGGTTCCACCCGCCGGGTATTCGCTTAAACCACTATATCGCACATCTATTTGTCTGACGAAATGCGACCTTTTGATGCATCGTCAAACTGTGTGCAAATATTAGGCGATCTTAATTTCTTTCACGGCCTTCTCGAAGGCGGTCTTGATCGGCTTGGATACGTCCTCAGCCGCCTTGGCAGCAACCGCCTGGAAGTCCTTGGCCTGCTCAACGGTCATTTCGACGCGCTTGCGCAGGAACGCAGTCTGCAGCTCGACGACTTCCGACAGCGACTTGGCGCCAATCAGGGCTTCGAAATGCGAGAAGCCGGCCTCGGCATTGGCGCGCAGGGCGGCGATGGTCTTGAGCGACAGGTCGCTGGAAACGGTCTTGGCGGTCTCGTAGGACGACTCCAGAGCCTTCTGGGTCTCCTCGGCGCCGGTCTTCAGCTTGGCATAGGCCTCTTTCGACTGCTCGACGCCCTTTTCGGCGAAGGCGCGGATCTGATCGGTGGCCTTGGAAGCGTCGAAGCTTGGGAATTCAACGTTTTCGATCGTGTCGGCGGTCTTGGTCCTGGACATTTTCCATCCTTTTCAGCGGCAGCGGCTTTGACAGAAAGCCGTCTCGTTCATCTATCATGGCAATATAAAGGCAAATTTTGTGCATTGCAACATGTTTGTTGCATCGCACCATTGATTATTTGTTTCGCGACGTTAACCACGCGCCTAGAGATTCCGCTGGTTGCACGCTATGACTTGTGGACCTTCGCGCCGTCGGCTTTTATTAACAAAGCGTTAACCGCAAATTGCCCGCTCTGTGAGGGTCGCCAAGCGCATGCCGGCTGAAAACTACTCCTTCCTCGATGTTGCCGTGCTCGACGCGGTTCGCCTGCGCTTCGCCGCTGGCGACGCGATCGCCATTCTGTCGGCGGATCTCGAGCAGGTGATATGGGCCAACGGTCCCGGCGCAGCGGTATTCGGCTATCCGGACATCGGAGCCATCATCGGCGCCTCGGCAGGATTGCCGCTGATCGCCAGGCGCCAGATCATGGCAACCAGCGGTTTTCCGCAGATCGGCCGCGACCGTGCCATCACGGTCCGGCTGGCGACCGGGCTGACCAGCCGCGCGGTCGGTTTCCTGGCCAGCGCGGTGACCATGCCCGATGGCGAGGAAGCAGTCATGCTGGCGCTGCCGGCGGCGCAGACCGGCTCGCGCAGCGCCGCCGAGATCGCCGATCGCGCCATCAGTGGCTTTACCGAAGACGGCCACTACATCGCCTTTGTCGACGCCAAGGGCAATATCGACGCCGCGTCGGACGGCTTTTCGTCGCTCGGCATCCAGCCTGAGACGCTGGCCGCGCTTGTCGCCGACGTGGCGAATGAGAGCGACCGCATCGTCAAGCGCCTGGTTCCGGGCGGGTCCAACTCCTATCCGGCAGGCTTTGCCCGGCTGACGGACGAGCGGCACCTGCTTGTGGTGATCGACGAGGACCGGCTTGACGGCGAGGCTCCTGTTGGCGAGCGCGCCGGCGCGGAAGCCGGCAGCGAGGCAGCGGCGACGCCGAGCGGTCTTTCCCAGCCAACTGACCAGGACAACGAGCAGCCAATCGCCGATCCGCCAATCACCACCACCGGCGCGGCGGAGATCGACCTTGCGGCGATCGAAGGCAGCTCCGCATCGGCGGAGCACGAGCCTGCCGACACAGCCAAGCAGGTTTCGGGGGCCGACAATCAGCACACGGCTGGCGAAACGCCGACGCAGCATGACCATTGGTACTTCAATGCGGGCGACGACACACAGGTCCCGCCCGGGGCAGGTGTGTTCGGCGAAGCCGAGACACCAGCCAGCCCCGCCGCTTCGCCGGCCGGTCTGGACGCCCCGCAGGAAAGCGCCACACAAGCGATCAAAGCCGCTTCCCGGGCCGAACGCCGCGCCCCCACGATCGATCGCGCGGCCGCGCCTATGCGTTTCGTCTGGCGTACCGACGCAGAGGGCCGGTTCAGTGCCCTATCACCGGAATTTGCCGAACTCGTCGGCAAGCCCGCCGCCGACGTGATCGGCCGCCGCTTCGAGGACGTTTCAGCCGCCTACGGCCTCGATGCCTCAGGCGAGATCGCCGGCCTGCTCGAACGGCGCGACACCTGGTCAGGCCGCTCCGTGCTGTGGCCGGTCGCCGGCACCGATCTGAAAATACCCGTCGATCTGGCGGCGCTCCCGGTTTACAGCCGCAGCCGCGTTTTCGAAGGTTTTCGCGGTTTCGGCGTCGCCCGCAGCGGCGATGCGGTGGTCGATCCGGACGCGGCCGGCATGGCCCTTGTCGAGGAGGAACCTGCCGCGAGCGTCAGGCCGCAAGCCGTTGAACCTACCCCCGAGACACCGAAAGCCGCCGATCCGTTCCGAGGCGAAGTGCCGGCACTGACCATCGTGCCAAAGCCCGAGCGGCGCTTTGCCGACAAGGTGATCCGACTGGCCGAGCACCGGCAGCCGGCCAACGACAAGGGCCTGTCGACGCTGGAACGCAGCGCGTTTCGCGAGATTGGCGAGCGTCTCAAGAAGGACAGCACCCCGGCCGAAAAGCCGGTAGACGAACAGCCCAGCGCCGAGAAGCCAAAGCCGGCTGCGGAGACCGCGACCAAAGTCGAGGCAGCCGGCAAGGCCGACGAACCAAAGCTGAAAAAAGCCGGTCCGACGGACAAGGGTGAGATGCCGGCGCCAGGTCCGGAAAGCGAGGTGGCCGAACCGCCCGAGGCCGATGCCGAGGATCAGAAGGACCTTGCCCGGCTCGACGGCGAGCAACCCGACGAGACGGCAGCAGAGGCGCAAGCCGGCGAACCCGTCACACGCCCTGTTTCCGGATCGCTGCTCGACTATGCCGACCGCGAACCCAGCGATGAAGCGCAGGAAGGCGTTGAGCCCAGCACGAACCGTCGAACGATCGTCGCCGAAGCGCCGCAGGATGGCGACGACGACAGCATGACGGCCGAAGATTTCCGTGACGCCGAGGACAGCGAGGATTGGTCCGAGGACAGCGCAGCCGCAGCCGACGTTGCCGGCTCGGCGCCGCCCATCGGGCGGCCGCTGGCACCACCGCTCAAGCTCGACGGCTTCGTGCCGTCGGCGTTTGCCGGAGAGGACAACAAGGGGCCGGATACCTCGATCCTCGGCAAGCTGCCAGTGCCGGTGCTTATCCATTCCGGCGACCAGCTGCACTACGCGAACGACGAATTCCTCGGCCTGACCGGCTATGCGACGCTCAGTGCCTTGGACAAGGCCGGCGGGCTCGGCGCGCTGTTTGCCGACCCTTATGCCGACGACGGCAGTTCCGACGGCAGCGACCGCGCTCTACGGCTGAAGACGCGCGACGGTCAGGAGTTTCCGATCGACGCGATTTTACGCTCCGTCCCCTGGGGAAACGGCAAGGCGCTGATGCTGGTCGTACGCCGTTCCGGCGACGACGAAGCAACAGCCATTCCACATGGCGCCGCCGACGACCAAACGCAGCCGGATGTCTCCGAGCTCAAGGCGCGCATCGCCGAAATGCGCACCATCATCGATACCGCCACCGACGGCGTCGTGCTGATCGGCCGTAACGGAACGATCCGTTCAATTAGCCGTCCGGCGGAAGCGCTGTTCGGCTTCGACAGCGACGAGGTGACCGGCAAACCGTTCGTCTCGCTGTTTGCGATCGAAAGCCAGCGCGCGGCGCGCGACTATCTCGACGGGCTGTCGGAGCCCGGCGTTGCAAGCGTGATGAACGATGGCCGCGAGGTGATCGGACGCGAGGCGCAGGGGCGCTTCATCCCACTGTTCATGACCATCGGCAGGCTGCCCAACGACAGCGGCTTCTGCGCGGTGGTGCGCGACATTACCCAGTGGAAGCGCGCCGAAGAGGACCTGACCCAGGCGCGCGCGGTCGCCGAACGCGCCTCGTCGCAGAAGACGGATTTCCTGGCCCGCATCAGCCACGAGATCCGCACGCCGCTCAACGCCATCATCGGCTTTTCCGAGCTGATGGTGGACGAGAAATTCGGGCCGGTGGCCAATGACCGCTATCGCGACTATCTGCGCGACATCAACCGTTCGGGCAACCACGTGCTCGATCTGGTCAACGACCTGCTCGACATTTCGAAAATCGAGGCCGGTCAGCAGGAGATGGCTTATGAGGCGGTGTCGCTCAACGACACGCTGGCCGAGACCGTGGCGATGATGCAGCCGCAAGCCAACCGGGAACGCGTCATCATCCGCTCCAGCTTCGCCTCGCGACTGCCGGAAGTGGTGGCCGATCTGCGCAGCGTGCGGCAGATCGCGCTCAACATCTTGTCGAACGCCGTCCGCTACACGCAGGCCGGCGGCCAGGTGATCGTGTCGACCGCCTATGAGCTCTCCGGCGACGTCGTCATGCGCGTGCGCGATACCGGCATCGGCATGAGCCAGTCCGAGATCGAGCAGGCGCTGAAGCCGTTCAAGCAGATCAACGCGCTGAAGCGCGGCCGCGGCGACGGCACCGGTCTCGGGCTGCCGCTGACGAAGGCGATGGTCGAAGCGAACCGTGCCCGGTTCACCATCAACTCGACGCCCGGCGAGGGAACCCTGGTCGAAGTCGCCTTCCCCTCGACCCGCGTGCTGGCCGGTTAGGTCTATGGCTGCGCAAAGAAAAAAGGCGTCCAATGGGACGCCTTGAATGATAGAATTGCTGTCACAACGGGGCTTGAGCGAATCAGATCCTCTGGGGGCTAAGAGGAACGGGATTTCTCCCTCAAGTTACGCACGACTATCGATGCCGGGCCTTAACAAATCCTTACCGGCACGCCGGAAAATTTACCAATGTGTACCACTCATGAAATCTAGGTAAATTCCGCGGAGACATTTCGTTAACCATGACCCGGTTCCAGCCCGGGCTTCATGCTCAGTCGGCAAGCTGCGGCAGATTGCGGAACAGCTCGAGCGCTTCGGGATTGGCGAGCGCTTCCTTGTTCTTGATGGCGCGGCCATGCACCATGTCGCGGACCGCGAGCTCGGTGATCTTGCCCGATTTGGTGCGCGGAATATCGCTGACGGCGACGATCTTGGCCGGCACATGGCGCGGGCTCGCCCCGGTGCGGATTTTCGCGCGGATGCGTTTTTCCAGCTCGGCATCGAGCTCGACGCCGGCAGCCAGCCGCACGAACAGCACGACACGCACGTCATTGTCGAAATGCTGGCCGATGCATAGCGCTTCGAGGATTTCCGGCATCTGCTCGACCTGATTGTAGATTTCCGCCGTGCCGATCCTGACACCGCCCGGATTGAGCGTGGCGTCGGAACGGCCATGGATGATCAGCCCGCCATGGGCGGTCCATTCGGCGAAATCGCCGTGGCACCAGACATTGTCGAAGCGCTCGAAATAGGCGGCCTTGTATTTCCTGCCGTCAGGGTCGTTCCAGAAGCCGATCGGCATTGCCGGAAACGGCTTGGTGCAGACGAGCTCGCCCTTCTCCTGGCGAAGCGGACGGCCATCATCGCCCCAGACGTCGACGGCAAGGCCGAGGCCGGGTCCCTGGATCTCGCCGGGCCATACCGGTTCGATCGGCACGCCGAGCACGAAGCAGGAGACGATATCGGTGCCGCCGGAGATCGAGGCGAGATGCACGTCCTTCTTGATGCCTTCATAGACGAAACGGAAATCTTCCGGCGACAGCGGCGAGCCGGTCGAGGAGATGGTGCGCACACTGGAAAGATCATGCGTGTGGATCGGCTTCAGGCCGGCCTTGCGCACGGAATCGATGAATTTGGCCGAGGTGCCGAAGTAGGTCATCTTCTCGGCATCGGCGAAGTCGAACAGCGCATTGCCGTCCGGGTAGAAAGGCGAGCCGTCATAGAGCAGCAAGGTGGCGCCCGACGCCAGGCCCGACACCAGCCAGTTCCACATCATCCAGCCGCAGGTGGTGAAATAGAAGAAGCGATCGCCGTCGAGCAGGCCGGCATGCAGCCGCTCTTCCTTGACGTGCTGGATCAGCGTTCCGCCGGCTGAATGGACGATGCATTTGGGGATGCCGGTCGTGCCTGACGAAAACAGGATGTAGAGCGGATGCGAAAACGGCAGCCCTTCGTAACTGACAGGCCTGGCGGCAAAGGGTGACAGCGCCTCCTCCAGCGCAGCCGCCTTGCCGATGGTTGCCGCGACGTCGGTCGAGGTGCCGAGATAATCGATAATCAGGACCTTGCGCACGGTGGCGAGCTTCGCCACCACGGCCGCGATCTTGTCGGCGACTTCGATCGCCTTGCCATTGTACCAATAGCCGTCCGGCGCGATGAACACGACAGGCTCGATCTGGCCGAACCGGTCGAGAACACCCTGCTCGCCGAAATCGGGGGAGCAGGACGACCAGACGGCGCCGATCGAGGCGGCAGCCAGCATCGCCGCAACGGTCTCCGGCATGTTCGGCATCATCGCGGCGATGCGGTCGCCCTTCTTCACCTTGAGCGACAGGAAGAGCTGTTGCAGGCGCGAGGTCAGCGCATGCAGCTCGTTCCAGGACAGCCGCCGCTCGACCTTGTCCTCGCCGCGAAAGACGATGGCGTCGCCAAGCCCGGTTTTCTTCAGGAGATTCTCGGCGATGTTCAGCTTCGCGTCAGGGAAGAAGGTCGCGCCGGGCATCTTGTCGCCATCGACCAGCACGCGTTCGCCCTTGTCGCCGACGATGCCGCAAAAGTCCCAGACCAGGCTCCAGAAGGTCTCGCGGTCATCGATCGACCAGCGATGCAGGTCGGCATAGGAGGAGAAAGCCTTGCCGGCCCTGCTCGCCGCGGCATTCATGAAGGCGGTCATCGGCGCAGCGTCGATCTGCTCTTGCGTCGGCATCCAGAGCGGTGCGTCGTCGGCCATCATTGTTCCTCCGCAGGCTGCATCGCTTATGCATATCGCGATGCAGCAGAGCAAGATTTTGTTGGACCGCGCCGGTCAGGGTGTGCGCAAATGCCATCGCCGGGCCATAAAGACTTGAAATGCGTCAGCCGTCGGTTACACCCGTCGGGCGATTTTGTCGGAATGGAAGCATACGGGGCGATATGCCATCACCTTTGATCCGACGCGGAATATGGGCGATCGGCGCAGCCGTCATCGTCATCGCGCTGGTTGTCGCAGCCTTGCCGTTGATCGCCTCGACCCGTATCGTGCGTGACCGCATCGCGTGGGAAATGAGCGCCTGGAGCGGTTTCAGGGTCACCATCGATGGCGCGCCGCGCATCGAGGTCTGGCCGAATTTCCGGGCGATCCTGAGCGACGTGACGCTGTCGCAATGGACAGAGACGGATGCACCGCCTGTGATCGAGGCCGAGCGGGTCGAGGTCGACCTCTCGGCCATGGCGGCGCTGCGTGGCGACGTGGTGTTTTCGACTGCGCGGCTGGTGCGACCGACGATCAGGGTTCAGCGTACCGCGAGCGGGTTTTTCCTGCCTGCGATTCCGAGCGGCGGGCGCATTACGCGTTCGATCGATGCTGCCCGCGCGGTGATCAACACAAATCCCGCCAAGCCGGATCTCGGCAAGCTGCCGGCAGATCCGTTCGGCACAGTCGAGTTCAGGGACGGCCGCGTGGTCGCCGCCATCGGCGGCAAGGACCAGGAGATATTGAGCAGCCTGAGCGGCCAGGCGAATTGGGCCGCGATGAACAGCAATGCGACGCTGTCGGCAACCGGGATATGGCGCGGCGAAAGCGTTTCCGTCGACGCCGCATCGCCGAACCCGCTTGTGCTGTTTGGCGGCGGCGCAGCACCGGTCACGCTTTCCTTCAAGGCGGCGCCGGCCAGCTTTTCCTTCGACGGGCTGGCCAGCATGTCGGAGAACGGCTATTTCGACGGCCAGGCAAAATTTGCCGCACCTTCGCTGCGACGCGTGCTCGAATGGTCGCAGGCCGGCATCGCGCCCGGTGCGGCAATCGGCTCGATCTCGGTTTCAAGCAAGATCACCGCGACGGCCGGGCGCATCAAATTCGAAAATACGGCCCTGACCCTCGACCACAACCCTGGAATGGGCGCGCTGGACTTCACCTACGGCGAGGCACTGCCGGTGATCTCCGGCACACTTGCCTTCGATACGCTCGACCTCAGATCGTTTCTCTCCGCCTTTACCCCCGTACCATCCGCCGGCGCCGCCGGTCCGGGCGAGATCGACACAAGCTTCGCCGACCGGATCAATCTCGATCTCAGGCTGTCCGCCGCGCATGCCACGGCAGGTGCAATCCAGCTTGCCGACGTCGCCGCCACCGCCCAGGTCAAGAACGGCCTCGCCGTCTTCGACATCTCCGATGCATCCGCCTTTGGCGGCAACGTCCAAAGCAGCGTCCGTTTCGACCGCAAGCCCGCCGGCACGGAAGTCGAGATCCGGCTGCTTGCTTCCGACATCGACGGCGGCGCTTTCGGCACCGCGGCCGGGATGACGCGGCTGGTGCCGATCGGCACCGGAACCGTTTCGGTCATCCTCAAGGGGCCGGGCAGAACCTGGGACTCCATTTTCGAAAACGCCAATGGCTCGCTGTCCGCGACCTTCGGCGCGGGTGCGCTGAGCCGGCTTAACCTGCCGGCGTTCCTCAAGCACACCGAACAGGGCGGATTCTTCGCGCTCGACGACGTCTCGGACGGAACGCTGCCGATCGACGGGGCCGAGCTCAAGGCGAGCGTTTCGAACGGCGTGGCGCGCATCGACAAGGCCGAGGTGAATTCCGCGCAATACAAGATCTGGCTTTCCGGCATCGCATCCTATGCCGGACGCGGGCTGGCGCTGTCCGGCGGCATCGTCCAGCCGAGCCAGGCTGCCACGCAGACGAACGGCCAAGCGCCCCAGCAGTCGTCGTTCTTCGTCGGCGGCACCTGGAGCACGCCGTTCATCTCGCCGATAAGTCGCGGTGTTTCAGGCGAGTAAGCAGCAGGAACTCAACCTCGCTGCGCCGCCTGCTCGTCGCGCTGCCGCTGCACCTCGCGGCGTTTGTTTGCGAGCGAAGCGATGATCACGCCAACTGCGACGACCGCGATCAGAATGGTGCACGCCGCGTTGATTTCCGGCGTCACGCCAAGGCGGACCTGGCTGTAGATCTTCATCGGCAGCGTCGTGGCGCCAGGCCCCGAGGTGAAGCTGGCAATAACCAGGTCGTCGAGCGAGAGCGTGAAGGCCAGCATCCAGCCAGAGACGATCGCCGGCATGATGACCGGCAGCGTGATCTGGAAGAAGGTCCTTACCGGCGGCGCACCGAGATCCATCGCGGCTTCTTCCAGCGAACGATCGAACGTGATCAGGCGCGATTGGACCACCACAGCGACGAAGCACATGGTCAGCGTGGTGTGGGCAAGCGTCACCGTGAGAAAGCCGCGGTCGAAGCCGACAGCGACGAAGAGCAGCAATAGCGACAGGCCGGTGATGACTTCCGGCATGACCAGCGGCGCAAACACCATGCCGGAAAACAGCAGCCGGCCGCGAAAGCGCGTGTAGCGCGTCAGGGTGAGCGCCGCCAGAGTGCCGAGCACGGTCGCCACGGTGGCCGAGATGACGCCGACGCGCGCCGTCACCCAGGTGGCGTCCATCAGACCCTGATTGTGGAACAGCGACACGTACCATTTCGTCGAGAAGCCGCCCCAGACGGTGACCAGCTTCGACTCGTTGAAAGAGAACACGACGAGCAGGACGATCGGCAGGTAGAGAAAGGCAAAGCCGAGCACGATCGAAACGATGTTGAAGCGGCTCCAGGTAGCGTTCATAGGTCCTGCTCCTGGGCACGCGCCTGGGCTCGCTGGAAGAGCATGATCGGCACGATCAGCAGCAGCAGCAAGATGACGGCAACGGCAGACGACACCGGCCAGTCGCGGTTGCCGAAGAATTCGCTCCACAGCGTCCTGCCGATCATCAGTGTCTGTGAGCCGCCGAGCAGATCGGGGATGACGAACTCGCCGACGGCGGGAATGAACACCAACAGGCAGCCGGCGATGACGCCGGGCAGCGACAGCGGGAACGTGATCTTCCAGAAGGCGCTGGTCGGCGGGCAGCCGAGATCCTTGGCGGCCTCGATCAGCGAATTGTCCATCTTCTCCAATGCCGAATAGAGCGGCAGGACCATGAACGGCAGATAGGAGTAGACGATGCCAATGAAGATCGCCGTGTAGGTGTTGAGGATGATCAGCCGATGGCTGATGATGCCGGTGGCGAGCAGCAGCTCGTTGAGCAGGCCCTCGGGCTTGAGAATGCCGATCCAGGCGTAGACACGGATCAGGAACGAGGTCCAGAACGGCAGGATCACCAGCATCAGCAAGGTCGGGCGGATCGTCGCCGGAGCGCGTGCCATGCCATAGGCGATGGGATAACCGATCACCAACGTCAGGACCGTCGAGATGGCGGCGACGATGACGCTCGTCACATAGGCGTTGAAGTAGAGCGCGTCCTGCGTCAGCCAGATGTAGTTGTCAAAATTGAGCGCGCCAAACCACGCGACAACCCCGGAAACGCCGTCGCGGAAATCGAGCACCGGCGTGTAGGGCGGCATGGCTATCGCGGTCTGCGACAGCGAAATCTTAAAGACGATGATGAAGGGGACGAGAAAGAAGAACAGCAGCCAGAGGTAGGGGATGATGATGACGAGACGGCTAACCAAAGCCGCTCCCAGCCTGGCCAAGGCGGATTTGCCGGCAGCGCTTGCCGAGGAGCTTGTTGCGGCGGTGACAGCGGACATGATCAGTCCCTACCGTGTCAGCACGACGCCGGCGTCGGGTCGGAAGGAAACCCAGGCGCGGTCGTTCCAGGTCAGCGGATCCTCGGTGATGCGTGCCGCGTTCATGGTACTTGCCCGCACCACCTGACCGTCATCCAGCCTGACGTGATAGATGGTCATGTCACCGAGATAGGCGATGTCGTAGACCTCGCCCTCGATGGCATTGACGGCACCAGCCGGTTTCGTGGAGGAAACCTTGATCTTCTCCGGCCTGATAGCAAAGGTAACGGACGTTCCGGCGGCGGCACGGCCGGCATTTTCGGTGCGGATGGTGATGCCGTTGCCGGCGTCGATGCTTGCGCTGCCGGCCTCGCCAGCCGCGATCTTGCCGTCGAACATATTCACATTGCCGACGAAGCCGGCGACGAAGCGGGAACCCGGCGCCTCGTAGACCTCGGCCGGCGTCGCCACCTGCATCACCTCGCCCTTGTCGATGATGGCGATGCGGTCGGCCATCGTCATCGCCTCTTCCTGGTCATGGGTGACGACGACGAAGGTGAGGCCAAGGCTCTGCTGCAGATCCATCAGCTCGAACTGGGTTTCCTCGCGCAGCTTCTTGTCCAGCGCGCCAAGCGGCTCATCGAGCAGCAGGACTTTCGGCCGCTTGGCCACAGAGCGGGCCAGTGCGACACGCTGGCGCTGGCCGCCCGACAATTGGTGCGGCTTGCGTTTGGCGAACTGCTCGAGTTTGACCAGCTTCAGCATCTCGGCGACGCGCTTGTCGATATCGGCCTTGGCCATGCCTTCCTGCTTGAGGCCGAACGCGATGTTGTTCTCGACCGTCATGTGCGGAAACAAGGCGTAGGACTGGAACATCATATTGACCGGCCGCCGATATGGCGGGATGCCGCGCAGATCCTGGCCATCGAGCAGGATACGGCCGGCGGTCGGTTCCTCGAAGCCGGCAAGCATCCTGAGCAGCGTCGATTTCCCGCAGCCCGAGGCCCCGAGCAGGGCAAAGAATTCGCGTTCGAAGATGGTCAGCGACAGATTGTTGACGGCAGTGAAGTCGCCGAACTTCTTGGTGACGTTGTCGAACTGGATGTATGGCTTGGCATTCGGATCGTTCCATGGCGCGAAATCCCTGCGGATGCTGCCAAGCGATTTCATGTCCCACTCCGTGCCTGATTCTGCCCCTGAAAAACGACCCCGGCAGTCAGCCACCGGGGTCGCGTCAGATCACTATTGTCCCGTGATGACCTTGGTCCACGATCTGGTGACGAGACGTTGCGTCTTGGGGTCATATGGACCGACAGTGAACAGCTTGGCCAGCGTCGAGTCATCCGGATAAATGCCCGGGTCATCAAGGATCTCCTTGCTGACGAGCGGCTGAGAGGCCTTGTTGCCATTGGCGTAGAAGACAAAGTTGGTGGATTTGGCAATAACTTCTGGTCTCATCATGTAGTTCAGAAATTCGTGTGCCTCGGCGACATGCGGTGCATCGGCCGGGATCGCCATTTCGTCGAACCACATTTCCGCACCTTCCTTTGGAATCGTGTAGGCGATGTCGACCCCCTTTTTCGCTTCCGCCGCACGGTCGCGGGCCTGGAAGAGATCCCCCGAAAATCCGACAGCCACGCAGACGTCGCCATTGGCGAGCGCGTTGATGTATTCCGACGAATGGAATTTGCGGATAGAAGGCCGGATGCTCAGCATGAGGTCTGTGGCCTTGGCAAGGTCGTCAGGAGAGGTCGAGTCAGGCTTGAGGCCAAGATAGTTCAGCACAGTCGGAAAAATGTCTGTAGGCGAATCCAGGAAGTACACGCCACAATTGGCGAGCTTGGCGATATTCTCCGGCTTCAGGACCGCATCCCAGCTGTCGATCTTGTCGACGCCGAGGGCTTCCTTCACTTTCTCGGTGTTGTAGCCAATGCCTGTGGTCCCCCACATGTAGTTAACCGAGTATTCGTTGCCGGGGTCGAACTTCGCAACCCGCTCCATCACCACGTTCCACATATTGGAAAGGTTGGGCAGCTTCGACTTGTCCAGCTTCTGATATACCCCGGCCTGGATTTGACGGGCCAGGAACGGGCTTGCCGTCGGCACCACGACATCGTAGCCGCTACCACCGGCAAGCAGCTTGGTTTCGAGAATTTCGTTGGAATCATAGGTGTCGTAGACGACCTTGATGCCGGTTTCCTTGGTGAAGTCGTCGATGATCGAACTGTCGATATAGTCCGACCAGTTGAAGACGTTGACGACACGGTCCTCGGCATGCGCGCCCAAGGTGAAAACTGCCAGAAACGCCGAAGTCGCCGAAAGCCAGAGCGCTTTGCGGGTCATGCTATTCTCCTTTGATGAGTGTTCCGTCGCCAGCTCGTCGCGGCGTGCGCCCGGCTGGGCATTTGCTTCAGGGTATTGAGCTTGCAGGCAGGCGACAAGCGCGAATTGCCGGCGCCATTATGGTTCGGCGACGAGGCGACAGTGAAGACTTGGCGTGGCGTTGGTGGTGTTGCGGCGCCGTCAGAAGCTTTCGCTACGGCGCGCGCAGGGAGACGACGATGTTGTCCGGCCTCGATGCAGCCGGCATGGAGACTTGGCAAGATACGCCTGTCTTGTTGTTGCCGTGATCGCAGCCTGCCCGCGCGGCTGCGACATTGTCAATGGTCCATCTCGCTTTGGCGCGCGCGCTGCATCAATTAGGCGAAGGCACACCGGTGACGCCCGCCCGTTGCGGCCGCGTCTGGCGCTTGAATTCGAGCCCGATATGGACGAGGAGTGCCGTGACGACAACCGCACCGCCGACGATGGTACGCGCCGACGGCACCTCGGAATGAATGAGCCAGACCCAGATCGGGCCTAGGATCGGCTCGAACGTGCCGAGCAGCGCCGCGACGGCCGCCGGAACAAGCCGGGCGCCGGTGGCGAAGAAGGCGAGGCCGAGCCCCAGATTGACCACGCCGAAGGCAAAGAGGAAGCCCATATCGTGGCTGGAAACGCCGAGTGCCGACGCCTGGGAGGCCGCAAAGGCGGCCGCCAGCATCGTGCCGAGGCAGGTCGCCGGGGTCATACGCACATGGGCAAAGCGGCGCGTGATGACGGTGGCGATCGAGAACATGACGGCAATGAGCAGCGCCAGCCCGTCGCCGATCGGCGATACGGCGCCATCGAGCGATTCCGAGACCATGATGGCGACGCCAGCAATGACGGCGGCGATCGCCAGCCAGGTCGCCACGGCCACCCGCTCGCGAAACAGCGCCCAGGCAAACAACGCCGCCAGAAGCGGCACACCGGCCTGCATCAACAGGATGTTGGCGACGGTGGTATATGCAAGCGCCACGACGAAAGAGGTCGACGCCGTGGCGAAACAAAACGCCACCGCAAGGCCGGCCAGGCCCATGCCGCGAAACAGCTTCAGCGTGCCACGCCAGCCGTCGCGCCAGACCATGAAGCAGAGCAGGAAGGCGGCGGCCCAGACCGAGCGCCAGAACACCACCGTCCAGCTGTCGCCGGCATCGATGAAACGGGCAATGGTACCGCCGAGGCTCCACATCAGGGCCGACAGGAACACCAGCAGGAAACCGATACGCTCCTCATTTCGCGGAGGCGAAACAGCGATCTGCGGTGATGATATGTCGGTCATGAGTCGGACTGTCGGCGATTTCGAGGCGGCACGATGCACAGCGGACGACAGAAACGTGCCTTAATCGCGTAACGCAAAGACGGGGATGGGGAGTGATCCAGCATCGTGTTCCATTTGGCGCACCGACAGGTGCACAGAGATGCCCGATCATCGACAGACGCCCCATGCTCGACGTACGGTGCAAATGTATAGGGCGCCCCCATGGATGAGCCATTCTACAAAACGGCGGCGATTGGCTATGACGAGTTGTTCGCCCGTGCGACGAACTCGTTTATCCCGTCCTTGCTGAAGGCAGCACGGATTGCGCCTGGCCATCGCGTGCTCGACGTCGCAACGGGCACCGGAGCGGCAGCGCAAGCCGCTGCCATCATTGTAGGCCCTTCCGGCGCCGTGATTGGCGGCGACATCTCGCCGGCCATGCTCGAATCCGCCAAACGCAATTTGAAAGACCAGCCAATCACCCTCGCTACGTTCGACGCCCACGCGCTTCCTTATGAGGACCGTCGGTTCGACACAGTGACCTGTCAGCTTGGGCTCATGTTCTTCTCGGACCAGCTTGGAGCGCTTTCGGAATTTCGCCGGGTTCTGCGCCCCAACGGCTGGACTGCAGTTAGCGTGACAACGACGCCAGAGCGTTCGTTGTTCGCCAGAATAGGTGCGGTAATCGCCCGCCATGCCCCTGAGAAAGCTGAAAAGCTAAATCGCTTCTTCTCCGTCCCCGACGCCACATGCTTGCATGATTTGCTCTATCGCGCCGGGTTTCGAAAGATTGACGTCCAGCTCGAAACGCGGCCCATCAAGTTCTCGTCCTTCGACGACTATTTCAGCGGCATCGCCAAGGGCGCAACATTGAGCGGTCAGGAGTATGTCCAGCTTCCTCCGGATATGAAGCACATCGTGCGCGAGGAGGTCTGGCGCGGGCTAGCTTCGCCGAGCCCTGGAGAGCCGCTGACGATTGAAATGGACGTTCTGATAGGCAGCGGTAGCCGATAGAAGAATGCGCCCGCGGCACGATCCCCGGCAACTCTGTTTGCCGTCACTGAAAATCGAACGCCGACAGTCCCGTCACCATCTCGTCGAGGCCGAGCGGGCGTGTCAGCGGTGGCTCGGCGCGGGCGAGGCAGCCGATGCGTTCACACAGCCGGCAGGCAGGGCCGACCGGCGTCGCGGACACAGTGGCGTTCTGTCCGGCCTTGCCGATGGCGGCCGGCCCCGGCAACGCTGCTCCATAGACGATCTCATCGCGAAAACCGATGTCGCAGCCGAGCAGCAGCGCGGTGCGGCGCGGTCGCTCGGCAAACGAGCCCTGCGGGCCTTCGAGCGTGCGGGCGATGCAGAGAAACGCCGCACCATCGGGCATTTCCACGGCCTCGACCAGGATTTGGCCGGGCTGGGCGAAGGTGGTATGGACCGGCAGCTTCGGACAGCCGCCGCCGAAGCGGCTTTGCGGAAAGCCGTGGCTGCCCGCCTTGCGGAAGCGATTGCCGGCACTGTCGACCTCGAGCATGAAGAACGGCACGCCCGACGCACCCGGCCGCTGCAGCGTGGTCAGCCGGTTCGCCGCTTGCTCGAAGGAAACGCCGAAGCGCGACCGCAACATGTCGATGTCATAGCGGGCGCGGACCGCAGCGGCGTGAAAAGGCTGATAGGGCATCATCAGCGCGTGCGCGGCATAGCGGCCGAGCTCGAAACGGGCGAGCCGGCGGGCTTCGTCCGTGGCCAGCTTCAGCGCCTGGATCTCGACAGCGACAGCAACGCTCATGCGGATCAGGCAGGCCTCCATAGCCACCTCGCGCAGCTGATCGAATGGCGACAGGCGCTCGGACAGGAACAGGCGCTGCGAGTGACGGTCATAGCGACGGCGCCAGTTGGGCATGGTGGCGACCGGCAGTACTTTGACGACGACGCCGAATTCACGCCGCAGCCAAGCCTTCAACGCACTGAACAGATCGTCGCCGGGATCGAGCACCGACGTGAATGCCTCGGCTTCCTCTTCGAGCGCGGTAAAATGGTTCGGCCGGCGTTCGAAAATCTCATGCACCTCGTCGATCGGCAGCCGGGCGCCGGAGAGTGCGGTGGCTTTGCCCTCACGCGCGAGCAGCTCGTTGAGATCGGATAGCCGCGCGGCCTGCTCGCGATAGGCGCGAAACAGCTTTATCACAGCGGCGGAAGCGTTGGGCGCCGCCTCGGCAAGCTCGATGAGTTCCTGGTCGCCTGGCAGTTCGCCGGCCAGCAACGGATCTGAAAACACTTCCTTCAAATCGGCGACCGAACCCCTCGCCTCGCCCTGCAATTCATGTGGGTCGACCTTGTAGACGGACGCCAGTCTCAGGATCAGTTGCACCGTCAACGGCCGTTGGTTGCGCTCGATGAGATTGAGATAGGACGGCGAGATGCCGAGCCCTTCGGCCATCGCCGTCTGGGTCAGGCCCTTGGCGTTGCGGATGCGACGAATGCGCGGCCCGGCAAAGATTTTATGGTCGGCCAATCGACTGTCCTTGACAAGAATTTACATCCGCTGATGGCATGGCGGCGTTTACAATCATGACAAATTTACAGCTCTCATCAGTCAAACACAACACAGGTTTTCTCTTATTTCATGGCCAATTTCGGAGTTTGTCTCGCTTGCCTAGTGCCGACATGTAAATGATGTCACGCACACGGCGCACATATTCCTTCTGTACGGCGTTTCCGAAACCGGCATTAAAGCCAGCCTGGAGTGACCAATGACCGATTTTTACAACCTTGTCCCGTCGGCGCCCCAAGGGCGCTTCGATGGCATCGAACGGCCGTATTCGCCAGAGGACGTGAGACGGCTGCGCGGCTCGGTGCAGATTCGGCAGAGCCTCGCCGAAATGGGGGCAAACCGGCTGTGGCAGCTCATCCATGAAGAGGATTTCGTCAACGCGCTCGGTGCCATGTCGGGCAACCAGGCAATGCAGCAGGTGCGGGCCGGGCTGAAAGCGATCTATCTGTCGGGATGGCAGGTCGCCGCCGATGCCAACACCGCTTCCGCCATGTACCCGGACCAGTCGCTTTATCCCGCAAATGCGGCGCCCGAACTGGTCAAGCGCATAAACCGCACCTTGCAGCGCGCCGACCAGATCGAGACTTCCGAAGGCAAGGGGCTGTCGGTCGACACCTGGTTCGCGCCGATCGTCGCCGATGCCGAAGCCGGCTTCGGCGGGCCGCTCAACGCCTTCGAGATCATGAAGGCATTCATCGAGGCGGGTGCGGCCGGCGTCCATTACGAGGACCAGCTGGCTTCGGAGAAGAAATGCGGCCACCTCGGCGGCAAGGTGCTGATCCCGACCGCTGCACACATCCGCAACCTCAACGCTGCGCGGCTTGCCGCCGACGTCATGGGCACGCCGACGCTGGTCGTGGCCCGCACCGATGCGGAAGCGGCACAGCTCTTGACCTCCGACATCGATGAGCGCGACCAGCCCTTCGTCGATTATGGCGCCGGCCGCACCGCGGAGGGCTTCTATCGTGTCAGCAATGGCATCGAGCCCTGCATCGCCCGCGCCGTCGCCTACGCGCCCTATGCGGACCTGATCTGGTGCGAGACTTCCAAGCCCGATCTGGCGCAGGCCAGGACGTTTGCCGAGGGTGTGCGCAAGCACCATCCCGGCAAGCTGCTTGCCTATAATTGCTCGCCGTCTTTCAACTGGAAGAAGAATCTCGACGACGCGACGATTGCGAAGTTCCAGAAGGAACTCGGCGCCATGGGTTACAAGTTCCAGTTCATTACGCTGGCCGGTTTCCACCAGCTCAACTTCGGCATGTTCGAGCTCGCCCGCGGCTACAAGGAGCGGCAGATGGCGGCCTATTCGGAACTGCAGCAGGCGGAATTCGCCGCGGAAGCCAATGGCTACACCGCCACCAAGCACCAACGCGAGGTCGGCACCGGCTATTTCGACGCCGTCTCGATGGCGATCACCGGTGGCCAGTCTTCGACCACGGCCATGCATGGATCGACCGAGCACGCCCAATTCAGGCCGGCAGCGGAATAGCGGAATAGCAGACAAACAGAGGGAACGCCCAAACGGGCATGACAACACAAGGAGAAGACCAATGGCATCGATAAGCCGCGTCAAGGAACGGGCCGAAGAGCAAGCCACCAGCATGAATGTCGACCAGCAGGCGACCATTCGCATGTTGGCGAACGATCTGCACAGGCTCAATCAGTCGGTGATGAAGGCGGTCGAGGCCGGCGTCTCGGTCGAACTGGTGCGCTCGGCACGTCACCATGGCGGCGATGGCAACTGGGGCGATCTGCTGATCCCGGTCATCGTCACACAGCGGAGCCACGACTAATGAATTCTACCGCACCGCGCCTTTTTGAACGCATGCTATCGCACCTCGCAGGCTGCGGCTCTGCCTAGTCCGGCAGAGCTGCTAATGCAACGATTTCAATGACAAGATCAGACTGAGCAAGCGCTGCAACTCCAATAACTTCCGAGGGCGGCGGGTTGTTGTAGCTGCAGTGCTTCGGGCAGTGCACCGCAAAGAATTCGTCCAAGACGTCCAAGCGGAAATTGGGGGAGCTCAGAACGCCGCCATCGGGAAATGGCCCCTTAACAAAGAAGGTCAGCCGGATGAGATGCTCGAGCGCGCTGCCAAGCTCCTCCAGATCTGATTTGATGTTGGTGAGAACTGCGCGCCACTGTGCTGCCGCGTCGCCAATGGCGCCGCCGCCGCTTTTGCCGATCGGATCGTAGTCCTCGGCCGTCGCGGTATTTCCGGAAAGGTAGACAAACCCCTTTGCGCCGGTAACGACCGTACCCTTTCCCCATGGCATCAACCGGCCGTTTTTAAATTTCTTATGAGTCACGAGTTCCATTGTCATCTCCCGTCGCTCAAAGAGACGTGCTTAGCCAACGAGGAGGATAGTCCAGCGAGGCGATGCGACAAGCTCGCGACAGACTTGCCTCGCCTTCATCCAACCTGCTTCAATCCGGCTACGGCTGCGAGTTGATGCGTTCGCGCTGCACAGCCAAACTTCGCTGAAGCCTGCCCAGTTGTAATGGCGACTTCTCCTTTCGAGCGGCGGCAAAGAAAAGCACTTAATTTTAATTTTAATGTTTCTTGCGATATTCTCCTGATATGCCATTTCAGCTTGACATGAGCAGCGATCTCACGCCAATTACCTCTCAAGTTTCAACCCTGCATTGAAACACTGAACAACGGCCTGCCCCGCCATGTGCCCAGCGAATCGCGAAATCGAGACTGCAAAGCAGGCGGCGTTCGTTAGCCGGGGCGTGGAGACGCGGATGCTCCCAGATTTCTCGCGGGTGCTGGTGGTCGGAAAATCACCGATCAACCGGGTCGTGGTTTCAAAGATCGTTGAGCGGTCCGGCCTCAAACCGATCTCGGAAACTCCCGAAACCGCGGCAAAGGCCTTGCACGCGCTGATTCCCGGCACTGTCGTTCTCGACGGCGGAGCGGAGAACGGTGACTGCGACGCCTTGCTGTCGGGCATCGATGCGCTGCGAAGGGCGTCAGGCAAATCGCTTCCGTTGGTGATCCTGCTCTCAGTCAAGACCGGCACTCCGGAGACCCTGGGCCTGTCGAGCGTCATCGATGCGGTGGTCGTCAAGCCGATCACCACCGAACGGCTGCAGCCGGTGATCGACCGGCTGGTCGGGCTCGGCCGCAACTGACCTCTATCGCGACGCGTCGACTGCAGACCTGATCAATCAATCTCGCCGATACGCTCGATCAGGCCCGGCAGTTCACCGAGATTGGCTATCTGGCGAAAGCGCGGTGCTGAGACCGGCGGCTCGACATGCTCCAGCACCCAGGTCAGTTCATGCGGCACGTGGATGCCCCAACTGCCGGCTTCGATTGCCGGCACGACGTCCGATTTGAGCGAGTTGCCGACCATCATGCCCTTTTCCGGGCCATCGCCGTAGCGGCTGAAGATCCGGCTATAGGTGGCAGCGCTCTTATCGCTGACGATTTCGACCGCATGGAACAGCTCGCCCAGTCCGGATTGCGCGAGCTTGCGTTCCTGGTCGAAGAGGTCGCCCTTGGTGATCAGCACCAGGCGGTAGGCGCCGGCCAGCTTTTCCACGGTCTCGCGCGCATAGGGAAGCGGCTCGATCGGATGGCTGAGCATCTCGCGGCCCGCGGCGAGAATTTCGGCAATGGTTGAGGCAGGCACGTGGCCTTCGGTGACCTCGATCGCCGTCTCGATCATTGACAGCGTAAATCCCTTGATGCCGAAGCCGTAGACCGCGAGGTTGCGCTTCTCGACCTCCAGCAATCTTGCCGAAATCCAGTCCTCCTCGGCGTGGTCGGCGAGCAGCGCGGCAAAGCGCTTCTCGGTCATGCGGAAGAACTGTTCGTTCTGCCACAGCGTGTCGTCGGCGTCGAAGCCGATCGTCGTCAGTTTGCGGCTGTGTTGCATTCGGCGTCTTCAATTGCGGCGTTGCGGGACGCCGACCCTAGACCAGGATGTTTTTATCCGGAAGTCGTTGTGTTCCCCCGGTAATCGAGGCGCACGCCAGCCGGCTCCCCTTCCCTTTGGTCGCCGGCAACGGCTATACTCCACAATCTGCAACAAATCTGGTGATTGATGCCGCCTGCAAAAAAGGAAGTCCGTCCGTCGAGCCGCGGAGGACGCGCCCGCACGCCTGCCTTCGTGAAAAACCAACGTGGCGTCAAGAACTGGAAGGAAGTCAGCGCCTGGCTGGAATGGCGCGGCATCGAAGACATCGAATGCATCACGCCCGACCAGGCCGGGGTTGCGCGCGGCAAAATGATGCCGTCGAAGAAGTTCACCTCCAACACCTCGCTTGCCCTGCCTTCGGCGGTGTTCATGACGACGATCTCGGGTGGTTATCCGGAGGACGGCAACGGCTTCCACTATCCGGAGGACGATGGCGACCTCAAGCTGATGCCTGACCTCTCGACGCTGACGGTGGTGCCGTGGGAGGAGGACCCGACGGCGGCGGTCATCTGCGACCTCGTCCACCAGGACGGCCGCTCGGTCGAGTTCACACCGCGCAACGTTCTGAAGCGCGTGCTTGCCGCCTATGACAGACGCGGGCTGAGACCTGTGGTGGCGCCCGAGATCGAGTTCTACCTGGTGCGCAAGAACCCCGATCCGGACTACCCGCTGACCCCGCCAGTCGGGCGCTCCGGACGGCCGATCGGCGGCGGCGCCGGCTATTCGATCGCCGGGGTCAACGAATTCGACGAACTGATCGACGACATCTATCATTTCTCCGAAAGCCAGGGCCTGGAGATCGACACGCTGATCCACGAAGAGGGCGCCGGCCAACTCGAAATCAATCTGCGTCACGGCGATCCGATCGAGCTCGCCGACCAGGTGTTCATGTTCAAGCGAACCATCCGCGAGGCGGCGCTGAAGCACGAGATCTATGCCACGTTCATGGCCAAGCCGATCCAGGGGCAGCCCGGTTCGGCCATGCATATCCATCAGTCGATCATCGACAAGAAGACCGGCAAGAACGTCTTTTCCGCGGAGGACGGCTCGGAGACCGAGGCCTTCTTCCACTTCATCGGCGGCATGCAGAAACATGTGCCGAACGCGCTGGTGATGTTTGCGCCCTACGTCAATTCCTACCGGCGGCTGACGCAGGCGGCCTCGGCGCCGGTCAACAACAAATGGGGCTACGACAACCGCACCACGGCCTTTCGCGTGCCACGCTCCGACCCGGCAGCGCGGCGCGTCGAAAACCGCATTCCTTCCTCCGACGCCAATCCCTATCTGGCGCTGGCCGCATCGCTCGCCTGCGGGCTGATCGGCATGACCAATAAGATCAAGGCCGATCCGCCGGTACTGACGACCGCCAATGAGGATGAGATCGACCTGCCGCGCGGCCTGCTCGAAGCCGTCGACCTGTTCGAGGCCGACGAGGAACTCTGCGCCCTACTCGGCAAATCCTTCGCAGCGACTTATGCGGCGATCAAGCGGGCGGAATTCGAGACCTTCATGGAAGTGATCAGCCCATGGGAGCGGGAGTATTTGCTGCTGAATGTGTAGTAGGAGAGTAGGGCAATATGGCAGTAGGGCAGTTAGGGCAGTAGGGCAGTAGGGCAAGGATGACGGACAAGATCGCATCGTACAGGGATCTGATCGTCTGGCAGCAAGCCATGGACCTAACGGTTGCAATCTCCCAAGTCACAAGGACCTGGCCGAAGGACGAGCTCTACGGGCTGACGGGTCAGGTGCGTCGGGCAGCAACGTCTGTGCCAGCCAACATCGCCGAGGGTTACGGCGGAGAAAGCCGAGCTTCCTACCAGCAGTTTCTCAGGATCGCCCAGGGATCACTCAAGGAACTGGAGACACACCTTCTAATCGCGCAACGGGTTGGAATTACCTCTCGCGAGGCAGTCGAATCATTGATGCCTCACAGCGAGAGCGTAGGAAAGCTCTTGCGGCTTCTCATCCGCAAGCTGTCGGCTGAATAGACACCTACTGCCCTACTGCCCTACTGCCCTACTGCCCTACTCCCCTAGCCGAGCATCATGACTTACCAATCCCCAATCTCCCCCGGCCGCTCCTGGTACGAGGACACGGCCGGACCAAGGCCCGAATATCCGGCGCTCGACGGCGACCGGACATGCGACGTGGTGATCGTCGGCGGCGGCTTTACCGGCCTGTCGGCTGCGGCTCATCTCGCCAAGTCAGGCGCGGATGTCGTGCTTATCGAAACGCATCGTTTCGGTGACGGCGCATCGGGCCGCAATGGCGGCCAGCTCGGCACCGGACAGCGGGCCTGGGCAGAGGAGCTGGAAGCGGAATACGGCTTTTCCTGCGCCAAGGCGCTGTTCGACCTGGCCGAAGAGGCCAAGGCGCATCTCCTCGACTTCGCCGCGGTGCACCAGATCGAGATCGACTATATGCCCGGCCAAATGTCGGTGGCGCACAAAAAGCGCTATGTCGACGACTACAAGGCGCATGCCGAGATCATGGCAAGCCGGTTCGGCTATCCGCACATCTCATTCATGGATGCCGCGGAGACAGCCGAGCGGCTCGGCTCGACGCATTATTTCGGCGGCACCCGCGACACGGGCACCGGCCACATCCATCCGCTGAAGCTGGTGATCGGCACCGCAAAAGTCGCGGCACAGGCCGGCGCAAAGCTTTTCGAGCAGACACCGTCGACCGGCATCACCTCCGGCGGCGGCAAAGTGAGGGTGACGACGCCGAAGGGCACGATCATCGCCGGGAAGTGCTTGATCGGGGTCAACGCCTATGGCGGCACGCTCGAGCCGGTGAGTGCTTCGCATATCATGCCGATCGGCTCATTCATCGGCGCAACGGTACCGCTGGGCGCCGATTCCAAAGTGTTGCCGGGTGGCGAGGCGGTCGACGATTCGCGCTTCGTCGTGCGCTATTTCCGCAAATCGAAGGATGGGCGGCTGCTGTTTGGCGGGCGCGAGATCTACGCAGTCAACGATCCCAAGGACATTCACATCCACATCCGCCGGCAGATCGCCGAGATCTATCCGGCACTGAAGGACATTGAGATCACCCATGGCTGGGGCGGCTATGTCGGCATCACCGTACCGAGAAAGCCGTTCGTGCGCGAAGTCATGCCCAATGTGATCTCGGTCGGTGGTTATTCCGGCCACGGCGTCATGCTGGCCAATTTTTTCGGCAAGCTTTATGCCGAGACGGTCGCCGGCAACCGCGACCGGCTGAAGCTGATCGAGGATCTGAAGATTCCGCCTTTCCCCGGCGGCCGGCGTTTCCGCGCGCCACTGCTCTTTCTTGCGCTCAACTGGTACGCGTTGCGGGACAGGATTTAACCAGGCGTTGCAGAATCCTTAACCAGGGCGCAGAATCCCCGCCAAGGGCGCAGTGATGCCACAATCGCGGGCGAAAGATGATGCTCGTGGGCAGCTGAACGGGGAATTTTTGCGGGCCTGCCCGCTTTTGGTTTGGGAACGATGCCGATCGAAATGCCGGCTCTCCGGCATCGGTCGTGAGAACATCGGCCCGCAAATGGAGGTGGCAAGTGTGAGAGAGCCCTTCAGTTTCGGTGCGCCGGAACGACGGCGCCTTGCGATGCAATTCGGTTACGATATGCGGCCGACGTTCTGGCACGGGGTCCGGTCGAACGCGCATCTCGTGATCGCTGCGCTTGGCACGGCAGCACTGCTCGGCGTTGCCGCAGTGGCGCTGTGGCTGGCCTTGCCGGCCAATGAACGACAGGCGGCGGCGAGCCCTGAGCAGACCGTTCCGACCATTCCGGTCAAGACGACGAAGATCCTGCCTTCCAAGGTCGCTGCGGCGCCGCGGACGACGGGCAAGGCCGACGCGGTTTCCCCGGCGGTGGCCGCGGCGGAAGCCGACATACCGGCGCTGGCTCCCAACGATCCCCGCTGGACGGGACCAAAGACGGCATCGGCCGCCGCCACAGCAGCATCCGACCAACTGGCAAGCCAGACCGAGCAGGCGGCCGATAAATCGTCTGCTTCGGTGGCATTCGCCGATCCGGCAGCGAAACCCGACGCTGCGGCATTGTTTGCCAAGGTGGCGGCTCCCGGCAGCTCGACGAAAAACACAGGGCCCGACGGTGCGCAGACCGCTGCCATCCCCACACCCAAGCCGCAACTGCCGACAGCGCAGTCCGCGAGCGCGGACGACAACGGCAGCACCAAGGCAAAATCCGGAAAAGCCAATACTGCCGGTACCGGACGCATCCTGAGATCCGTCACCATGCGCACCGGCCCAAAGAAGAATGCGGCCGCCATTCTCACCGTGCCAGCCAAGACCTCGGTGCAAGTGATGAGCTGCAAGCAGTGGTGCCAGATCGTCTACAACGGCAAGCGCGGCTGGGTCTACAAGAGCTACGTCAAAACCGGGGCGTAGGGCCGACAGAGCGATCGCGGCTCGGATCGCTCGCCATCAGCCGCCTGTCGCCGGATGGCCGGCGGTTCAAATGCAACGGCCACCGTCGACCTCCAGCGCCACGCCGGTGATGAAAGCTGCTTCATCCGATGCGAGCCAAAGCGCGGCATTGGCCACGTCAAGCGGCGTCGAAAGCCGGCCGAGCGGGATCGATGCGCGGAACTTCTCGCGGATCTCGGGTGTGTCGGCGCCCATGAATTTCTCAAGCATGCCGGTCTCGCCGGCGACCGGGCACAGGCAGTTGACACGGATGTTCTTTGGCGCGAGTTCCACCGCCATCGATTTGGTCGCGGTGATCGCCCAGCCCTTCGATGCGTTGTACCAGGTGAGACCAGGCCGCGGCCTGATACCGGCCGTGGAAGCCGTCGTCAGGATGACGCCGCCGCCTTGCCGCTCCATGACCGGCACCACGGCAAGTGCTGCGTTGTAGATCGCCTTCATGTTGACTGACGTGATCAGGTCGAAGGTCGCCTCGTCGACTTCCAGCATGTCACCGTTGCGATGGGTGTAACCGGCATTGTTGACCATGATATCGATGCGACCGAAGGCGCTCATTGCAGCATGGACCAGGTCGTCGAACTCGGACCGCAGCGAGACGTCGGTCTGGGTCCAGATCGCCATTTCGCCGATCTCGCCGGCGACGCGCTCTGCGCCCTTGGCGTTCAGATCGGCGACAACTACCCGCGCGCCCTCCTCGGCAAAGCGCCTGGCCATGCCCTCGCCAAAGCCCGAGGCAGCGCCGGTGATGATGGCGACCTTGTTTTTGAGGCGCATGCTTTTCTCACTCATCGTTGAAGACCTCGACGACGCGTTTGGCCATGGCCATCGAAAGATGTGTGTCCATTGCCGATTTCTCCTTTGGCTTTCGCCTTGATCCCGCTCTATGCTGCACCTGCGAACGCTCCCGGAAGCATTGCTTGCCGACAAGCCTCCGGCCAGAGCCGGTGTCAAGAGCACACGCGGATGTGACGCAATGACACTGGCAAGTTTAAATCGATTAGATTATATCAGCCGCGTTATCGCGACCGGCGTCAGAGCGGACAGACCATGACCAGCCAGATCATCCCCGTCGACCCTTTCGACTTCATCATTTTCGGCGGCACCGGCGATCTGTCGGAACGCAAGCTTCTGCCGTCACTGTACCACCGGCAGCGCGACCACCAGTTTTCCGAGCCGACGCGCATCATCGGCACATCACGTTCGAAGATGACCGACGAGGAATTCCAGTCTTTCGCCAGGCAGGCGATTGCCGATCATGTGAAACCGGAAGATATCGACGCCACGGAACTGAAGACGTTCCTCGCACGGCTCTCCTATGTCCCGGCCGACGCAACCACAGGTGCCGGCTTCGACAGGCTGAAGAAGGCGATCGGCGACAGCGAACACATCCGCGCTTTCTATCTGGCGGTGGCGCCGGCGCTATTCGGCGACATCTCGCACAAGCTGAAGGAGCACGGGCTGATCACGCCGAATTCGCGGATCGTGCTGGAAAAGCCGATCGGCCGCGATCTCGCTTCGGCGCGCGCGCTCAACGACCTGGTCGGCGACGACTTCCATGAAAGCCAGATTTTCCGCATCGACCACTATCTCGGCAAGGAGACGGTGCAGAATTTGATGGCGCTGCGCTTCGCCAACGCGCTCTACGAGCCGTTGTGGAATTCCGCCAATGTCGATCATGTGCAGATCACCGTGGCCGAGACGGTCGGCCTGGAAGACCGCGTCACCTATTACGACAAGGCTGGCGCGTTGCGCGACATGGTACAGAACCACATGCTGCAGCTGCTCTGCCTCGTCGCCATGGAGGCGCCGTCGTCGATGGACGCCGATGCCGTCCGTGACGAAAAACTGAAAGTGCTGCGGGCGCTGAAACGCATCAACGGCAACGAAGCGCCCAAGCACACGGTGCGTGGGCAATACCGTGCCGGCGCCTCGGCCGGCGGGCCGGTGAAGGGCTATGTCGAGGAACTCGGCAAGAACAGCAACACCGAGACCTTCGTTGCGCTCAAGGCCGAGATCGGCAACTGGCGCTGGGCCAGCGTGCCGTTCTACCTCCGCACCGGCAAGCGGCTGGCGACCCGCGTTTCGGAGATCGTTATCGAATTCAAGCCAATCCCGCATTCGATCTTCGGCGAGAGCGCCGGGCCGATCTCCGCCAACCAACTGGTCATCAGGCTGCAGCCCGACGAAGGCGTCAAGCAGTTCATCATGATCAAGGATCCGGGCCCGGGCGGCATGCGGCTGCGCCAGATCCCGCTCGACATGAGTTTTGCGCAATCCTTCGACGGCCGCGCGCCCGATGCCTATGAGCGGCTGATCATGGACGTCATCCGTGGCAACCAGACGCTGTTCATGCGCCGCGACGAGGTCGAGGCTGCGTGGAAATGGATCGACCCGATCCAGGACGCCTGGGAAAGCGGAAGGCAAGAGGCGCAAGGCTACACCGCAGGCACATGGGGCCCCTCGGCCTCGATTGCGCTGATCGAACGCGATGGGCGGACATGGCACGAGAGCAATTAGGCGGCGCCTACAACTGGCACGAATTTGCCGGACGCCAGGAGTTGGCGACAGCGCTTGCCGGCCACGTCGCCGGCCGCCTGTCAAAGGCGATCGCCGAGCGCGGCACGGCACTGCTTGCAGTCTCGGGCGGCACGACGCCGGCGAAATTCTTCGCGGCGCTTTCGACCGTTCCTATCGCCTGGGAAAAGGTGACGATAACATTGGTCGACGAGCGCTTCGTGCCGCCCTCGTCGCCGCGCTCCAATGCCGGTCTGGTTGCCGCCAACCTGCTGCAGAACGCGGCCGCCGCCGCGAATTTCGTGCCGCTCTACCACGCTGCGGCAACTATCGCGGGCGCAGCGGTCTCCGACAGTGAGGCGCTGCAAGTGCTGCCCTGGCCCCTCGATGTTGTTGTGCTCGGCATGGGAACTGATGGCCACACCGCCTCGTTCTTTCCGGATGCCGACAACCTGGTAAGATTGCTCGATCCGTCGTCGCAAAGGATCGTGCTTCCGGTTCACGCGGCAAGCGCCGGCGAGCCGCGGCTGACGCTGTCACTGGCGCGGATCATCAATGCCGCCTTCATCGCGCTGCATATCGAGGGCGCGGAAAAACGCACCGCATTCGAGGCCGCGCTTGGAGTTGGAACACGAAAGCCCATTCGCGCCGTGCTCGATGCAACTCAAAAGCCCGTAGAGGTTTTCTGGGCACCCTGATCTCAACTTGGCTGCAGGTCCCGGCAACAGCCGGAAGGTGTTTGCGGGACCTCGCCTGAAAGGACCGACCGCCATGACCGCAAGACGCGACATCGAAGCCATCACCCAGCGCATCCGTGAGCGCTCCAGGCCCGGTCGCGAGGCTTATCTCGGCCGCATCGCCGAAGCCTCGAACCGCACCGCCAACCGGGCCGTGCTGTCCTGCGGCAACCTGGCCCATGGCTTTGCCGTGTGCAGTCCTTCCGAAAAGGTGGCGCTTGGCGGCGACCGGGTGCCGAACCTCGGCATTATCACCTCCTATAACGACATGCTGTCGGCGCATCAGCCTTTCGAGACGTTTCCGGCACTGATCAAGGACGCGGCCCGCGAGGCCGGCGGCATCGCCCAGGTGGCCGGCGGCGTGCCCGCGATGTGCGACGGCGTAACCCAGGGCCAGCCCGGAATGGAGCTGTCGCTGTTCTCGCGCGACGTGATCGCCATGGCCGCGGCGATCGGCCTGTCGCACAACATGTTCGATGCCGCCGTCTATCTCGGCGTCTGCGACAAGATCGTGCCGGGGCTGGTGATCGCGGCGCTGACCTTCGGTCATCTGCCGGCGGTCTTCATCCCGGCCGGGCCGATGACGACCGGCATTCCGAACGACGAAAAGGCCAAGATCCGCCAGCTCTATGCCGAGGGCAAGGCGGGGCGGGCCGAACTGCTCGAAGCCGAATCCAAATCCTATCACGGGCCGGGAACCTGCACTTTCTACGGCACCGCCAATTCCAACCAGATGCTGATGGAGATCATGGGCCTGCACACGCCTGGCGCCTCGTTCGTCAATCCGGGCACGCCGCTGCGCGACGCGCTGACCAGGGAAGCGACCAAGCGGGCGCTGGCGATCACAGCGCTCGGCAACGCCTACACGCCAGCCGGGCGGATGATCGATGAGCGCTCGATCGTCAACGGTATCGTCGGCCTGCACGCCACCGGCGGTTCGACCAACCACACCATCCATTTGATCGCCATGGCGGCGGCGGCCGGCATCGCCATTACCTGGCAGGATATTTCCGACATCTCGGAAGCGGTGCCGCTGCTGGCGCGGGTCTATCCGAACGGCCTTGCCGATGTGAACCACTTCCACGCCGCCGGCGGGCTCGGCTTCCTGATCCGCGAACTGCTCGACGCAGGCATTTTACATGAGGATGTGCAGACGGTGTGGGGCGAAGGGCTGCGCCCCTACGCGGTCGAGGCCAAGCTCGGCGCCGATGGCGGCGTCGTGCGCGAGGCCTCGCCGCGCCAGAGCGGCGACGAGAAGGTGCTGGCGCCGTTCAAGAAGGCGTTCCAGCCGAGCGGCGGGCTGAAAGTGCTTTCAGGCAATCTCGGCCACGCCGTCATCAAGACATCGGCGGTCAAGCCGGAGCGGCGCATCATCGAGGCACCGGCCAAGGTGTTCGACAGCCAGCAAGGGCTGAACGAGGCGTTCAAGGCGGGGTCGCTGACCGGCGACTTCATCGCCGTCATTCGGTTCCAGGGCCCGAAGGCCAACGGCATGCCGGAATTGCACCGGCTGACCACCGTGCTCGGCATCCTGCAGGACCGCGGCCAGCATGTGGCGCTGGTTACCGACGGGCGCATGTCGGGTGCCTCCGGCAAGGTGCCGGCGGCGATCCACGTGACGCCGGAAGCGGCGGAGGACGGGCCGATCGCCAGGATTCATGACGGCGATATTATCAGGCTCGACGCCGAGGCCGGAACGCTCGAGGTGCTGGTGCCGGCCGGCGATTTCGCACTGCGCCGGCCCGCGGACAGCGACCTCATAGGCAATGAATTCGGCTTCGGCCGGGAGCTCTTCGCCGGGTTCCGGCAGATGGTGGGCCGCGCCGACCATGGCGCGAGCGCCTTCGGCGTGGCGTGACTTTTTCGGCCATGAGGAAGAGCGGCTGGTGGCCGCTCTCCCTTGGATCTATTGAACCGTCAGCTCGGCTCGCGCGCCGGCCCTGACCGTTACCGCGCCTTCCTTCGAGCTGCTGTCCGACTTCTCCGAAACCACCGCGTAGTCGCCAACCGACAAGGTGGCCTGATACTTCTGGTCATAGGCGTAGCCGACCGACTTGCGGGTTCCATCGATGTTCTTCTTGGCCTCGAATATCTCGATCTTCGAGGCCCCTGGCGCGGTGATCGCCAGCACGCCGGCGTTCATGGCGATCTTCAGATCCTGATGTTCGCCAATTTTGACACTGAACGGCTGCTCGGCCACCGCGAGATCGACGGTCGCGACCATTACATAATCGTCGGGCGGCAGATCGAACTTGCTGTCGGGGCCGTAGGCATAGGTCACCTCCTGCCTGGTCCCGCCGATGTCCTTTTTCGCCTGGAACACCTTGAAGCCGACGCCAGAACCCTCGGCCTTGTCGCCACCGGCAGCATAGTAGGCGTTGGCGACGACATGCCCGACGCCGACGATGATATCCTTGTCGATGACCCTGCCGGCGGCAAGCGGGACCGTCTCGGTAACCACGCCCTGGCCGATCGTGACGGTCACCTTCTCGTCGCCGGCCGGCAGCACGACTTTCGTGTCGCCATAGTAGGTCGGCAGGGTGTCGACGCCTGGATAGGCGATCACGACCGCCGCGCCGCCGTCAACGTCCGCCCCTTCGCTTGGCCGCGGGTGGATAACCAGCGTGCCGGCATTCAACGTGAAGAGCGGCTTGGCGACCTGGCCAGGCTCGATCTTGATCTTCTGTTCGGCCTTGGCCTCGCCGGCGCGCGCGACGACGATATAGTCGCCCGCCTCCAGATTGCCCTTGTAGGCGCCGTATTCGGTGGCGACGGGATCGCCGCGCGTGCCGTCGGAATTCGCCTTATAGATCTCCCAGGCATTGCCGTCGGTGACGGGATCGCCACCTTCGGCAAGCACGACGGTGGGCACGAAATTGGACTCCGCCGGCTGGGCAGGCGCCGGCTGGGGAGCAGGCTGCGGGGCGGCAGCCGGTTCAGGAGCGGATGGCGGCGGCGCAACGGTCTCGACGAGGGCGTCCTGCAATGCCTTTTCATCCGATGCTTCGATATATTTGCCGCCGGTGTTATCGGCCAGGCAGGCGACCTGCTTGCCTTCGGCAGCCGTCAGGCCAAAGCCGACGACATCGACGGTGAAGTCGATGCCGGCAGCCTCAAGCTCCTTGCCGAGCGCACAGGGATCGCCGCTGCATGTCTCGATGCCATCGGTGATGAGAACGACCGTCGCCTTGTCCTCGGTGTATTTCAATGCTTCCGCCGCTTGCTTGACAGCGGCGGTCAGCGGCGTCTTGCCCTGAAATTTCAAGCTGTCGGCCGCGGCTGAGATCGCACTTGCCGAGCCTGCCTGCGGCGGCACGATGAGTTCGATGTCGTCGCAACTGGCCTTCTCACGATGGCCATAGGCCATGAGGCCGATTTCCTCATCGGCCAGGACCGATTGCAGCACGTTCCGCAGCGATTGACGGGCGATTTCGAGCTTGGGCTTGCCGTCGATCTGCGCCCACATCGAGCCGGAGGCATCGAGAATGACGATGACGCGATCGGCGGCGAAACCGAACCCCGTCGTCCAGAGCAACAGGGCCGCCGCAGCGACGCTCCGCACAAATCCCGCCATCAAAAATCTCCCCCGTCAGTCGCCGCCGCTCGGCGCCGGAACGCTATTTGACGCCGCGTCGCGACACAAGCCCGGACGGAGTACGAAGCTGCGTCGCCTCTCTGCCAAACCCTCAATAGGTCGTGCGGCGTTCCTCGGAAGGCGGCCGGCCGAATTGCAGCCGGTAGCTCTGGGCAAAATAGGAATGCGAGGTGAAGCCGGTGGCGATTGCCACGTCGAGGATCGGCATGTTGGTCTGGCGCAGCAATTCGCGCGCCCGCTCGAGCCTGAGCCGCATGTAATAGCGCCCGGGCGTCACACTGAGATGGCGCAGGAACAGGCGCTCGACCTGGCGCACCGACAGGCCCGCCGACTTGGCGAGCTGCACCGCCGACAGCGGCTCGTCGAGATGGTCGGCCATCAGCTCGACGATGCGGCGCAGCTTCTCCGACTTGCCGGTCAGGTCGCGTTCCGGGCCGACGCGCTGGCGGTCCCCGGCCGAGCGGATGCGCTCATGCTGGAACTGGTTGGCGACGCCATTGGCGAGACTCGAGCCGAAATCGCCGCGCACGATTTCCAGCATCAGGTCGATCGAGGTGGTGCCGCCGGCGCAGGTGTAGCGCTTGCGGTCGATCTCGAAGACGTTGCCGGTGCAGTTGATGTCCGGAAAGCGTTCGAGGAACCCGGCGCGGTTTTCCCAATGGATGGTGCAGCGATAGCCATCGAGCTGGCCTGCTTCGGCAAGCAAATAGGAGCCGACCGAAAGCGCGCCGAGCGCATTGCCGCGCCGGCCCCAGCTGCGCAGCGCCGCCAGCACCTTGCTCTTGCCGGGAAATTCCGTCGTCAGCCCGACCGAGACGAAAAGGATATCGACCGGCGGCAGATCGACAACGGCGTAGTCGATCTTGAGCGGCAGGCCGTTGGAAGCCATGACGGCATCGCCGTCGGCCGACACCGTCGTCCAGCCATAGAAATCGCGGCCGAGCAGCCGGTTCGCCGACCGGAACGTGTCGATTGCCGCGGCCAGCGAGAACATGGAGAACTTGTCGACCAGCAGAAACCCGAACTGCCGGCCGCCCTGAACGGGATCATTGGTGACCGGCCGTTCTAGGGGAACAGTGAGGTTCGGCAAGGACGCTGCTCTCTGGTCAGAAGGAAGGCCGTTTCAACCCGGCTGCGAGGTAGGCGGAAGCTAGCGTGTTGGCCATCAGCATGGCAATGGTCATCGGCCCGACGCCGCCAGGCACCGGCGTGATGGCGCCGGCCGCCTTCGCTGCTTCGGCAAACTCGACATCGCCGACGAGGCGGGCCTTGCCTTCACCCTTTTCAGGTGCGGCGATGCGGTTAATGCCGACGTCGATGACGGTGGCGCCAGGCTTGACCCAGTCGCCGCGGACCATTTCAGGCCGGCCGACGGCTGCGACCAGAATATCGGCGGTGCGGGCAAGCGCCGGCAGGTCCCTGGTGCGGCTGTGTGCGATGGTGACCGTGCAGTTGGCGGCAAGCAGTAGATTCGCCATCGGTTTGCCGACGATGTTCGAGCGCCCGACGACGACCGCATTGAGGCCGGACAGATCCTTGCCGCGCACCCGTTCGATCAGCAGCATCGAGCCGGCCGGCGTGCAAGGCACGAAGGCGGTCTCGAACTCGCCGGTGCCGAGCTTGCCGACATTGATGAAGTGGAAGCCGTCGACATCCTTCTCCGGCGCGATGGTCTGGATGACTTTGCCGGCATCGATATGGCCGGGAAGCGGAAGCTGCACCAGGATGCCGTTGATGGCCGGATCGGCGTTGAGCTGGCCGATGATCTTCAACAGGTCCGGCTCGGAGGTCTCGGCCGGCAGCGTGTGCTGAACCGAATGGAAGCCGCATTCCTTGGCGGTGCGGGATTTGGAGGCGACATAGACCTGGCTCGCCGGATCCTCGCCGACGATGACCACCGCGAGGCCGGGCTGCCGTCCGCCCTTTTCCGCCAGTTCGGCGACCAGGGCCTTGACCCGCCGCACCACGTCTTCGGCGACGCTTTTTCCGTCAATCAACTCAGCCATGAACCACCCTCGACGCCGATCGCCTAAGCCTGCCGCGTTAAAGCATCCCGCGGCGTACTCCAGATACCTTTTATGCATGTCGTTGCCCAGAACCATGCGCAGCCGGGCGGACATGCAGCGCGGCATTTTCACGAAAATCGAGCCGGGCAATCCCGTCAATGCGCCGTCCCATGCCGCTAACTCGAAACCGGCATGTTTTATTCGACGCTTAGAAATAGCGGCGCGTGCGGTTTTCGGTGAGCTCGCGAACCGCTTCGCGGAATTCACGCAGGCTGGCACGGATTTCCTCGATCTGGCTTTGCTGATCGGCGGCTTCCGAAACCTGATTTGCCTCCTTCGACCAGGCCTGAGTATAGGCCGAATGCTGCGGCGTGGGTTGCTGCGGATAAGGTGGCTGTCCGGCATAGAGCGGCTGTAGATCGAAGGCAGGCGGCATCGCTGCGCCGGAATTTGTCGCGGCGGAAGTCTCGCCGGACGCCATCTCCTCCGGCGCTCTGCCGGGCATGAGCCTGCGCAGCGCTGACAACACGGTACCGATCGGACCCCGACGCGCTGCCCGGTACGCTTTGTCCTCAGCGGGACCGGCATCGCGGCCGCCAACGGAGCCAGCGGGGTCGAACAATACATCGGCAGCTGCAGGCTCTTCCGTCAGTATGGTGGCGGCCTCCGGCCCATCAGGATGGAGCTGGCTTGTGCCGGCGGCTGCCAACAGGATCGGACTGGCATGCGCCTCGCGGCGCGACCGGGCGAGACGATGCCGTGTGGCGGCATCCTCGCGCCATGACGCGCCTGCACGGTCCTCTAGCGAAGCCAGCGATGCTTCGTCCTCGTCGCGCACTGCCTCGACGAGCGACAGCAAAGACCGCTCGTTCCTCCAGTGTTCACGATTATTCCTGTAAGCCATGGTTCCTGGAGCTTTCCCCTAGGGCTGGGACGTAGCGACCGCCCACTGGTTAAGCGATGCTAAACAGGCATAGGAAATAAAAGGTTAATTTGGTCGGCTGAGAGACCTCGTTTCCCGCCTTAAGACAATGCCATCGAGTTCGTCGCCCACGATTGGTCGATCACTCGAAAAATGGCGGGATGTCGGTTAAGGGTTCATGAAGTCGCCTTCTTGAACACCGTCAGAATTCGGGGGAGGCTATCCGTATGATAACGCCAGACACTCCGTTTGCGCTGATGCTGGAGATGCACGCTGTGCTCTTCGGAGTTCCGGTGCTTAGTCTGCTGGCAGGGACCGCAATCCTTGCTTTGATACGCCCATGGCGCTTTTCTTCAGGGGCCGTGGCGGCTTGCAAGATGGCTATGGGAGTCGGCGTCGTGGCCGTGGCAGTTGTGCTTGGTTGGGGAGGATTTCTTGTCGGCTTTTTTGGTGCGCTGTTGGAGAATCCAGGCTATCGCTCCCACCTCGTCTGCAATCCCTGTTTTTAGTCTGGGATGGGCCGAACCTGGCCGTCCAGAGTGATCGCGTCAGGACTGACCGAGCCCGATCAGGCGGCGAAAGCGGCGACATAACCCGGCCCCTGATCAAGGTCCGAGAGGGGCTTCCCCGTCCGCCCATGAACGTCTATGGCAAAGCCAACCTTTCGAATGGAGAGCTTCGATGACGATCAGGCTTGTTCTCGCCGGTTGCGGCAATATGGGCTACGCCATGCTCTCGGGCTGGCTGAAAGCCGGCAAGCTGGCTCCGGCTGCGGTGTTCGTGGTCGAGCCCAATGCCGAGTTGCGCAAGCGTGCCGAAGCACTGGGCTGCGCTGCTGCCGCGGATGCCGGCGTCATCCCGGCGGACGCCGTGCCGGCCCTCGTCGTCCTTGCGGTCAAGCCACAGGTGATCCGCGACGTGACGGCTGGCTACATCCGCTTCAACGATGGCCGAACCACTTTCCTCAGCATCGCCGCCGGGACGCCGGTCGCCACGTTCGAAGGCATTCTCGGCGACCGCGCGCCGATCGTGCGCTGCATGCCCAACACGCCGGCGGCTATCGGCAAGGGCATGATGGTGGTGTTTTCCAACAGGCTGGTTTCCGAGGACACCAAACGCCTTGTCGCCGACCTGCTTTCGGCAAGCGGGCAAGTGGCCGATATCGATGACGAGGGCCTGATGGATGCGGTGACGGCAGTCTCCGGATCCGGTCCAGCCTATATCTTCCATTTCATCGAAGCGCTGACCGTGGCCGCCGAGGAGGCTGGCCTGCCGACCAGGACTGCCAAGCTCTTGGCCATGCAGACGGTCTACGGCGCCGCATCGCTGGCCGCCGAAAGCGGCGAGGAGCCCGGCGTGCTCAGGCAGCAGGTGACCAGCCCCAACGGCACCACGGCTGCGGCCCTTGCAGTACTGATGGGCGAGGACCGGCTGACACGCCTGCTCACCGAGGCGGTGGAAGCGGCGCGGCTGCGGTCGATAGAGCTGGGGAAGTAGGGCTTTTGGGGGAGCCGGTCGGCGGCGATGGTCTGCCGTGCGTTTCAGCGGCAATAGCCGCCTGTAGAAAAGCCGCTACGCAGCGCTCCTTCGCGCCGACGTCAAAGTTTCTGCACCGCACCTACCCCGCCCCATACAGCATTTCGTCCTGCAGCCGGCGCAAGGCGAATAGCCTGGTCGTCGGGTCGGGCGCGGCATTGTCGGCGGTGAGCAATTCGCCTTTCCTCACCGGTTTCAGCACCTTGCCGCCTTCGAGCAGACCGACGGGCACGGCGTGGTGGGCGCGAGCCTCCTCGACCGTCATGGTCCAGGAGCGGTAGCAGGTCTCGCCGATCGCGTCGAACGTCTCGCCTGCCGCCAGATCGCGCTTGGCGACGGCGCAGACCTCGGCCACCGGCCTCGGCAGCGGCACCATGTCGGGCCTGCCGTAAAGCGCGATACGGGCGGCCGTCAGCGGCACTTCCAGCGAGGTCAGATGGTAGGGCCTGAAGAAGCTGTAATAGGGGCCGTGGCCAATATGCAGATCGTCCATGCGCTCGATGATGCGCGGATGCGTCGCCTCGACGATGACAAAGACGCCGGGCGCCACGCCCTTGCCGACGGTGTAGTCGACGACGCCCTTCTTCGACAGGATGCCGCCCTGCTCGCGCGGGATCAGCACCTTGACCAGCTCGTCGCGGTCGACCTTGGGGCCGTGCATGCCGGGAACGTCGGGCACCAGCCCAGTGGCGTTGGCAATGGCGCACATCTCGACCATGGTTTTCGAGCCGTCGACGAACTCGACCAGCATGCGCGGATTCATGTTGCGGCGCAGCGCTTCCTCGCGGTAGTCGTCGGGAACGGCGTCGTGGTTGAGAGGGTTGTTCTTGCCCTTGCCGGCGGAGACGATGGTGTAGCCGAGCGCCGAGGCGAACTCGATCAGCTCCATGCAGCTCGACGGTTCGTCGCCGGCACCGACCGAATAGACGACGCCGAGCCGGTCGGCCTGCTGCTTGAGGTAGCAGCCAATAGTGACGTCGGCCTCGACATTCATCATCACCAGATGCTTGCCGTGCTGCATCGCCATCAGGTCGAAATCGGCGGCGACGCCGGGCTTGCCGGTGGCATCGATGACAACATCGATGAGCGGATTGGTGACCAGCATCTCGTTCGAGGTGATTGCGATCTTGCCGCTCTCGATCGCTTGGCTGACCTTCGAAGCGCTGTCCGCTTCGGCTGCCATTGCCTCGTCGCCATAGGCGATGCGGATGGCGTCACGCGCCGTATGCGGCCGGCGGGTCGAAATCGCGCAAACCGAAATGCCCGGCATCAGCATGCCTTGCGTCACCAGGTCGGTGCCCATCTCGCCCGACCCGATGACACCGATGCGCACCGGGCGGCCTTCCGCCGCGCGCTTGGCAAGATCCCGGGCAAGCCCGGTCAAGGCGACATTGGTCATGCTGGAAACGTCCACTGCTTTTTTGATTTGAAGCGGGAATAGCAGGGAACGGCAACCCTTTGCCAATCGAAACCGGCCGCGGCCACCTTTTCCTGTGCGCTATTGCAATTCGGCCAGCAAGGCTTGTGCCTCGGCAAGGTTCTTTGCGGAGCCGGCGGCAAGGTCGTCCATCTTGCCATCCCGAAAGATGACGAGCGCATGCTGGCAGGCGGCTATCGCTTCCTCGGCCATTGCCTTCTGCTTGCGAGCAGCACCCAGATCGGTAAGCACGTCGCACAGGCTGTCCTCGGTGAAAGCGATGCCCGGCACCGAACCGATCTTCTTCTGCACGGCGATGGCCTCGCGCAGGATCGGCACCGCCTCCTCGAATTTGGCGACGTTGTTTCCGGCGCGGCCGGCGAGCGTCAGCTGATAGCCGATCTCGTTTTGCAGGCTCGCCCAGCGCTCGGGGTCGCGGTCGCGGTCGACCTGGTCTGCCAATGCTCGGTAGACGGCGACCGCCTCGTGGAACAAAGCCGGCGAAGGCTCTTTCGCGCCGATCATGCCAAGCACATTGGCCAGGCTTGCCTGCGTGCTGGCCCAACGTTCGGGGGCGCGGTCGCGCGTGCGCACGCTCTGGATCGAACGATAGATGCCGGCCGAACGCTTCAGCAGGGCAACGTCGTCGCGCCAGTAGCCCAGCGTCGAAAGCGCGCTGGCCAGATTGGTCTGGTTGCGCAGCCATTCGTCGGCATCCCTGTCGCGGCTTATCACCGTCAGTGCCGCCTCATAGGCCTGGACAGACTTGGCCATGGCGTCCGGGTCGGAACTGGCGTTTGCCTGCATCATGCGGGCATTGCCGAGGTCGCCTTCGACCGAAGCCCAGAGCGAGCGGTCGGGCAGCGTGGCATAGACGGCCAGTACCTTTTCATGCGCGGCCGCCGCCTTCTGGTAGAGCGACGGGTCATTGGCGCTGCCGGCAAGGTAGTAATAGGCGCTGCCGAGTTCGTTCTGCAGCTGGGCGTGATCTTCCGGCACCGTGGCGAGATCGTAGAAGGGCAGCGCCGCTTCAAGCGCCGTCGCCGACTGGTTGAACGCTTCGCCGTCCTGCGTGCGGTCGCCCAGAACCAGGAGCACATGGCCGAGACCCCATTGCGTTGCCGCCCAAGCGTCGGGGTCGCTGTCACGGCTCTGCACTTCGAGCGCCGCGCGATAGGCCACCGCCGAGCGCTGGAGCGCCTCGTCCGAACCGCCATCGGCCTTGCCGAGCATGGAAAGTGCTGCGCCCAGCCGGTACTGCGTCTTCGCCCAGTCCTTCGGGGCGCTCTCCTTGGTTCGCACGGTGAGCGCTGCATCATAGGCGGCGACCGCTTCTTCAAGGACCGCTTTGTCGCGAGCACGGTCGCCCCAGGTCGACAGCGTGTTGCCGAGACTGTGCTCTATTGAGGCGAATTCGAGCGGCGCGGCGGCGACGGTATAGACCTGCGAGGCCTCGCGATAGGCGGACGCCGACTTCCGGAGATAGTCGATGCCGGTGTCCCGATCGCCAAGCGTCGCATAGACCGAGCCCAGATTCTGGTTCAACGAAGCCCAGTCGAGCGGCAGCTTTTCGCGCGGATATTCAGAAAGTGCGGCCTCATAGGCAGCGACCGCCTTGAGCAGTGCGTCATCGCCGTCCTGCCTGGCGCCGAGGCGCTGCAAGGCATTGCCAAGCGTCAACTGGCCGTTTGCCCAGCTCGCCGGCGCGTGCTCGCGCGTCCACACCGTCAGTGCGGCCTCTGCCGCCTTCCGAGCGCGTTGCAGCGTAGCAATGTCGCCATTGATCTGGCCGATCGATTCCAGCGCCGAACTCAAATTGTTCTGGATCGTCGCCCATTGCGCCGGCGCGCGCTCGCGCGTCATTTCCTCCGTCGCCGCCTGATAGGCGGCAACGGCCTGCTCAAGCGTCGGTACGTCTTGTTCACGCTCGCCGAGGCGGAACAAGGCCGCGCCGAGATTGACCTGGCTCAACGCCCAGTCGAGCGGCACGCGCTCCCTGCGGTATTCGGTCAGCGCGGCGCGATGCGCTTCGATGGCGGCGCGAAAGCTGTCGCTGGTGGCTTGGCGCTCACCCAGTTCGGAGAGCACGATGCCGAGATTATTCTCAGTCGCCGCCCATTCGAGCGGCAGCTTTTTCGACACTTGCACCTCGAGCGCCGCGCGGAACGAAGCAACGGCATTGTCGAGCAACGTCGTGCCGTTCTCGCGCTGGCCGAGCCGCCAATAGACGGTGCCGAGATTGCCTAGCGTCGAGGCCCAGTCGTCCGGATTGGCGTCGCGCGTGTAGACGCTCAGCGCCTGATCGAAGGCGGCTGCCGCTTTGTCGAGGTCTTCGCGGCCGGCCTCGCGCTCGCCCAGCGTCGACAGTGTGGTGGCGAGATTGTTTTGCATGGCCGCCCATTGCCGCGGGCTGTTTTCGCGCGACACATAGGTCAGCGCCTTTTCATAGGCAGCGACCGCCTGCACCAGAAAGGCGTTGTCGCCCGAGAAAGAACCATGCGCGGAGAGCGCCTGGGCCTCGGCTGCCTTGTAGAACCAGGCTTCATGGTCGTCCCATTTCTCGACCTGCTCATAGGCCTTGGCATAGTCCTGGGCTGCCGCCTGATAGCTGAAGGAGATTTCGTAGGTTTTGGCGCTGTCGCCGAAAACCTCGGCAAACTCGAAACGACGCGCCTTGAGATCGGCCTCGGCCTGGTCGACGGTTTTCGACAGTTCGCCAACGCGGGCCTTGGCCTGCTCATGGATTTTCTGCGCTGCTTCGAGCGCGCCTTCCTGCACCGCTTGTTCGGCCAGTTTTGAAAGCCGGACGATTTCCGGATCCTGGCTCTTCAGTGTCGCCTGCTCGGCCAGTACCTGTTTCAGCCGCTCGGTCTGGCCGCGCAGCAATTTGTCGAGCTCGGCCGCATCCCTGGGTGTCTCGGTGCCCAGCGTCTTCAGCATGGCGTAGAGCGCGTCCATCGGTACGCCGCCGTCGCGGGCAATCGTCTCGATCTGGCGGCGTTGCGGGTCGGGCAGCGTCGAAATCGTCAGCAGCAACCGGCGGCGCTCTGAGAGGATCTCGCCTTCCTCGCCTTTCGGCACCTCGGCGGGCGTGCCGAAATAGAGCAGCCGGCGCAGGCTCTCATTGACCCATGGCAGCTGCCGGCCGCCGGTCTTGAGATAGACCTCCTCGCCGACCATGCGCAGCACGGTGCCGAATTCCTCGCCGCCCATCGTGTCGATGTGACGCAATATGGCTGCCGCGTAGGGGCTGTTGCCGTCGGCGGGACCGTCGAGCGCCACCTTGCCGGGCTCGGCGGCAAAGCCGATGACCTGGCCCAGGCTGTCGTCGGCAGAACCGCTGTCGCCAGCCGAACCCTTGGCCGGCGCGCTGTCGTTCAGCGCCACGACGCTGCGCGTTTCGCCGAGGCCGCCGGCGCCGATCGGCTTGCCCGCTTCACCCGGCTTGAGTTTCAAAAGCGTGCCCGGCGGAAACGGGTCGTTGCGGCAGGCATCGAGCAGCACGATGGTGACCGGCACCTTGGCCTTCAGTTCGGCCACGATCGACGACAGCGGGACCAGCTTCTCGCCGGCATCCTCGAGCGCCGCAATGTCGGCATCGACGGGCACCAGGAAATTCTCGCCACCGGCTTCGATGCCGTGGCCGGAATAGTAGATAATGGCGACGTCGGCACCCTCGGCATCGTCGACGAAGCCTTCGAGGTCGCGCCGCAATTTGCGCGCGTCGCGATTGACGGCGACATCGGTTTCGAAGCCGAGCCTGTCGAACATCTCCTCGATGGCGCGGGCGTCGTTTTCCGGATTGGGCAGCTTGCCGACATGCTCATAGTCGGACTGCCCGATGACGAGCGCGACGCCTTTTAGCGCCTTCGGCTCCTCGCCCCGAGCAGGAACCAGCGCGCACAAAAGCAGCGCGGCAAACGCCACGCCTATGCGCCCTGTTGCACCTGGAAACAACATCGCCCACCCCAACCCAGCGTGCAATCTTCCACAGCGCCATGGCATCATGATGGCCGGCGCTTGGCAAGTGTTCGGGCAAGAGGTGTTCTTGTCGTGGCCTGTCGTGCCGCTCCGTTGCGATCTTCGCGCCCCTCCCTCGCCCAGCGCTGCGCCGCCGCTACTTGTTTGTTGACAGCATGCGAGGCCCACATGTGGAATTTGGCAGCAGAGAGCTGGAGGCTCCTCAAGCAGAGCGTCCTCGGCTTCATCGATGACAATGCGCTGAGCCATGGGGCGGCGATAGCTTTTTATGCCACGACCTCGCTTGCGCCGATCCTGCTGATCGTCGTCGCTATCGCCGGCATGGCCTTCGGGCACGAGGCGGCACAACTCGCCCTTTCGGCACAGATCGCCGGCCTGATGGGACCGCAAAGTGCCGAGCTGCTGCAGGCGACGATCGAAAACGCTTCGCAGAAGGAAGCGGGAACCCTTGCCAGCATTCTGGGGCTGGTCACGCTGTTCGTCGCCGCATCCGGCGTGTTCGGCGAAATGCAGCTGGCGCTGAACGAAATCTGGAAAGTCAAACCGAGGGCAGCAACGATCTCACGGCTGGTGCGGGCACGCATTGCAAGCCTGGGCCTGGTCGCCGCTCTCGGTTTCCTGCTCCTGGTGTCCTTGGTTGTAAGCGCCGCGATTTCGGCGCTCGGAGACGTCATCAACGCCTATCTGCCGTTCGGCACCATCATCCTGAGCGCGGTCAACGGGATTGTCTCGTTTGCCCTGATCGCGCTGCTGTTTGCCGCGATCTACAAGGTGCTGCCCGACCGCAGTCTGCAATGGCGCGATGTCGGCCTTGGCGCCGTCGTCACCGGGTTTCTGTTCACCATCGGCAAGTCGCTGATTGGCTGGTATATCGGAACCAGCGCTTTCGCATCGTCGTACGGCGCGGCCGGCGCCCTGCTCGTCGTGCTGTTGTGGGTCTATTATTCGGCCGAGATATTTCTGCTGGGCGCCGAATTCACGCGAGCCTATTCGGTTCGACACGGCAGCCGGTCCGATTTGAAGAACAAGGTGGAATTGCATGACAAATGAGTTCACGCCGAAATTCGACCTGGCCGGCAAGGTGGTGCTGGTCACCGGCGCCTCGCGCGGCATCGGAGGCAGCGGCAGGCGGACTGCAGTGGTCAAACCTGGTGTCCGGCTTTCTCATTCATTGCCGGCGAGCCAACGGACCATGTTCGCCGTCAGTTTTCCGTAGAACGGCCATGCGAGAAAATCCTGCGAGAGCCAATGCGGGCCGATATCGGTTGCCCAGGCAATCGTGCGGCCGCGGCCGTGGCTGCCGACGGCAAGGAGCGGCCAGTCGGTGCCGCGGTGGTGGCAGGTCGCCAGAAGCCGGGATGAACCGTCGCGCCTGAATTCCAGCTTGTTCATGCCGAGGATCGGCGGCAAAGGCCCCTCCACCCCGGAAAAAATCGGATGTGACGGCTGCAGGATGGAGGCCTGCAGGCCTTGCGGCACCTCCATGCCGTCGCAGTAGGGTAGGCAACGGACCGGCAGAACGTCCTCGACCGGGGTGTCGTGGAACCGCGCCGTCCCGAACATGCCCTGAAAGCCCATATAGCCGCCGGCTACCATCAGCCCGCCGCCACCTTCGACATAGGCCTTGAGCAGATCGAGGCGGTTGACGCCGACACGCCCGGCGCGGGCATCCGGCGTCACCAGCAATGTCAGGGCGCCGACGTCGGAGATCACCACCGCCTGATATTGGGCGAGCCCATCGAGGTCATAGGGAAACTCCGCGCTGCAACGCTCACCGCCGATCTGCGTGACGGCGATGCCCTCAGTGGCCAGCGCGGCATTGAAGGCCGTCGCGCCATTTGTCGAGGTCGCACTTGTAAGCACATCGCTACCGACGGCGACCGACGTCGTCGCCGCAAAGGTTTCGCCCGCAAGCAATATCTTCATTGCCGCCCCCGCACTGTTTTCATTCGAGAGGTTTAGGAAGGGCGCCGGTTGGACCGGCCCCCCCGCGGAGTTCGAACTCCAAAGGATCAGAACTTGAACTCGGCCAGATTTTCGGGGGTCACGATCTTGGCTGGACCAAGGATCAGTTCGCCGCCGGCGCCAATCGTGTATTCGCCGAGCCTGCCTGCCGTGAACTTCTCACCCTCCTTTCCGGTGATCTTGCACTGCGCAAGCGCCTGGGCCGTCTGGTAGGTAAGATAGCCAAGATCGGTGACGTTCCACCAGATATCCTGGGCCGCCCCGTCCTTGATGTATTTCGAGATCAGAGTAGCCGGCGCGAGGCCGGTCAGCTTGACCTTGCCGATCATGCCCGCCTCCTCGAGCGCACGCGCGGCCGCCGGAAGGCCGATGCCTGCCGGGACGATGATCACCTTGAGATCGGGAAACGCCTGGACCAGCGCCAGCGCCTGCTGCTGGTTGATTTGTTCGCTTTCTTCGCCATAGGCCACCTGCACCAGCTTCATTTTGGAGAACTTCGGCTCGGCAGCCATCTTCGCCTTCATGAAGTCGATCCAGGCGTTCTGGTTGGTCGCCGTCGGCGTCGACGACAGGATCGCGAATTCGCCTTCACCGCCGCTGAGGGCGAATGCACTTTCCAGCATCATCTCGGCGAGACTGTCGCCCTCGACCTGATTGACAAATGCCGCGCGGGCATCGGCGGCCACATCGGAGTCATACGAAATCACCCTGACGCCCTGCTGAACGGCGCGCTTCAGCGCCGGCGCGACGGCATTGGCGTCGTTGCCGGCAATTGCGATGACCCCGACCTTCTGCGACACGAGGCTGTTGATGAATTCGATTTGCGCCTCGGCGGTCGCCTGCGATGGGGCGACCTGGGTAGCGGTGCCGCCAATTTCCTTGGCTGCCTCTTGTGCGCCTCCAAAAGCCACTTTGAAGTAGGGGTCTGTGTCGAGCTTGGGCAGGAAACCGACCGTTACGGGTTCCTTGGCGCATTCCTGGCTGAAGGCCAGCGAGGTTGGCGCGAGCAGAACCGCGGATGCGAGCAGGGCTAATCTAAACGCTTTCATTGTGACTCCTCCGTCAAAATTCGGGCTTAAAGGAAGGGGCCCGAGATCACCCCTTTGTCTCGCGCATTGCGCGGGATCTGCTGAGCAGCTCCTGTGTGGAGCGCCAGTAATTGCCGACCAGCAGCGAGCCGATCAGAAGCAGGCCAATGATCATGCCCTGCGCGTCGCCGCCGATCTGGTTCAGCGCCAGCACGTTACGGATGATGGCGATCAGGACCAACGCCAGCATGACGCCGGTCAGGCGGCCCTTGCCGCCAAAGACGCTGACGCCGCCGAGCAGCACGATGGTGATGACGTCGAGCTCCATGCCGAGCGCATTGTTGGCGCGGGCATTGGAAAGGCGCGCGGTATAGACGATGCCGGCTATCGCCGCGACGACGCCCGAGACGACGAACAGGTTCAGCACCATCCGGCGCGTGTTTATGCCGGAATAGCGCGCCACCTCGGGGCTGCCGCCGAGCGCGTAGATGCGCTTGCCGGTCGGCGTCTTCTGCAGCACGACCGCAAACACCGGCGCCAGCGCCAGGAAGGGGACGATGGTCCACGGTATCTCGGTGCCCGGCAGATTGTTGATGCCGAAATCCACGACCGCGGGCGGCAGGATGTTGACCGAGCCGGTGCCGAGCAGGATGTAACCAATACCTCGATAGAGCGCCATCGTGCCGAGCGTCACCACCAGCGACTGCAGTCCAAGGCCCGAGACCAGGTAGCCGTTGAAAGCGCCGAGCAGGCCGCCGGCGACGAGCGTCAGCGGGATTGCGGCAAGCGTTGGCACGCCGGCCTGTACCAGCAAGCCAAAGACGACGGACGTCAGCGCCAGCACCGAGGCGATCGACAGGTCGATTTCGCGGGTGATGATGAGCAGCGTCATCGGCAGGATCAGCAGCGCCTTTTCCGAGGCGCTGGCGGCCAGTTGCGAGAGATTGAAGCCGGAGACGAAATTCGGCACGAAGATCGCCGCGTAGAGGAAGATGGCCACGCAGGAGGTCGCCAGCAGCAGATCCCAGAAGTCGATCGAACGGAGGAACTTTCTCACCGCGCCCTCGCCTGTCTTGCCTGCTCGGCACGCCGCACGATGAAGGTGTCGATGCCGATGGCGACCAGGATCACCAGGCCGTAGACGCCCTGCAGCCACAGCGGGTCGACGCGCACCAGCGTCAGCCCGTTCTTGATGACGAGCAGCGTGAGCGCGCCGAGGATGATGCCGAGCAGCGTGCCCGAACCACCGCGGATGGCGACGCCGCCGACCACCGCCGACGCGATCACGGTGAGTTCGAAACCGAGCGCGACGCGGGCATCGATGGTCGCATAGCGGGATGCCCACAGCGCACCGCACAGGCCGCCGAGCAGGCCGGCCATGCCAAAGGCCAGCAGAATCCGCCGGTCGACGGGGATGCCGATAAGACGTGCGCCGTCGGGATTGGAGCCGGCGGCAAACAGTTCGCGCCCGATGGCGGTGCGATAGAGCAGCACATAACCCAGGCACAGGATGACGATCGCGATAATGACGATCAGCGGCACGCCGGCGATCTTCAGGCCGGTCATGTCGAGCCAGGCTTGCGTGACTTCGTCGGCGCTGATCTGGTCGCCGGCTGCCCAGATCGAGTTGAAGCCGCGGAAGATCGACATCGAGGCCAGCGTGACGACGATCGCCGGGATCTTTCCCCTGGTAACGACAAGGCCGTTGATCAGGCCAGCGACACCACCGACCGCGCATGCGGTCATCAGGCCGATGCCGATGTCGAGCCCTGGATAGGCCTGGACCATGCTCGCCGCCATGTAAGCCGACAAGCCGATCACCGCGGCGATCGAAAGGTCGATGTTGCGGGTGATCAGCACCAGCATCTGAGCGAGCGCTGCAACCACGAGCAGGGCGGCATCCATCGACACTGCGGTCAAGTTTGCCGCGCTCACCATGCGCGGGTTGATGATGGTGACCGGGATGGCGACCGCCAGCATCGCGGCGAGCAGACCGAACTCCCGCCGTTTCAGTATGTCGAGCGGTCCTTTTCTCTTCTCCTCGCCGGCGGCCTGTGCCGCCGCATCGGCGCTTTCGCCGGCCTTGGTCGCTGCTTCCAGCACCTTTTCCTGAGTAGCTTCGCCCCTGCTGAATTCGGCCGTCCGATGGCCTTCGCGCAGAACGATGATGCGGTCGCACATGCCGATGAGCTCGGGCATTTCGGAGGAGATCAGGATGATGGCCATGCCTTGCGCGGCAAGGTCGGCGATCATCGCATGCACTTCCGCCTTGGTGCCGACATCGATGCCTTGCGTCGGCTCGTCGAGGATGAGGACACGCGGTTCGGTGCGCAGCCATTTGGCCAGCACCACCTTCTGCTGGTTGCCGCCGGATAGTTCCTTCACCGGCTGCGCGTAGCCGGAAAAGCGAAGCTTCATCCGCTTCAGCCAGTCCGAAACCAGATCGATCGCGCGGTCCGTGCCGTAGAAGCCGGAGCGGGCTGCCTTGTCGAGGACGGGCAGCACCGCGTTGTCGAGGATGGAAAAATCCATCACCAGGCTCTGGCCCATGCGGTCTTCCGAGACATACGCGACACGCGCATCCATGGCGTCGCGTGCCGATGCGAAGCGCACAGCCTCGCCGTCGATCAGGATTTCGCCGGCATCGGGCTGGTCGATGCCGAACAGCACGCGCGCGATCTCGGTCCGTCCGCTGCCGACCAGGCCGCCGAGCCCGAGCACCTCTCCGGCGTGGAGCTTGAGGTCGATGTTGGAAAAGCCGCCGGCGTGCGAAAGCCCCCTCGTCTCCAGCACCAGCGCACCGGTTGCGTGGTTTCGTTGCGGATAGAGGTCGGTCACCTCGCGGCCGACCATCATGCCGATGGCGGCGGCGCGGCCAAGCTCGGCCTTCGGCTTGACGCCAATGAGGCGCCCGTCGCGCAACACCGCGATGCGGTCGGCGATGCGGAAGATCTCGTCCATGCGGTGGCCGACGAACATCATCGCCACGCCATGCAGCCGCAGGTCGGCAACGACGGTGAACAGCCGCTCGACCTCGCGCTGCGACAGGGCGGCCGTCGGCTCGTCCATGATCAGCACCCGCGCGTCGAGCGACAGGGCGCGGGCGATCTCGACCAGTTGCTGTTCAGAGGTGCGCAACATCCCGAGCCGGGTTTCGGCCGGCACGTCGAGGCCGACTGTCGCCAGGACCTTACGCGCACCGGCAAGCATGGCGGCGTTGTCGATGCCGCCGAAGCGGTCGCGCGGCATATGGCCGAGATAGATGTTTTCCGCCACCGAAAGATCCGGGAAAAGACCGGGGTGCTGGTGCATGACCGAGATGCCGGCAGCCTGGGCGTCGTGCGGCGAATGGAAGACCACAGGCTCGCCATCGACTTCGACATGGCCGCCGGTCGGGAGATACACGCCGGCCAGCAGCTTCACGCAGGTGCTCTTGCCGGCGCCGTTTTCGCCAAGCAGAGCCAGCACCTCGCCTGGGCGCAATTCGAAGGACGCGTCCTTGAGGGCAATCGTGCCGCCGAAGGCCTTTGTCGCCTGAACCAGGGCAACGGGGACAGCCACGTCACTCTTCACCATGGCATCGGCTTCGCCTAATGCGCCCAAGTGCAGCACCCTTCCTCCCTGGTCCTGTTTTTTCAATTTGCTATATTAAATGGCCGGATGCCGCAACTGGAAAATTGACTTCCATGACCCCGAAGGGCACTGTCGCGTCGCGCATGGGTGCAGTTGAAGTGCTCGACCCCGCGGCAGCCTCAAAGCTGCAGGCGGTTAGAGTAGCTCCGCGGCAATGAAATGGGGAGGCGCCGGTTTTGTCCGGAAAAGGCAGCAATTCGGTCAAGGTTCGGCATTATAACGAGCGCTTCGTGCTCGATGCCATCCGCCGCCTGAAAGAGGCATCCAAGTCCGATCTGGCGCGCGCCGCAAATCTGACGCCGGCCGCGGTCGCCACCATTGTCGACGGGCTGGAGTCGTCCGGATTCGTAAAGCAAGTGGGAAAAAGGTTCGGGCAACGCGGATCGCCGTCCACCCTCTACCGGCTTACACCGGAGCGCATCTACAGCGCCGGCATCAAGATCGGCCGGCGCGCGCTGGAAGCCGTGCTCGTCGACTTCGCCGGCGAGGTCCGCTCCCGCGAGTCGCACGAATATCGCTTTCCGGACCCCGATCTGGTGCTCAAGGCCGGCAACATGTCGCTGGCCAATTTCGACAAGCTGGTCGAGGGGCTTGGCGATGCCAGCATCGTCGGTGTCGGCATCGCTTCGCCATATTTCCTCGGCGGCTGGAGCGAGGAACTCGGCTTTCCCGATGACCTCGGTAGCCGCTGGGAAGCAATCGATCTGACGACATTCTTCGCCACAAAACCGAAGACCCCGGTCTTCGTGGAAAACGACGCGTCATCGGCCGCACTCGCCGAACTCATCCAGGGGACCGGCGCGCGGTTCCGCGACTTCATGCATATTTCGATCGACACCTTTGTCGGCGGCGGATTGGTGCAAGGCGGCAAGGTCCATACCGGTCCGCACGGCAACAGCGCCGCGCTCGGTCCTTTGCCGGTTTCGCCTTCAAGCCTCGATTCGGTCGCGGCCAAGCCGGCGCGTTACCAAAGTCTGCTGCATCGCGCCTCGATCTATGTGCTGGTCAATCATCTCAAATCGCGCGGCATCGAGATCAATCGTGTGCGCGAACTGGATCCCTTGCCGCCGGGGGCGCGCGAGCCGCTGTCCGAATGGATCGACGATTGTGCCAATGCGCTGGTCGAGGCGATCATCGCCATCACCTCGGTCATCGACATCGAGGCGATCGTCCTCGACAGCATCCTGCCGCGGCCGATCCATCTCGAGCTGCTGGCAAAGGTGCAGACCCAGTTCAACACGATCAGCGCCATCGGCATCGTGGCGCCGGAAATCGTATCGGGACAATTCGGCCCCGAGGCCTCGCCTATCGGCGCCGCGATGCTGCCGTTCTCGGCACTGTTGGCGCCCGACAGCGGCGTGCTGATGATCGGCAAGGACAGAACAATGCTGCTGGGCAGCCTTTCGAGGCTTGCCAGCCAAGGCCACCCAGCGAGAAGCTCAGCGCCTTCAACGGGATAGGATGGCGCTGCGAGAGAGCACCAAGCTCTGGACATCATCAACATCAGCTCGCAGTCCGGCACGGGCACGGCGGGCTTTTTTGCGCCGGCTCCGGAACTTTTAGCGGCCGCTAATCTTCATTCGTCACCGACATCGAAATGCTCGATCGGTCCGCGCTCCGCTTTAGTGCGGGCCCACAACACGCAGGAAGCAAGGAGGAACATATGAACTGGGATCAAATCAAGGGAAAATGGAAGCAGTTCAAAGGCAAGGCGAAAGAACAGTGGGGTGACCTCACCGACGATGATCTTGATCGGATCGAGGGTAACCGAGACCAGCTCTTGGGACGTATCCAGGAGCGATATGGGATCGCCAAGGAAGAGGCGGAGCGCCAGGTAGATGACTGGTCCAGAAGCATCGGCTGAGCCTTGGACGTAACGCTGTCTGCTGCCCACCACCGGGTTAACCTCTGAGTCACCCGCCGTGCCGAATGGTGCGGCGGGCTCTTTCGACAGCGAGGCCCGCGAGGAACCTTTAGCTATATCTAATGTTCTACTTGCGTGGCGGGCTTCGCCTTGGCGTGTGCCCGACCCGGAGGCGAAGGAGCGTAATCATGAACAACATTATCTGGCTGGTCGGCGCCATCGTGATCGTAATAGCCATTTTGAGCTTTTTGGGTCTGCGGTAGCATCTGGGCATTCTCTTCGACCCGACAGCGCTCCCCGGTCGGCGTGGCCTCACTGACCGCTGCGCCCAACAGATCAGACTTAGGTCCTAAGCAAGACGCTCCAGGAATGGACCGAAGCCCCGGCTGAGGAACGTAGCCGGCTGGCCCACGTTGTGGTGAGCTTGGCGCGATGAAGATGCGTCCGGGCGGAAGAGCTCAAAGTCAGGGAGGAGAGGCCCGACGCTCCGAACGAACGGCGGGCTTGGGTGTAAATGCAAACGATTAGCAGACTGTTCGATTCCCATGCCCAGGCAGCACGTGCCGTTGCCAGGCTTCAGGCTGCCGGAATTCGTCGCCGGCAGATCAGTGTCGTCGGATCTTACAATGACAACAATGAGCCGATTAGCATTGTCGGATCTTACAAGGATGAGATGAGCGCTCTCTGGCGGGGTCCGGGGGTCGGTGCCGTCGTTGGCGCGGCGGCCGGTCTGCTAGCCGGCTTTGGCGCTTTTGGAGCTCAGGGCATCGATCCTGCGGGGATGACCGGCATGGCCCTGGTCGGTACGGCGTGGGGCGGCTTTGCCGGCGGGCTTCTCGGAACGCTGGCCAATTTTGCCCAAAAGCCGGGCAAGCCGAAGATTGCAGAGGGTGTCGTTCTGGTGATGGCCCGCGTCGATGAAAAGCAGGCCGGCGCCGCGCAGACAGTGTTCCGGAGTTCCGTGGAGATGCCGCAGCTCATCTGCGCTTCCGGGCAGATGAAGAGGAGCGCTTACACAAATTCAAGCCGGCTCCGCGTCCGATCTGGTGCCAGATGAAGTTTGTTCCGCGAAACAGGAATTCAGGCGGGAGGCGCCCGATGAAACCTTGGCAAACCAACACCTTGGAGGCATGCGGGCTGCTTGCCGTCGTGCTGTCCCTTATCCTTACGGTTCTATTGGCGGGTGTCATCCTTAGCTGAACCCGTGCCCTTGCCACCGGCGACACGGTGCCAAGCTCCGGCAATCGGCAACTGGCGAAAGGTGCGGCCAGTTCGAAGGATTAAACCATTCGTGCTAAGCGTTCACAGCTTGTCGCCATAGGAGAGGACGCCGAGATGGACAAACGGGCTGAAGGAGACGCGGAGAGGTTGGCTCGGGGCGAGTTCGAGCTCAAAGCCGAACGATATGGCGTGAACGCCTTTCTTCTCGTTGTCGAACTTGTAAATCTGCTGGAAAAGCGTGGAACGATCAGCAGCGACGACGTCGCGAAAATAGCCGAAGCTGCAGCACTTGCTGTTGCCGCATCCAGTGAACCCGACATGAACAGCATCAATCTCTTGCAGGCCATCGCTGCCGCACGCCGGCCCAAATAGGGCGACGGCAAGTCCGCCAGCAATCGGCGCGAACCGATAAACGCTACATTGAACTGATCTCGATCGAGCGTGCGGGGCCTTCCATGTGCAATGACTACGAGCAGCATATCGCCTGGGCCGAGTATTGCCGGATGATGGCTTCGCTGGCGCTCAAGATCCCCAGCCACCAAACCGAGCTGGATCTGCCGCAGGCGGATGACATTCACATCAACGACCCCGGGCCTGTGATGCGCGCGGCCGGCGACACAATCGAACTGGCGTCGATGACGTTCGGCTTTCCGCCGGCCGGACCAAAAGGCGGACCTGTATTCAACTTTCGCTCGGAGGGTCGACAGTTCGGTAACAGCAAACGCTGCCTTGTCCCGGCGTCGGCATTCTTCGAATTCACGGGAACGAAATATCCGAAAGCCAAGCACAGGTTCACGCTGAATGGCCATCCGTTCATGGCGATTGCCGGGCTTTGGCGCGAGGGTGTCGGCAACAAGCCGCCGACGTTCACGATGCTGACGACCGATCCGGGGCCGGACGTGGCGCCATATCACAACCGGCAAGTGGTTGTGCTCCCGCCATCGAACTGGGCGGCATGGATCCATCTGACGAAGTCCGAGGCTGAACTCATGCGGCCGCTGCCGGAAGGGTCGCTCAGAGCGGAAACAGTTCGCGCAGGTTCCGAGTAGGAACCATCGAATGAGCGTGGAAAAGATTATATGATTGCGCCAACATCGCAGGTAAACTTGTCGACCAAAACTGATGCCGATCTTCTCAGTCCAGCATACGACGGTCTATCGCTATAGCCGGCCGGTGAGGTTCGGCGAGCATCGGCTGATGTTCAGACCGCGCGACAGCTTCGATCAAAGACTCCTGGACCACGCCTTGTCTGTCGATCCCGAGCCGAAAGAGGTTCGCTGGATCCATGACGTTTTCGGAAACTGCGTGGCGGTGATCGATTTCGAGAACCCCGCGAAAGAACTGCGCTTTGCGACAGACATTCGGCTGGACCACACGCCGCAGCATGCGCCCGATTTCCGTATCGACGAAGCTGCGCTTCACTATCCGTTTTCCTACGATCCCGACGAAGCCGCAGATCTCTCCCAGACGATGGAACGTCAATACGAGGATGACAGTGACGAGGTTGGCAAGTGGGCACGACAGTTCCTCAGTGCCGCAGGGCACACCGGGACCGGCAATCTGTTGATGACGCTTTGCTATGCCATCCACGAGAGCTTTGTGTATTCCCGTCGAAGCGAGCCAGGGACGCAGCCGCCGCTGATGACGTTGCACCTGCGTCGCGGCACATGCCGGGACTTTGCGCTGTTCATGATGGAGGCGGTTCGTTCGCTCGGCTTTGCCGCCCGTTTTGTGACTGGTTACGTCTATGTGCCGAGCCGCGACAGCGCGACGGTTCTTGGCGGCGGGTCGACGCATGCCTGGTGCCAGGTCTACCTGCCGGGTGCCGGCTGGGTCGAGTTCGACCCCACCAATGGCATTGTCGGCAATCGGGATTTGATCAGGGTGGCCGTGGCCCGGCATCCTCGTCAAGCCATTCCGCTTTCCGGGAGTTATTCGGGAAGCGCGTCGAGCTTTCTTGCAATGACCGTCGAGGTGAATGTGGCGAAGGAGATCGGTGCGTAGGAAAATTAGCATCCGCTGATGTTTTCCCGGAACTGTTTGGCCGACGCGGAGTTTGCCCGGTTGCTGAATGACAACAATCGGAGCGTCGATGCGGATCCGCGCAGGTTACACCCTCACCTACGAATGTCCGCAGCCAACGCCGATGCTGTTGGCGCTCGAAATCCATCCATCGCGCCGGGTCGATCTGTTGACGGAACAGGTCATCGATTTCGATCGTCCCGTCGAAGCACGCGGCTACGTCGACGGTTTCGGCAACGCCTGCACGAGGATCGAGGCGCCCTCGGGCCTGACGACGATCTCAACCACCTTCGATATCTACGATAGCGGCGAGCCCGATGCGGTCGCCGAGCAGGCTGTGCAGCACAAGATCAAGGACCTGCCGGACGAAGTGCTCGTCTTTCTTCTCGGCAGCCGCTACTGCGATACCGATCGTCTTGGAGATTTTGCCTGGGCGAAATTCGGCAATACCGCGCCTGGATGCGCGCGTGTCCAGGCGATCTGCGATTTCGTTCACAATCACATCGTCTTCGACTACCAGAAAGCCGACCCGCTGCGGACGGCTCACGACAGCTTCACCGACCAGGCCGGCGTTTGTCGTGACTTTACCCATTTGGCGATCGCGCTATGCCGTTGCATGAATATTCCCGCGCGGTACTGCACCGGCTATCTCGGTGACATCGGGGTACCGCCGGCGCCGTATCCGATGGATTTCAGCGCCTGGTTCCAGGCCTATCTCGCCGGCACCTGGTTCACATTCGATCCTCGCCACAACCGCCCGCGCATCGGGCGGATATTGATGGCAACCGGGCGCGACGCGACCGACGTCGCCATCTCAACCAGTTTCGGTTTTTCGCGGCTTACCCGCTTCGAAGTCGTGACGGAGGAGGTCCAGGCCGAACCTTCCCTGGCGTCTGTCGAAAATTCCGCGTTCTCACCTTGAGCTGCAAGGTTCGTAGAGGTGGGTCGACGATGTCCCGAGGCCCCTCTGATCTCGAGGTCAGGGCCGCGCTGCATTCAGGGCGACGCTGGCGCATGCGAATGCATCCGCCCGCACGATATAAGCGCTTCAGCCCCGCTTGACGTTGCCGGCGGTGACCTCGTCTTTGTGGGCGGCGAAAGCTTCCAAGACTTCGGTTTTCTCAGGCTTCGGAATCTTGAAATGATCCAGGGTCCGCCCGAGTTCCGCTGCGACCTCATCGAATTCCGCAGGGGAAATCCGCAGGTCGCGATGCGCCTCCTCGAGGCCGAGCGGCGTCGTGCCGGGCTTGGTGGCGACGAACTTGAAGGGCCCACCAGAAACGTCGCAGACCCACAGCGTGCGCATGAACTTGAGGCCGGGCAACCTTTCAAGGTTCTTGGTGTGCCACTTGCGCAATTGTGGGTTCTTCGACTTCTTGCCGACGATCGGGTTTTTCACGACGGCGTCGCTAAAATGATCGATCACCGCTGCGATGGCGAACACGCCCCCCAGCCGCTCATACAGACTTTTTTCAGCTGTGGTTTTCTTGGCCTGGGCGAGTGCGTTGTCGGCGGGCAATACCGCCTTCGACGCGGCGGCCAGCGCCAGCGCGGCAACAACACTTCGTCTTGTCAAAGAGGTTGAAACAGCCGTTTTCATCCCTGGTTCCCTTCGAGGTTAGGCCAGAGCAAGCCGCAGCCTGTCTGGCGGGCTTCATGAAGTGACATTCGGACACTTTGCTATATTTTAGCATCGTCTAAGGAACAAACGAGCCCTTGGCCCGAATTATTCCGATGGACGGCATTCTCACGGTCAACATGCGTAAAAAGGGCGAAGGCCGCGCGGATGAGGAAGGCTTAAGCACGCGTCGCTGCACGCGGCAGAGGTCGCGAAGCCACTTCGGCCGCATCGGCCCGATCGATGTTGCGGGCACCGTAGTGTTCCTGGCCTCGCTGGCGGCGGTCGCCTGCGGCCAATAGCCTGTGCTTTTCAAAAATCGCTAGCTTCTGCGGATAGGTGATCCGCACCTTTGCGTTGCACCCGTCGCATTTGAAGTGCGCGATTGTTCTGAGTGCAGAGCCCTTTCTTACCGCCGGATGCGAGCAATCCGGACATTCGAATGTGAGCGCGACATCCGATAAGTCTTTGGCTAAGCCCATTTCCATCCCCTTCGCAAGCTCGGTGGCTACACTCTGGCGATTCTCAATGGGCAATTCAGATGCCAAACGGCTGTGCCAAAGCGGGATTAGACCAATTCACCTCGGAACGCCGCAAAGCTAGTGCGCCTTCTCTCTGCCTTTTGAGCGACGAAGAGACCTAACTTCCTCCAGCAGTTCGCGCTCATTGGTAGTCAAGTTTCGGAAGATTGCGACAATCATCACCGCTAAGGCTTCGGCATCCAGGCTTAAAAGGTCAATGTGTTCATCTGCGCAAACCTGATCAAACACGCGTTCACAAATAGCCAAATCGTGAGGGCTGAGGCGAGTGCTATTGAAACGCCGGCGCGACATTTGCGAGCCTTCGACGCCCGCCGCCCTGTTGCAAAAGAAGCGGGCCCTGGCAAGAAACGCGAGTCGTTGAGTGGTTGTTCCCGGCTGCAAGCTTTGCTAAGCCGCCTGCAGCAGGGGCAGACCAGAAGCCTTTCCCCGCACGCATCATGGCGCATGCGAGCGGAGCTGTGCGCCGACCTTGGCATTTTCCTAGCATGGCGAGATGCTTGGCACCTAAGGGATTTTCGAGCGACCGCTTGAACGGCTCTGGCTGCCATGCGCGGGCCGATTTTGGACGGCTGGACCGTTGGACTCACGTCAGACACACGCAAGACTACTTCGAACCCTAAACGGGGCCGTCGGCTACCGTTTTGCTTCGAGATCAGCCTGGCCGATTTTTGGATCCCCCCAAAATCGCTCGAACCTTTCTTAAGTAACGTTCAATCAGCGACAATCCGTCAACTGTTGGACTATTTTCAGAGCTTCGTCGGGCAGACCGCAGGATCCGTCTAAGAACGTGCTTTGCCGGAGGCGGAACTCACTTCTCGAATTAACTTCCTGATTATTGCCGATTGAAAGGAAGCGGCACTGTCGGCGGGAATGACGAACGAGCCGGGTCCTCCGATCACGTGCCTCGAATAATATTCCGTCGTCGTCTCACCATTTTCAACGTCGGCGCCTATCGGAAGACCATTGATCACGATGGCTTTCCGAAGTGCTCTCTGACGGCTGTCATCGACAGACGTTCCGTCGTTGTTCGCTCCGTCACCTGAAATGTCGATGATCCTGCGCAAGGTTGGGACAGGCAGTTTGTCAAAGGCGTCCACGGAGGCGTCGATGGCGTATGAGATCGACGTATTCGATCCGTGCGGACCAGAACGCGGCCTTCCAGACTTCTTCCGGAGTGCCTTAGCGATGACGGCCGCATCCTTTGCGTCAGAAAGAATGGTCCAGCTCACCCTGGTTTCCGAGGAGCCGCGGCTCGACCATTCGACAAAGGTGACGGCGATCTTGCCGTGCATACCCTCTTTGATCACCTTAAGCACGGTCGCTGATTCCAAAGCAGCCGCATAGCTCTCGCGTTGTAGGTTTGCCTCTATCTGGTTGATAGAGCCGGACATGTCGGCCGCGAGAACGATTGCGACATCGACTTCGTTGATCGGATTCTCAAGGGCAACCTTCTCGCGAATTCCACGAGGAGAAAGACCGATCGTGTGAGGATTTGCGTGAATATACTGGACAGAGACCAGCACAATTTTCAGCAATCCTGCGATCAGTGCGCTAAAGGATAGGACTTGCATCTCCCATCTATCCTCATGAGCTTATTAAACTCTTGGGGGGTGGTTGATCGCTGACTTCTATTAATTCTGAAGGGAACTCAAGTGTTTAGATAAAGGGGCTTACTCTCCTAACATTAGCTTTCTCTATATTAGCTGTGACTATTTCAAAAGTCAACAAAATGGAGGGAGAGACACGGGGTAGTCAGCATGCCGGAGCGGAACGCAAGAACGGCTGCATAGGAGGACGCTCCAGCATCTTTTTATTAGCTAGTGCTAATTATCAGGCATATGGTCACTTCAACATGTGGCCGAAGCGGCAACCGGAAAAGGGAATGGCGCGGCGCCGAGCCACTGCCGCGGTCGTCCTTGCGGCCTTTTCGTCGTTAGCGTTTTTGGTTCCCTCGAGGGCGCATGATGCCCCGTCAGGGTGGAGCTATCCGCTGGCCTGCTGTCACGGCGACGCGGAACACGGTGAGTGTCAGCGAATCCCAGCGCGGGCGGTTCATGTTCGTCCCAGTGGCTGGGTTGTCATCTTGAGGCCTGGGGATCATCGGAAGATCACGCGGCAGCAGCGATACTTCATTCCGTATGGTGATGAGATTCCGTCGCAGGATGGCAATTATCATATTTGCCTTCATCCGACCGAAGAGCATGAGAACTGTTTTCTTGCACCGCCCGACGCCATGTGACCCGGGAGCCGCGCTGCGTCCGAAAAATTGCGAGATGCGGGAACGGCTGCAAGCCGGGTCCAGGAGCATGCCGGGCCGGCGCCCTAAAGGCCGCAAAGACACGGCGAGTCAAAGGGCGATGAAATTCAGGCGCAACACAAATCCTCGGTGACCGAAAATCTGGTGCTGCGAGAGAGGATTGAAGTCCCTCAACCGTCACACCCAGCGTTGAAAACACAGGGATTTTCAGGGGCAACCCTTCGAGTCCCATAGCAGCGGACCATAACAGTTGCAACCTCGAAGGATGCGTCTAAAGCCTTGAGTAGATGTGCAGGAGTATGGCGGTGGATCGATTGCGAACGTGGGGTTTCCGTGTAAGCTGAACCCAGCATGTTGGGGGGGATAATCCTATGCGGAATGCCTGGGCAGCGCTGGCGGCGGTGATGACGATTAGCGGTTGCGCCATGACGCTTCCAGTCAAGGGGCAGTCGGGCGATGGTTCGGAGACCTTCACAGGGTCCGCAACAGGCCAAATCGACGGAGCCGGAACGCTATCGATAGTGAGCAGCCGGGGCCGTACTTGCAAAGGCGACTTCGTCTACATAACCAGGCGTGAGGGTAGCGGCACGTTTACTTGCAGCGACGGCCAGAGCGGCCCTTTCACGTTTGTCTCGACGGGCACTCGCGGCACTGGCTCGGGTACACTTGGCGGCAAGCCCTTCACCTTCTCGTTCGGATGAGTGGCCCCGCCCCACGCTACACACAAGGTCGGCTCACGCGTGGCCTCATCTATGGCGGGATCGGCTACGCCATCGGCCTCAGCACGGGTGTTGCGGCTCTGGGCAGCGCTGTGAGCGGTGCGCTTGTCTTCGGCCCCATTGGCTTCGTCATCGGGTGGATAATGCCTGGGAGAGGGAACGCCCCGGAATCGCCACTGGTCTCGCCCGCCGCCCCCATGGCCGAGGCCCGACCGGCAGGAGACCCCGTTGAAAGCAGTGCAGCCCCACGCAGCGATTTTGCGGGGCTGGAAGACTCCTTAAATGAGATGGTCCCAGTGGCCGCCCGTGCGCTGTGCTCGATCTGGAATCTTCAGATGAAGCTGCTCATCGCGGTCGGCCTCATGCCGTTCCTTGTGCGCTACCCTTGGCTGCTATTCGGCACCGCCTTCGTGTTGCTTGGGGTAGTGTTTCCTCTGGGCATCCTCTTCACGGTGACAGGGGTTGCCGCGATGCACTACGGCGCGGAGGCTAAGGGCAATTTCCTGGTCAACCTGGAGCGCCCGACGAGCTGACCGGACTTCTGGTCTCGCCCTATGGCACCACCTCACGCCGTACCCTTTTGGCCCTGCGGCACTTCCTGCGGCGAGCCCCCGAGCTTTCGCTGCCCCGAGTGAGTGTGGTCTGGCGTGATGGGGGAGACCCTGGAGCTTTCTACCAAACATTTGAGCGTCCCCTAAATTACCCCTCATGGGTCCCTTCTGGTTCTCTCCACCGGTCTACGTGAAGACGAAACGTCCAGGCATTCGCCATGGGGTCAGCCACGTCGAGGGAGCCGCCGAGGAACTCATGGCGTGGGACACAAAGGGCCCGAAGTGGACCAAGGCTGTCCAATCCTGCGTCGATGCATTCGAGGGCAAATCCTCCCCCAAGAGGTCCGTGAAGCCTTCGAGGCGGCTGCCAAGGAGGCCAACGTGTATCTCTCCCCTGAGTAGGAGGTATCATGGCAACCCATTGGTTCGTCCCTCCGGTGTTCGTGAAGACTGAAACCGGTGTCAGGCATGGCTGCAACAATGCGAGGGCAGCCCTTGAGCAGCTCAAGAGGTGGACCCGGAGAGGACCTTGCTGGCACAAGTCGGTGACTCTCTGCCTGTCAGCTCTGGAGGGCGATCCGATTGACCCCCAGGTGATACGAAAGGCTTTTGAGGCTGCCGCTAAGCCTAAGGAGGCCAAGATGTATCTTTCCCCGTAGGAGGAGGTGTCATGGCAACCCATTGGTTCTCCCCTCCGGTCCCCGTCAGGACTGAGAGCGCCGGTCTGTCCCGGAACGTGAACAACGTCGAGGCAGCCGGCCAGGAGCTGATGAAGTGGACCAAGCGTGGCCCCAAATGGAACCAAGCGGTGCGCGTTTGCATCGCCTGCATTGCCGACGAGATGGAACCTGAGGAGGCTCGTAAGGCATTCCTGGCCGCTGCCGAGGAGGAGGGGATGCTGGGCGCTTAGCGTGCCCTGTTCCCGCGTCACCTTTGCCACTATCGATGCGGCTCGAGACGCATCAATCTAAAGAATTTTGGTCACCAGATTGTCCAGCCGGGAGTTCTTGCGGTAAGTCAATCGCACCACACCGGCACCTAAGACGCCAGTGATGGCACCGCCGATAACGTCGGTAAGGTAGTGAGTGCCGATGTAAATTCTCGACCAGCAAATCAGAAATGCGATGATGAAGAGCGCAATCGTCCGGCGCGGGAGGCCTTGCATCCCAAAGGCCGCAACAATCGCAATGGCGGCTGTCGCGTGATCGGACGGGAATGACCAGTCGGCGCTGGGCGCAATCAACAAGTGGGTCACACCGGCATCGTAGGGCCGCATCCGATGCACGAACAGAAGAATGAACTGGTTGATCGCAAGGCCGAGCAGGAACGCCAGACCGGCCGACAAGGCCGCGTGACGGACATGGTAGCGGTCGACCTTCGCCCACCATTGTAGGGCCACGGCCAGCACCATCAGCGGAACTCCGATCTGTGAGACGCCAATCATTGCTCTATCTAGGAAAGGGCTGAGCCCGGCTGCCGCGTTGATCCAGTGAGTGAGAGCTGCATCCATTGTTTGGTTCCGTTATTGACCGCGAGGTGGGTTGTGAAGGCTTTTGATGAACACCGCATCCATCAGATTTTTGAAGTCAGCGTCTGGCTTAAGGGTGCGCACGCCCTGATCGAATGCCTTGGCGGTGTCCTGCTTTATCTCGTCACCACAGACACCATTGCCTCGTGGGTCAATGCCTTCACCCAAGAGGAATTGATCGAAGATCCGAATGATTTCATAGCTGGCTATCTGTCGCAGATGGCAGGCCATTTTTCCGTCGCCAGCAAGGAGTTCTACGCCTTCTACCTGCTCAGCCACGGCCTGATAAAGCTGCTCTTGGTCGTCGGCCTTTTGCGAGGCAAGCTCTGGTCATACCCGGCCTCCCTCGTCGCGCTGGGCGCATTCATGGTCTACCAAGTCTACCGCTATTCCTATACCCACTCTCCGGGCCTGCTCATACTGACCGTCTTCGATGCGGTCGTCATGGTGCTGATCTGGCACGAATGGGGTGTAATGCGACGGCACAGGCCCGCATAACGGCCGAGTTATCGACCTCGCCTTTGTTCAATCCACTGGACCGCAGACCAGCACAGAATGGCCCAAGCGGAACCGACGCACCAACCCGCAAGTACGTCGGTGGGGTAATGGACGCCGAGATAGACCCGGCTCAATCCGACCATGACCGTGAGGAACACCGCGAGCGAAACGAAATACGCTTTGGCGCGGCGATCAGGGTTCGCCTTGGCCAGCAATACTCCAAGGGTCAGGAAAGTGACGGCGGAAAGCATGGCGTGTCCGCTCGGAAAGCTCGCTGTAAAGACCCTTGTGGTGTGTATGAGATCGGGCCTTTGGCGATCGAAGGCGACCTTCAGAAGAGTGCTGATGGCCTCTCCGCCAGCCACGGCGGCCGCGACAAGCACAGCGTATCTCCGCTTTCCCGCTATCAACAGATAGCCCACTGCGCCCGCCGACACGAAGCCCAGGAAGGCGAAGCTGCCGAGAGACGTGACGTCGCGCCCCATCTTCTCCAGCCAAGGTGGGCCAATCGGGTTGGTGGGGTTACCGGCGCTGCGGAAGGCCATAAGCACGGCCCGATCGAAACCGCCTGTGTCGCCCTCAAGAACTTCTTCCGCCAGAAGGCCGAAGCCTAGGACAAGACCGCCCGCCATGAGCAAACAGACGATCAGCCACATACCATCGCCGCGAAAGCCTTGCAGAGAGCCGTCGGACGAAGAGGAAACCTTGGTATCCATGTGTCTCGACCTGTTTCTGAGAGGCCCCAAGCGCGGCGGCTAAACAGGAACAATCGTGTTCCAACCCTCTTGTTCCATCGAGGATACCGGGCATCTATTCCATGTCCGGCACGGCACCGCCAACAAAGAGCGTGGTCGGTTCGCCGAAATCCGCACGGTACGTCGCGTGATCTGGAATGACGAGTCCTGAGGAAGGCTGACACCGACCCTGAAAGGCTAGGCGTATGTCAATCGATCTAAAGGACATTGACGCCTCACCCAGCACGCTGCATTGCTGCGCAGCCAGGAGTTCGTGGCCGTAGCGGAGGGGTAGTGTCCTGGACTGTCGAAGACCTACGGATGCTCGATCTGAGGTACGCCAAGGAAGGCGTGCACATGCATCAGCGACCCTTCCACACCGCGAAGGACCTGCTGGGCTCTGCCTTCAGCCTAGGCGGAAATCCCGAGGTCCAGAAGATTATGGATGCTTACCGGGTAATGATTCCTGAGGCCGGCGATACCTGGCCTGGCATGGGCGTAGGCCTAGCTGTCTCGGTAGATCAGGTCCGCAAGATGGTGGCGCCTGTCATCTTCGGCAACCCGGGTGGACCGATCGAGGTTTGGAAGTCGCTAGGCTTTCAAAGCCAGGAAGACTGGCGGCTCTGGTGTCGTGAGGATCGCAACGTCGTGGCGGAGTCGCATTTCGCCTTCGCCGATCTCTACGACTTCACCTATGGTGTCGATGACCTCAGGGGAAGCAAGCCGGAAGGGCCGACGCTTTGGCACATGGCGGGTTCCAACCTTGGAGACGCCGCCAATGCGTTGCCAACCTCGTTCAGCGTTGACTCGCTGATTCAGTCAATCTGTATGCTGGCCGAGTTGTCGTTGAAGGCGGCGCTGGTCTTCAACGGGGCTGACCCGGATGAGTTCAAGGGCGCCAAAGGACACGATCTCGTGGCACTCGCAAAGCGGATGTCAGTCGAAATGCCCATCGAGACGATCGGTCGGTACAGGCGGTCATTACAGAGCTCCACCCTATGTGAAAAGCCGCTATCGGCCGGCGGGACTGACACGCCTTAAGGTCGTCCGGCTGGCGCTCGCCGTTCAGTTCGTCGCCGCATCGACGGTGAGGAGATTGTCGCAGCGCGATCTGGCTAGCGAGATGGAGGTCGGCGGCTGGCCTGCGCCGAGACGGCCATTCTTTGCCTAATCAAGCGTCAACTGCCGGCATTGCGGCCATGGCCGTCGGACCATAACCAGCAACAAAGCCGCCAAGATGCGACGCTGCGCGCGCTTTCTCACGTCGGTGACCTCCCCAAGCCCCCTCGACGGGGTCAGACTTCGGAGGACAAGGCAATGGGTGCCTGTCGCTGACCCTTCTTGGTTGCCATCCGAACCGTGCGCTGAGCTTGGGCCGGGACGGCTTCGTTCGACGGTCTCCAAGTCGTCGCCTTGACATCGAAGCGCGGCAGCTTCGTGATCTCCCTCGCGAGGGCGCTGGGTGGGAAATCGCCGTATCCCTCGCGGGCATCCTCAGGACCGCTGCCAAGCATGAAGTCACGATGCTGCTTGTCCATGTCATGTTTGCGCGAAAGCGACGTGAACAGGTGCCGCCAAGCGTGGTTGGGTTTGCCGCCCGGTGCAGGGATGCCCAATTCCTCGGTGATCCAATTCCCAACCCGAACGCCCGCCTCTTGCGACCGGGGCTTACCTGTCAGCTTGGTGAGTTCGATCCCATCGAGATAAGGGACATAGAAGGCGGGACCGTCGCCCACCTCCTTGAACATCTCCAATAAGCCCAACTCTACAAGGTGCGGATGAACGGCAGTCATCCACGCCCTGCCGCTCTTTGTGGAACCGGCCTCAGGCGTAATGAGCAAATAGGGTGTGTCGCCATCCGCTTGGACATCCACGCCGCGAAGCTGAGCGATCTCCGTCACCCGCAACCCTGTGTAAGCGCAAATCCATGGCACCCAGAAGAGCGCGCGCTTGTGGGGTGCTGAGATGTCCTTGGGGCTTCCGATGAATGTGGCGCTGAGGATGGCCTTGGCCTCCTCCATGTCGTAGCCCTTCTTGCCCGGTGCGGGGCCGTCTCTCCGGTCTCGAATGTCACTGGCAACGTTTGTCGGTAGGCCGAACTCCCTGACTGCATGGGTGAGGACCGCGCTCAAAGCCGCAAGAGCCTTGCCGTTGACCTTCGACGGCGATAGCCCCTCGGCTATCAATTCGTCACGCCACTTCCGAACATCCTCATTCGTCACGTCCTGAGCGTTCCGGTGCCCGCTGCTCTTGACGAATTTGGCGAGGTCCCGCGCGTAGTCACTCTTGGTCTTCTCCTTGAGGCTCTGTGTCGCGAACTTGTGGTCCAGTAAGGCGAACAGGTCCAAGTCCCCCGCCGTCCGTGGCGCTGGCTTGGCCTCGCCGCGCTCGGCCTCCCAATTGGGGAAACGCTTTCGCGCTTCGTCGGGCGAATAGTCGCCTCCGGCCTTCCTGAGATTGGTTTCAGCCGCAAGCTGGATTGCCTTGGAGGCCGCACGGACGACGCGGGTCCGACTGAAGAGGTCGGTGTTGACGCCCTGCTCGGCGAACAACTCGTCGACCGTGGGGCCGAACCATTGGTCAAGCTCACCGCCCTCCTCTTTGCCCTTGTTCAGCCGCAGGACCGCTTTCCAGATGCCTTCCTCCCCCGGCTCACCGTCCATCATGTCGACCAGGCGAGCGTAGAGGATGCCCGCTAGAGCCTGGATTTGCTTGCTGGTGAGCGGCTGAGGGCCTTGCCTGAACCGCTGCCAGAACTCATGGAGTGCAGCGTCGGCCTCGCGATGCCGCCTCTTGGCCTCTGCGGGATCTTTGGTATCGAGGCTGACCTTGACGGTTGCGCCCGCTTTCACCGTTCTCATGGTGCCGCCAACGGGAATCGTCACCCTTCCATCGAGTGGAATATCCTTCAAATCGGAAGGCGCGCGTTGCCGAAGGTAATAGACGCCAGTCTTCTTATGCTGCCAAGGCCCGGGCATTCTCAAGCTCATGTGTACCACCTCTGTGTACCAGACAGGCGGCAAAAAGACCAACAAAGTCAGATAGTTGTTCCCATTCAACGGGATAGACTGGTGCTGCGAGAGAGGATTGAACTCTCGACCTCTCCCTTACCAAGGGAGTGCTCTACCACTGAGCTACCGCAGCCGCCGATGGCGGGGCTTCTGCCATATCGAACCGGCAAGCGCAAGGCCAAGACAAAGACGGGTTGAAAGGCCGCACCAGGCGATTGTTCCGGACATGGCCATGCCACAATGTTGGCTATCCCTTGATCCGCACCGGCGGGTCGCCGGCCGGGGACGGGACGATGAACGACAAGACAATTTCTCCGAACAAGGATGGTCTACCAAAAAAGGCTGGCCGGAAGGACCGGCTGGCCGAGCAGTTGCGTGCCAATCTGCAGAAGCGCAAGGCGCAATTGCGCTCACGGCGAACCGGCGGGGCCGACCAGCGGCCGGACGGGCTGCAGGCGGCAAAGCAGAAGGATTAACGCGAATCGGCTATGTTGGTCGCCGGTATTTTGGCCAAGGTATCGTGGGCCAACGCGGGGAAATAGCCTGTTTCTTGAACCAAGCCGGCCAATGGTCTAGATGGGCCGCAACTGACTCAACCGATTTAAACCGGCTTTTCGGCCGAGGGGACGCTCTTCATGGATCGCATCAGAATTGTCGGCGGCAACAAGCTTGCCGGAAGCATCCCGATCTCGGGCGCGAAAAACGCCGCGCTGCCGCTGATGATCGCCGCGCTTTTGACCGACGACACGCTGACGCTGGAAAACGTGCCGCATCTGGCCGACGTCGAGCAGCTGATCCGCATCCTCGGCAATCACGGCGTCGACTATTCGGTCAATGGCCGCCGCGAAAAGCAGCATGAGGGCTATTCGCGCACCATCAATTTCTCCGCCCGCAACATCGTCGACACGACGGCGCCTTACGAGCTGGTGTCGAAGATGCGGGCGTCGTTCTGGGTGATCGGCCCTCTGCTGGCCCGCATGGGCGAGGCCAAGGTGTCGCTGCCCGGCGGCTGCGCCATCGGCACGCGGCCGGTCGACCTCTTCCTGGAAGGCCTGCAGGCGCTGGGCGCCGATATCGACGTCGACACCGGCTATGTCATCGCCAAGACCAGGAACGGCCGGCTGGTCGGCAACCGCTACGTGTTCCCGAAAGTCTCGGTCGGCGCCACCCATGTGCTGATGATGGCGGCCTCGCTGGCCAAGGGCGAAACGGTGCTCGAAAACGCAGCCCGCGAGCCCGAGATCGTCAACCTTGCCGACTGCCTCAACGCCATGGGTGCGAAGATCTCCGGCGCTGGCACCGCGACCATCACCATCGACGGCGTCGAGGCGCTGTCGGGCGCCCGCGTCAGGGTGATCCCCGACCGTATCGAGACCGGCACCTATGCGATGGCGGTGGCGATGACCGGCGGCGACGTCGTGCTGGAAGGCGCGCGGCCCGACTTGTTGCAGACGGCGCTGGACATCATTTCGCAGACCGGTGCTGAGATCACGCAGACCAATTCCGGCATCCGCGTCAGGCGCAACGGCGCCGGCATTTCGCCGGTCGACGTGACGACGGCGCCGTTCCCGGCGTTCCCGACCGATCTGCAGGCGCAGTTCATGGGCCTGATGACGATGGCCAAGGGTAAGTCGCGCATCACCGAGACGATCTTCGAAAACCGCTTCATGCACGTCCAGGAGCTCGCCCGGCTCGGCGCCCACATCACGCTGTCCGGCCAGACGGCGATCGTCGACGGCGTGGCGAAGCTGAAGGGCGCGCCTGTCATGGCAACCGACCTTCGCGCCTCGGTGTCGCTGGTCATCGCCGGCCTTGCGGCAGAAGGCGAGACCACGGTCAACCGCGTCTATCATCTCGACCGCGGCTTCGAGCGGCTGGAAGAAAAGCTGTCCGGCTGCGGCGCGGAGATCGAGCGCATTTCGGGGTAACGATAGCAGGCTCAGGTCAGCGCCGCCCCTCATCTGCCTGCCGGCATCTTCTCCCCGTATAGGGACGGGAGAAGGACCGCCTGGCGAAGGATTTCGCCAATCTCCAGCGTTGCGGAGAGGGTGCCGAGGTTGCGGCCAGCCTCTTCTCCTCGTCCCTATACGGGGAGAAGGTCCCGGCAGGCGGACGAGGGGCGGCGCTGACCGGGGCGATTGCCTGGCCAAGACCTCCGGTGCGGTTGCACGAGCCGGAAAGACCGCCTAACAGAAGGTCGAATAGTCAACTCGCAGGTGCGAATTCCGCATGAATGGCCTTAAGCTTGTCGCGCTCGACGATCAGGATCTGAGCATCATCTCGGCGCATGTCCAGGATGCCGTGATGAAGGTCAGCGATCTCGAATACCTGCCTTCGGTCAAGCGATTCGTGCTGACCATGAACCGCTTCGTCTGGGAGGCGAAATCGGGCTTCTTGCGCCAGCACAATGAGCGGCGGCAAGCGGTGCTGCATTTCGACCGGGTGCTCGCCGCCAAGACCAGCGGCATTGCCCGCGACAAACCGGACGAGGTGCTGTCGCTGCTGGCGATCAGCTTTCTCGCGCTAGACAAGCCGGCCGGCATCGTCGAGCTGATCTTTGCGGGAGGCGGCGCCATCATGCTCGATGTCGAATGCATCGAGGCGCGGCTTGCCGATGTCGGCGGTGCCTGGGAAGCGACGTCGCGCCCGGTCCACAGAGTCTGAGCCGATGGCCATCACGCTTCGCCAGTCCGACGCCGATTTCGAGCAGCGCTTTGCCGCGTTCCTGCTGACCAAGCGGGAAGTCTCGGCCGACGTCGACGCCGTGGTGCGCGAGATCATCGCCAAGGTGCGCGCCGACGGCGACGCGGCGCTCGTCGCCTACACGCAGAAATTCGGCGGCGGCGACCTGACAAGGCTCGGCATTGCGGTGTCCAAGGATGACATTGCCAAGGCTTACGATGCAGCCGATCCGCAGACGGTCGAGGCGCTGAAATTCGCCCGCGAGCGCATCCGCTCCCATCACCAGCGGCAGCTGCCTAAAGACGATCGCTATACCGACGCCGCCGGCGTCGAGCTCGGCTCGCGCTGGACGGCGATCGAGGCCGTCGGGCTCTATGTGCCGGGCGGCACGGCGAGCTATCCGAGCTCGGTGCTGATGAACGCCGTGCCGGCCAAGGTCGCCGGCGTCGAGCGCATTGCCATGGTGGTGCCAGCCTCCGGCGGCGACGTGCCGCCGCTGGTGCTGGTCGCGGCCGACCTTGCCGGCGTTTCCGAAATCTACCGCGTCGGCGGCGCCCAGGCGATCGCAGCCCTTGCCTATGGCACCGAGACGATAAAGCCCGTCGCCAAGATCGTCGGCCCCGGCAATGCCTATGTCGCGGCGGCCAAACGCCAGGTGTTCGGCACGGTCGGCATCGACATGATCGCCGGGCCTTCGGAAGTGCTGGTCGTCGCCGACGGCAGCAACGACCCCGACTGGATCGCAGCCGACCTGCTGGCCCAGGCCGAGCATGACGTATCGTCGCAATCGATCCTGATCACCAACGACCCTGCCTTCGGCGACGCGGTCGAACAGGCGGTTGAACGCCAATTGCAGAACCTGCCGCGCGCCGCGACGGCGGCGGCGAGCTGGCGCGATTTCGGCGCCATAGTCCTGGTGCCGACGATCGAGGCAGCACTGCCGCTGGTCGACCGCATCGCGGCCGAACATGTCGAGCTTGCCATCGACGACCCAGAGGCTTTCCTGGCGCGGATGCGCAATGCCGGTGCGGTGTTTCTCGGCCGGCATACGCCGGAGGCCATCGGCGACTATGTCGCCGGCTCCAACCACGTGCTGCCGACAGCACGCTCGGCGCGCTTCTCGTCCGGGCTTTCGGTGCTCGATTTCGTCAAGCGCACTTCGATCCTGAAGCTCGGGCCGGAACAGTTGCGGGCGCTGGCGCCGGCGGCGATCACGCTGGCCAAGGCGGAAGGGCTCGATGCGCATGGACGCTCCGTCGCCATCCGGCTGAACATGTAGAAATGTCCGACTACGACGAAACCCGCGCCAGGCTGATCGATGTCGAGCTCGACGAGACGATCGGCCGCTCGACGCCCGATGTCGAGCATGAGCGGGCGGTGGCGATCTTCGACCTGATCGAGGAGAACCGTTTCCAGCCGGTCAATGACGACGGCGCCGGGCCATACCGACTGAAACTGTCGCTGGCCGAATCCCGGCTGGTGTTCGCGGTGGCGCGCGAGGACGGCGCAGCCGTGGTCACCCATATCCTGTCGCTGACGCCGCTTAGGCGCATCGTCAAGGATTACTACATGATCTGTGAAAGCTATTACGACGCCATCCGCACCGCGACGCCCAGCCATATCGAGGCGATCGACATGGGCCGGCGCGGCCTGCACAATGAAGGCTCGCAGACGCTGATGGACCGGCTTGCCGGCAAGATCGACATCGATTTCGACACGGCGCGCCGGCTGTTCACGCTGGTTTGCGTGCTGCACTGGCGAGGTTAAACTGGCCGCCCCGCTGCCCCGCTCGATCCTGCCCCGCTCGATCCTGTTTGTTTGCGGCATGAACGCCGTGCGCTCGCCGATGGCCGAATTGCTGGCGCGCAAGGTGCTCCCGCCTACCACTTTCGTCGCCTCGGCCGGGGTGCGCGGCGGCGAACGCGATCCGTTCGTCGATGCCGTGCTGGCCGAAGAGGGGCTGTCGCTCGGCGAACGGCACCCGAGAACGATGGACGACCTCGAAGACGATTATTTCGACCTGATCGTGACGCTGGCGCCGGAAGCCCACCATACCGCGCTCGAACTCACCCGCTCGCTGGCCGTCGAAGTCGAATATTGGCCGATGCCCGACCCGACCGGCGTCAGCGGCACGCGCGAACAGATCATGGCTGCCTATCGCGACGTGCGCGAGCGGCTGAAGGCGCGGATCGGCCGCCGTTTTCTCGGCAACGAGGCTGAAAACGCCGCGGATTAAGCGTGTTCACAAGCGGACGTTTATCATATAGGTTCCGCGCAACTTTCCGGCCGGGGCGCTGGAAGTACCCATCCAAGCAAAGGTATCGAATGCCGAAGGAAGAAGTCCTCGAGTTTCCGGGTGTCGTGACGGAATTGCTGCCCAACGCGATGTTCAGGGTCAAGCTCGAAAACGAACATGAAATCATCGCCCACACGGCCGGCCGCATGCGCAAGAACCGCATCCGCGTTTTGACCGGCGACAAGGTCCTGGTCGAGATGACGCCCTACGACCTGACCAAGGGCCGCATCACCTACCGCTTCAAGTAAGTTCAAGGACCCGGCCGGGATCGCGATGGGCATTTTGCAGAAGCTCGTGCTTGCCTCGGGTTCGCCGCGCCGGATCGAGCTGTTGCAGCAGGCCGGCATCGAGCCGGACCGCGTGCTGCCGGCCGATGTCGACGAGACACCGCTGCGCGCGGAGCATCCGCGGTCGCTGGCCAAGCGGCTAGCGACGCAGAAGGCCGAGAAGGCGCTGGTCTCGCTGAAAACCGAGACGGACTACCTGCCGAGCTTCGTGCTGGCCGCCGACACGGTGGTTGCCGTCGGGCGGCGCATCCTGCCCAAGGCCGAGACGCTCGACGATGCCGCCAACTGCCTCGGGCTGCTGTCCGGCCGTTCGCACCGGGTCTATTCCGGCATCTGCCTGATCACGCCGGGCGGCAAGCAGCGCTTGCGGCTGGTCGAGACCAGGGTGCGCTTCAAGCGGCTGCCGCGCGAGGAGATCGACGCCTATATCGCGTCGGGAGAATGGCGCGGCAAGGCCGGCGGCTATGCCGTCCAGGGGCTTGCCGGCGCCTTCGTCGTCAAGCTCGTCGGCTCCTACACCAACGTCGTCGGCCTGCCGCTCTACGAGACGGTGGCGCTGCTGAGCGGCGAAGGCTTCAAGGTGCACGTCAACTGGCTGGCGGGTGCGCGGATATGAGCCCGGACGACAAGGTCACGCCGCTGCGACCCAAGCGGCCCTGCCCCGAATGCGGCAAGCCATCGGCGCGCGAAACCTACCCGTTCTGCTCGAAGCGCTGCAAGGACATCGACCTCAACCGCTGGCTGAAGGGCGTCTACGTCATCCCGGGCCGCGACGACGAGGACGACGACGACGACCAGAAATAGCGCCGTCCGCCTGCGGTTTTCCACAAGCTCGGGACGGTTTCGCGGCCGCGATTGTGACCGATGATCGGCCTTGCCGACTGCCTGTCGCTTCCCGCCTGAACTCAATGTCCAGAACTTGTTCCATCCGGGCACTGTCGGACGGAACAGGTTCTGGCGTTTTGCCTGAGCATGATGTTTTCCGAAAACCGGATTCCACTTTTCGGGATCATGCTTTTTGTTTGAGCATGATCTTTTCCGAAAACCGGATTCCACTTTTCGGGATCATGCTCTAAGCGCTGGACAGGCCGGATTCCCGTGCTATAACCCACGCGCTTTCAAGGGGTGCCGACGGCGCTTTCATGAACCCGGTGTGCAGATTGCCGCCCGCCGGAGCAGGCCCAGATAGCTCAGTTGGTAGAGCAGCGGACTGAAAATCCGCGTGTCGGTGGTTCGAATCCGCCTCTGGGCACCACTACTTCCTCATATAAAATCAATGGCTTGCGGTGTCGCCAACTTGGCGACGTACGGCATTTCATGTCGCGCCGTGTTGTGAACTGTTACCGTTGATTTTCAAGGGTTTCCTGCGACTGTCGGCAACTCCACGCGACATGAACGCGACATGAGCTTCAACAAAGACCAGCCTCATGGCAAATGCTCGGTTTCAAATTTCATGTGCCCGCCGGCTTTACCGCTTTCTGGCAACCACCAGGAAATTCTGCGCAAGCTCCGCCGGAATCCTGGCACTTGCGCAGATCCTTTCAAACGGCACCATCAATATTTCGCACAGTCTTGGCAGCAATTTCCCGGGTCGCGGCAAAAAACCGTACCCAACTATCCGCTCGACAATAAAGCCATTTGCAATGAGCGTCTGCTCGTATCCTTTAATGCTCAAAGTGTGGCGGACTGTCCCTCCTGCATAACGGTTCAGAATGCGGCAGACCAGCCCTATTGGGGAGGTCGCATTCATGTGGATATTCGAGATTAGCAATCCACCTTCGTTCAAATGCGCGCTGATGGCCGACAGTGCATCCTTCCTGAGCTCATCTTCAGCATTGAGGAAGAATCTGAATGCCGTGACCACGTCGAACCTTTCGGCAAGCGGAGAGAACGTAAGATCAGCGCGGACCAATTTCACGTTCTTCGGAACCCGTGCGCTAGCCAACATAGATTGGGAGATGTCAACGCCGACGACTTCACCAAAAAATGGAGCTGCGATATTTGCTATGCGGCCTGTGCCGCATGCGAAGTCCAGGCATTTCCGGTTCGGCCCGCCGACAGGCAGGAGAATACGTTCGACCAAAGGCTTTTCGATACCCGACCACAGAGCTGCATAGTAGCCGGACCGGTACGTGTCGGAGTAATGGGCACCGTACCCAGCCGTCTGGTGGCTTGCTCGGTAATCCCGACGAGCGGGTGCAGGGTTCTCATGGACGCTCCCGAACGGTCGCCGCTGCGCCCGCAGAAATCTGCGAATGCCAACGAACGATCTCACCGTGAACACCATGCAACTCGCGCCTCTAGTCTGGCCCGACGCATGCCGTCGCGGGCAATCCGTGCCCCACGATGCGCGCGACGACCTGTTCGAAATTGCGTGGGTCGAGGCCGTCGACACGCATCAGCGGCCATTTGTCTTGCAGGCATTGGCCGATCTCCCTCGCGATATCCGCTTGCTTCAGGCCCCTGACCACTCCGACTTCGAGAAGGCGCTCGAGGTACGGCTGCCGCGCATACCGCTCAATGAGGCGGTGGCGCAGCGTTTCCCCGGGCGCGTCGACTTGAATGAGGAGATCCGGTCGCGGCAGGAACGTCAGGCAATTACGAACCATGTCGATACTTGGATTTCGTCCCAACAGGACGAGCGCACACAACGCCTGAACGATGCCCTCTTCGAAAATGAAGTACCCTTCTGAGGCCTTCGCCGTATTCCAGGCTTCGAAGAGCAAAACGACGTCGATCTTCAGACGCAACGCCCATATTCGGCTTTTTGGAGGGATCGATGCCAAAAGCCGCGCAGCGGCCCCCTCGCTCGGCGGGGTCGAGAACAAGACCGGACTCGCGGTGGCGAGCTTGTGCACCAGACGCTGGATACCATGGCGTGTCTCCGGGCTTTCATCCTCGACCGAATCGACTTCGCTGCCGACAGACACAAAATCAATCCGGCGATAGCCATTGACTGTCTTCACACGGATGTCGTGTTTCGCCAGCTCACGGCAAAGGGCGCGGAGAAGGGTCGTCTTGCCTGCACCAGGCGGACCGAACAACTCGATAATCATGTAGGGATCTCCCGAACAGGAAGCAGAAAGATCGGATGAAGCGAGCTCGCCCGCTCCGGCGGTGTGGCGAGCGTAAACACTCTGGCATCCGCCTGGCCGAGTTGACCCCGCTCGCTGGCATCCTGCTGACGCCGCAAAAAGCTTTGGAGGAGATGCGATGCGGTGGAAGACTGCCTTTCCATGGCGTGCAGTCCCGCCTGTTGAGCCGCGACAGCGTTGCCGGTTGACTTGAGAACTTGCAATTGCTTCTCGATCGCCTGCGCTTGCGGCTGGTTGACACGCCTGTCGCTGTCGAACTGGCTCGTCGCCCGTGCCATCTCCTGATCGATCGAGCGCCCCACGGTTGCCCGTTGGTCGACGTCGGTCGTCGTGGCTTCCAGGCGTGCGAGCCTCGACGACGCCGACCCCGCCGCCTGCGCCAACACCTCCGTCGTCGCGCCGCTTGCGCCCATAGGGAACATGGACCTCAGAAAGTCTCTAAATTGCCTGGGGATCAGTGCTTACTATGAGTGCCGAACCATACCATCATCCATCTGAATGACTGTCGGCACCACGGCACGCGCGTTTGGGCGCTGAACAGGGCAACGAGTTCAGGCCGAGCGGGCGGTTTTGGCTTGACGCGACACAAACGCGACATTCGGCCTAAAATCTGAACAATATCAATCACCGACAGCGGACTGAAAATCCGCGTGTCGGTGGTTCGAATCCGCCTCTGGGCACCATTTTTTCCCTGTACGGCCCGGAGACATAGGTAACAGTTTATACCTAGACATGGGTGACAATCTCGCGCCGAGCGGATTGTCGATGGCGTGCAAGAATTATCTGGACCATGGCGCCAGAGGCTCCTGCTCGCCGGCCAAATGGCGATGAAGAACGCCTTCAGCATCTTGGATTCCGCTCCGGCCACAACCGCTCTAAAGACCGAGGGCGCAGCCGTCCTTGCGCGGTTCAGAACCACCCAGCAGCGTCCCGTTTGCCCAATCGATGCGGATGGCCTGCGCACCGCCGATCGGGTCCGTCGCAGGGATAATTTCGAAACCGCGCCGGCTAAGTTCAGCTACGGTTTCGCGAGCGAGCCCGTGTTCGGCCTGGACCTTCATCGTGCCGCTGACGGGGGCGACCCGCGGCAGATCGATCGCCTCCTGCAGGTCCATCCCGAAGTCGAGCACCTTCGTCAGCAGGTGCGCGTGGCCCATTGCCTGGTAGTAGCCACCCATAACGCCGAAAGGCATCTCTGCCCGGTCGCCTCTCGCAAGCATCCCGGGTATGATGGTATGCAGAGGCCGCTTGTTCGGCGCCACTGCATTGGGGTGCCTGGGGTCAAGGGAAAAGCTTTGCCCGCGATTGTGCAAGACGACACCGGAGCGTGGCGAGACCAGGCCCGAGCCAAAGCTGTCGAAGACCGAGTTGATGAAACTGACCGCATTGCGATCCTTGTCGACAACGGAAATATAGACCGTGTCGCTGTGCAGCGGCATATCGAACGCCGGCAGGTCCGCGCGGGCGCGCTTTAGGTCAATCATGCCGGCCAGACGATCGGCCCAAGCATTCGACAACATGTCGGCCACCGGGACCTCGGACGCATCAGGATCGGCGACGAGCAGGTCACGCGCGGCGTAAGCGAGGCGTGTCGCTTCGATTTCCAGGTGAAGCCGGTCCGCGGATTGCGGGTCGCCGTTGGCTTCGAAGCGCGAGAGGATGTTTAGAATCAGCAACGCGATCACACCCTGGCCATTCGGCGGACATTCGAACACATCGCAGCCTCGAAACGCCGTGCTGATCGGGGTCACGTACTCGCCTGTTGCCGAGGCGAAATCTTCGAGTGTGTGCAATCCGCCGAGCCCACGAAGATAGGCGACCATGTCTTCGGCCACAGGGCCAGCGTAGAAAGCCTCTCGTCCTTTTCTTGCGATCAGCCGCAGCGTTGCAGCCAACTCAGGCTGGCGATGCACTTGGCCAACGCTTGGCGCGCGACCGTTTGGCAGGAAAATCCGTTTCGCAGTAACATCGGAGGCCAGAAGTTCTTCCTCCAACGCCCAGTCACGATGGACCCGCGGTGAAATGGCGCAGCCTTCCTCGGCGAAGCGTATAGCAGGGGCCAGAATTTGATCGAAGGGCATGTGCCCGTGATCAGCGTGCAATCTGGTCCAGGCATCGATCGCTCCCGGGATGGTGACGGAGCCAGGAGAATTGCGAGCTACCTCCGCCATGCCACGTTCGAGGAACCAGTCAATTGTGAGGGCGGCGGGTGTCCTGCCCGATCCGTTGTAGGCGATGACCTCGCCGGATCCGTTTCGCGACAGAAGAGCGAAGCAATCGCCTCCAATGCCTGTCGAGGCTGGTTCGACGACACATTGCACCGCGCAGGCTGCGATGGCGGCATCCATGGCGTTGCCGCCGGTCGCCATGATCTCCACCGCCGTCAGGGTCGCCGACGGATGAGAGGTGGCGGCCATGGCCTCGCGTGAAACGACGACCGAGCGCGTTGGTTTCTCAAAATTTCGCATGCTATGCCCTTCTGATCGTGCTCAAGAGGCGGCGTCCCTCATCGTCGAGGGGCGGTGCCGCAGATGCCGCGACATCCAGTATTCGAGTGCCGCCAAGGCACGGATGATCGCGAAATTCAAAGTGAGATAAATGGCGCCCGCGCAGATGAAGACTTCAAAGGCGCGGTAAGTCTGGGAGATCAATCCCTGGGCAATTCCAGTCACCTCCATCAAGGTCACGATGGAGGCCAGAGACGTGCCCTTGATCATCAGGATGATTTCGTTGCCGTAACTCGGCAGAGCCTGGCGAAAGGCCAGCGGCAGGATAACATGCCGATAGGTCAGACAGGTGGACAGGCCGACAGACCGGGCCGCCTCGACAAGGCCGCGCGGCACCGATTGAATCGCGCCGCGGAGGATTTCACTGCCATAGGCGGTGGTGTTGAGTGTCAGCGCGATGATTGCGCACCAGTAGGGTTCGCGGAAAACGGCCCATAATCCAATTGCCGACAGTTGGTGCCGGAACTGACCAAGGCCATAATATGTCAGAAAAATCTGCACCAGCAGGGGCGTGCCCCTGAACACGGCAACGAAGCCACGGATCGGCAAAACGACGAAGGGCGATTCCGATTGCTGGGCAAGCGCCAATGTGACGGCAAGGACGAAGCCGGCAACAATGGAAGTCAGGGCCAATTCTATCGTAAGCGGCAGGCCGGCGAGGAGCTTCGGCAGGATTTCGAGGAAAAAACTGAAATCTATCATGCCGACCGGACGCGCCACGGCGCCTTTCGTTCCAGACGGTAAAAGGCATGGCCCGTGACGGAAGCGATAGCCAGATAGAGCAAGGCTGCAGCAATGTAGAAGATGAATGGTTCACGGGTCGAACCTGCAGCGATCTGTGCCTGGCGCATCAGTTCAACGAGGCCGATTACCGATATCAGCGACGAGTCCTTCAGAACCAACTGCCACACGTTGCCGAGACCTGGCAGCGCGTAGCTCAGGAGCTGGGGAAAAATAACCTGTCGCAGCCGCTGCAGCCGGTTGAGACCAAGCGCGCAAGCGGCATCGTGCTGTCCTTGGTCGATGGCGAGGTAGGCCCCTCGATAGACCTCGGCTTGATAGGCGCCCGAGATGATTGCGATGGCCAAGGTTCCAGTGGCAAAGGCCGGAACGCCGACGAATCCGGACCCGCCCAGGCTATGACCAAGCGAGGTCAGGGCGACACTTCCTCCATAGTAAAGCAGATAAATGGTCAGAAGGTCGGGCACGCCTCGGAAAACCGTGCAATAGCCAAGGGCCAAGAACCTCAATACCTTGGAGTTGCGGAGACGGCCGGCCGCTGCCAGCCCACCGAATACAGCGCCAAGCGCAAAGCCCAGCACAGACAGAAGCACTGTAACCGAGGCCGCCATGAGAAGAGCAGCCCCCCAACCTCCGTGCTGGAAACCAAGTAGCCGGAATGCGTCAACCATCGATACCCCCGGCAGGGCGAACGGCTCAGCTCCGGAACGGGTCAGGAATGGCCGTTCGCCGACAAGCGCCTACTTGACTGGAGTGACGTCGCTCTTGAGCCATTTAAGCGACAGGGTTTTGATCGTGCCATCGGCGATCGCGGCGTCGATGGCCCCGTTGAGCATATCTTTCAGCTTGATGTCCTCTTTGCGGATACCGGCACCGGAGCCAAGACCGAAGAGCCCCCCGACAAATCCCGGCCCGGCAAGCGTATAGTCGCTGAACTCCGGTTTGCCCAGCGTGGCGGCCAGCGCTGTCTGCTGTGCGAAGAGCGCGTCGATGCGACCCGCGGCAAGATCGAGATCGTGTTGCTCGGTGGTCTTGTATTCGCGAATCTCAGCGACGTCCGAGAAGTATTTTTTCACAAATTCCAGGTTCGCCGTTGCGGCCTGAACTCCAATGATCTTTCCCTTCAGCAATGGCTTGAGCTTGTCGATTGCCGCCTGCGCAGAGGCTTCATTCTCCAGCTTGAACCGCTCGTTGGAAATGCCGACCTTGCCCAGTTCGCTATCCTTTGCGACCGCGAAACCTGAGGGATCCACCGCATATGGCTGGGTAAAGTCAATGATCTTCAGACGTTTTTCAGTGATGAACATGCTCGCCATGATCACGTCGAACTTGCCAACGGTCAGCGCGGGGATCATGCCGTCCCAGTCCTGTGCGACGATCTTGCACTCGATCTTCATTCGCCCGCACAGATCATTGGCGAGATCGACTTCGAAGCCGTCCAGTTTGCCGTCGGCTGTTGTGAAATTCCAGGGCGCGTAGGCTCCTTCGGTGGCAATGGTAATTGCCTTTGGTGTTTCTTGTGCAACGGCGGCCTGGACCAGGCCGAACAGGACCGACGCAATGGCTGCGATGCGGCTAATTTTCATGTCATTCTCCTCTTTTTTGCCGGTATGGCAGTTCCCTTTCGTCGTGCCGGATTATCTTCCGGCTTCAACGAGTTAGATGGCGTTTTCTAGCGGCGGCCGGGACTTGCGAAGTTGGCCAGAAGGGGCGCTGTCTCGACGATATGATCCCGCATGACGATCTCTGCCTTGCCGGCATCACCTGACCGCAACACCTCAATCAGGATCTCGTGCTCGGCGCGCGCGCTGGCGGGCTTGTCGACATAGTCGAACCAGATGCGCAGGTAGGGTTCGATCACGACGTGCAGGCTGGCAATCTGCCGGACCAGCTTGGGTCGGTTGCTCAATTGGCAAATCTGCAAATGGAAGGCCTGATGGCGCACGACCCAGTCGCTGCTGCCGGTCTGGCTGGCGCGCTCCATGCGGTCGAGCTGGCGTTCCAGTTCTTCAAGCACTTCGACATCGATGTGCGGCATGGCAAGCCTCACCGCCAGCCCTTCGAGCACCGAGCGCATTTCAAAGGTTTCGTAAATCTCATCGAGGGTAAGCCCGGCGACGATGCAGCCACGGTTCGGGCGAATGACCACAAGACCTTCCGCGGCCAGCTGGCGGAACGCTTCGCGAACCGGCATGCGGCTCATGCCGATTTCCGTCGCGATCTCTTCCGGGATAAGCCGGTCCCCAGCGCGGTAACGCCCCATCCTCAGGGCCCGCTGAATGTGACGATAAGCCTCCTCCTCGGCGGTCGTGATGCCTAGCGGCTCGATTGCGTCTGCTGCCATGTCCTTAGTCCGATCAGAGCGTATCTGTGTATCCACTTATCCAGTTGTCGAAACCTGTGTCAAGCACCGAAGCTTGTGCGCGTTAATGCATGTCGCGCAAAAGTGTGCAGCGGTTTTGCGATAACGACATGCATAAAAACAAGAGCCTTAAAGCGCGTTGCATGAGGCCGATCGAACGCTTAGAATTTCTGTTGTGAGAATAACCACTTGGAAGGGAGATCGGCCGCTTTTCGATGCCCTGGCGTCGGAAGCCTTCGACGCCTCTTCGACAATGCCGGCCAAGGTCGATGCCGAGAATCGCCGGAAGCCCGGCAGCGCCTGCCCTAAACAATCCTGATGCCGCTTCGAGCATCGAACAGATGCAGCTTGGAGACCATGATCTCCAAGCCAATCTCCTGATCAGGTCTGAACGGAGGCTGATCCCGCACCTCGGCCATGAGGTCGACGCCACCTGCATTTAAGGTAAGTTCCTGGGCCTCGCCGGTCGGCTCGACCACCTGAACCCCCGCCCGAACGTGGTTCCCGCCGATTGCAATGTGCTGCGGACGAATTCCGTATACTACCGCTTCCCTGTCTCCCATCCGGCCGTCCTCCGGCAGGGGTAAGCGGAGACCCTGCTCGGCGACGAATGCGCCGTTGTCGATCCGGCCCGGGATCAGGTTCATTTCCGGGGATCCGATAAAGCCGGCGACGAACAGGTTGGCGGGTTGCTCATAGAGCTCTGAAGGTGTGCCGATCTGCTCGACCCGGCCGCGGTTCAGCACCACGATACGGTCAGCAAGGGTCATCGCTTCGGTCTGATCGTGAGTGACGTAGATGCTCGTTCGGCCCAGCCGCTGGTGAAGCTTTTTGATTTCGGCGCGCATCTTGACACGCAGCTTGGCATCGAGGTTGCTCAGCGGCTCGTCAAACAGGAAGGCGGCTGGATCACGCACGATCGCGCGGCCCATGGCGACGCGCTGGCGCTGGCCGCCGGACAGCTGGCGTGGCATGCGGCCAAGCAGATCCTGCAGGCCGAGGATCTCAGCGGCCGCTTTCACCCTCGCGACAATCTCTTCTCTGGGGACCTTCGCCAATCGAAGCGCAAAGCTCATATTGTCCGCGACACTCATGTGCGGATAAAGCGCGTAGCTCTGGAACACCATCGCAATGTCGCGCGATTTGGCCGGCATCTCGTCGACGACCCGCCCGCCGATACGGATCTCGCCCGTCGTCTGTTCTTCCAAGCCGGCGATCATGCGCAGAAGGGTTGACTTGCCGCAGCCTGAGGGACCGACAAGGACGACAAACTCGCCACTGGCGATCTCGATCGTCACATCGCGCAGAACTTCCACGGCGCCAAAGCTCTTGCCGAGCTGTTCTATCTGGATTGCAGACACCTATTTTCCTCCCGTCCAGGCACTACTCATTTTCGTTGAGCATGCCGCCAGGCGCGGTATTCGGCCTCGCCTTCGGGGCTCAACGGGTAGTATTTTCGTAGGTCGCCTCCCTCGGCCAAGCGCGTGCGGGAAAATTCCTCCCACTCGATATGTTCGCCGGCGAGCTCAACCAGTTTTGGGGCAAGGGCTACCGGTACCACGACGACGCCATCATCGTCGGCGACGATGATGTCTCCCGGTATGACGAGTACGTTCGAGCAGGCAATGGGGACGTTAACGGCAAAGGGTACGATGTTGGTCTGGGCGTGGAAATTCGGCGTGACATCCCTCACCCAGATGCCGATGTCCAAGGCAGCCGCCTGGGCAGAATCTCGGATACACCCGTCGACAACCACGCCGGCCCCGCCACGCCCGGCGAAATAGGTCAACATCATCTCACCGAAGATACCGCTGCCAAGGTCGCCGCGCGCATCGACGACCACCATGTCGCCCGGCTGCGTGGGGTACAGGACGTGACGGTGAAGTTGGCGTTCGGGCTCCTCATACTCAGTCTCGTTGTAGAGATCCTCGCGCTTCGGCATGCACTGGAGGGTGAGAGCCGGCCCGACCGCCGTGCGGCCGGGCGTTAGCGGCCGCGGCCCTCGGATGTGCGGATCGCGAATACCCATCTTGTGATAAAGCTCGCTGGCCAAGGTCGCTGAACCGATCGCTGCAAGTGCGTCGACCAGCTGCCTCGGTGGCCGAGAAATGTCCTTTATTGCCGCTGCCTGGCCTACTTCCACGTTTCATCCTCCCTTCGATCAAGTTTTTCATGATCTCAATTCAGCCGCGAACTGCACCGGTCGTGAGACCCTTGACCAACAGGCCTTGAGCAAACCAGACAAACGCCAAGGTCGGGATGACCATGAGGACGCCCGCCGCCGACATCGCTCCCCAGTCGATGCCGAACTGCGAGACGAAGTTGGTCAGCCCGACTGGCAGCGTCTGTGCGGCCTTGCTGGAAGTCAGCGTCAATGCGAGCAGCAGGTCATTCCAGGTGAAAAGGAAGGTGATGACCGCGCTGGCCCCGATGCCAGGCGCAATCAGCGGCGCCACGATCTGGACCAGGGTGCGCACCGTGCCGGCGCCGTCCGACTGGGCAGCCTCCTCGATCTCTTTGGGCACATCCTGGATGAAGCCCAGCAGCAGCCAGATGGCGACGGGCAGTTTAGCCGCCGTATGGCTCAGGATCAGCGCCCAAATGGTATCCAGCAGGCCGAGCGCGGCGAACACGGCGAAGAGCGGGATGGCGAGCGCGATGACCGGAATCATGCGCATGATCAAAAGCAGGCCAAAAATCAGCATGACGCCCGGCATCCTGAAGCGCGACAGGGCGTATGCGCAGGGTATGGCCAGCAGATGGACCAAGATGACCGTCGCGACCGAGACGATGACGGTGTTCCACACATAACCCATCGTGTCGTACTCGGTGAAGACGGAGACGTACTGCGTCATCGTCGCGGTCTCGGGGATGATGTGCACCGGGACGGAGAAGATGTCGGCTGAACTGCGGATCGAGGTCAGGAACAGCCATGCCAGCGGAAAGACGGTGAGGGCGATGGTCAGAACCAGCGCTAGATATTGGCCGGCGGCGCCTGCCGTGAACCGGCGGCGACGGCGCCGTGGCTTGGGACGCGCGCTGACGATCGCGGCTTCGGTCATATCGCTCTCCGTTTCGCAATCAGCCACGGCACCCCGTAGAGGAGGCCGAGCACGAACAGCGACATTCCCAGCGCGATGTAGGAAACCGCCGCCGCGTGTCCGAAATCCACCGCCTGAAACGCCAGCAGATAGGAATAGACGGTGAGTAGGTTTGTGGCGCCTCCCGGCCCGCCCTGCGTCATCAGCCATACGACGTCGAAGGTCCGGAACGTGTCGATGATGCGAAGCATCAGCGCTATCATGATGACCGGACGCATCAGTGGCAGCACGATGTGCCAGAAGCGCTGCCATGGCGTGGCGCCGTCCACCGTGGCGGCCTCGAGCGGCTCCTGCGGCAAGGATTGCAGACCGGCAAGAAATAGCAGCACCATCAGCGGCGTATTCTGCCAGACATCGGCGACAATCACCGAGACAAGAGCCCAGGTCGGATGATTGAGCCAGGGGATGTCGGGCAGGTTGAACATGCGCAGCAGCGCGTCCACGAGCCCGTACTGGGTGTTGAAAAGCCAACGGAAATTCAGCCCCACGACGGCGGGCGCGATCATCGGCGGCACCAGCAGCAAGGTGCGCGCGAGCCGCATTCCGCGCAATTTGCCGTTGACGAGCACAGCGATCGCCATTCCAGCCACCACTTCCACCGTGATGGAAACGACGCTGAAGATGATCTGATTTCGCAGAGCCTGATTGAACTGGCGGCCGAAGAGTTCGTCGGTGTAATTCCCAGTTCCGGCGAATGGCGCTGAGCCGCTCAGATCCCAGCGAAAGAAACTCATTATGAAAGAATATCCGAGCGGATAGATAAGGATGGCGAGCATGACGAGGAGCGCGGGGCTGGCCAGGAGGTACCCCCTCTGCCAGGTGTAGGGCAGCGGCGAACGTCGCCGACGCCCCGGGACCTGGTGCTGCGCGACGGGCGGCATCCTCAGTCGTATGCTCCGGCCCGACGCATGATCTCCTCCGCCTCAGTCGCCGCCTGGTTGAGCGAGTCGCTCGGCGAGACCTGGTCGGTCAGGGCCTGTTCGATAGCCGAAAACATCAAGGTGCAGACTTTCGAGAATCCAGCCAGCTTCGGCCATTCCTTGCCGTTCGCTATCGTCGTCTCGAGTTGCTGCAGCCACACGGCCTGGGGACCTTTTGCCGCTGCAATCACTTCCTTGGCGATCGCCTGACTGCTGGGGAAGTTGGTGAACTGATCGAACTGCAGCCGCTGCGCCTCCGGACCGACCGTATATCTGATGAATTCGACGGCAGGTTCCTTGCGTCCTGATTGTCCATTGAGAGCCATGGCATGGGAGATGGCGCACGAAATCGCTGCCTTGTCCCTGATGTAGGGTGCAGTCGACCACTTGCTGACGACCCGCGAAGTTTCCGGATTGGATAAGGTTGCGAAGGCACCTGGCCAGTCGAAATTGGCGTAGACCGTACCGGACGAGAATTCGGTCGAATTTTCATTCCACTGATAGCCGACCGCGTCCGGCGGCACGATTTTGTGCTTCTGGATGAGGTCGCGGTAGAAGGTGAGGGCTTTGATGCCGGCTTCGGAATTGAAAGCTGGCTTGTTGGCCTGATCGACCCAGTCCCCGCCGGCTTGCCACAGGAGATCGCTGAAGGTGCGCTGCGCGGGGTCGCCCTGCCCCGGCACGACCAGCCCATAGTGGCCATTGCCGGTAAGTTTCAGGCCGACGTCCACCAGATCATTCCAGGTTTCGGCCGGCTTCAGGCCTTTCTCCTGGTAGATGTCGCTGCGGTAATATTGAACGCGCGCATCCATGTTGCGCGGGATAGCGGCCAGATTGCCGGTCTTGGGATCGCGTAGGTATTTGACCGCAACCGGATAGAAGTCAGCCAGTTCGGAGTCGCTGAAATAGCTGTTCAGCGGCGCAAAATGGTTGAAATAGGAATCGATCTGGGCGGTGTGCGTGCTGTAGACGTCGTACTGGCTCGATTTCGCGGCGCTGAGTGTGACGACTTTCGATGTCAGCGGAGTGAATTCCAGCAGATCGTAGCGAACCTTGATGCCAGTCTTGGCGGTGAAATCCTGGACGATTTTCTCCCAGTATTTGGGATAGAGCGGGCCGCCGGTGATCAGCAGCGCGGTGATCTCGTTCGCCTCTGCTCTGGCGATCCACGGCGTAGCAAGCGAGCCGGCCGTCACCGCGGCACTCGCGGCCAGGAATTTGCGTCTCGATAGGTTTCCGGACATCACAATTTCCTCCTTGTTTGTAATTGGTCGGCCCCTTTTTTGGGGTCGAGCGACGACGGCCAGGTTTTCCCTTGAGCCGCAGTGTGGCTTTGCTCCTCCCGCCGCGACACAGCCCGGATCACGCCCGTCCACATGCTGCCTTGCCCTGCCGAGGCCGATGGCCTCAGAGACTTTCGGCGGTAGCCTTTGCTTTCATCCTGCCTTCCTTCCGGCGGGCTCTGCGACCTGCAAACCACGCAATCGGTGCGTCGCGAGCCGTCGAGACGGCCGGACACAATGCGATGAGCGCGGTCAGCCGACGCGCAATGGTCCTGATCTCGAACGTCTTGGGCTGGGATATTGAAGTTGAGAGTCCAACGTCCCTTCCCGCGGGCGGAGTTATGGGTTAGTGAGCATTCATGAGATAAGTTGACCGCATATCCAACCATCAGCCTATAAGCTTATCAGACAAGTGGATGTTAATGGCCGATTCCATGGAGGTCAAGCTTCAAACTTTGCCCAAGCAGGTGGCGGGCGTGCTCGCGCGTCGCATCGCCACCGGCGGCGTCGCCGGCAGCCAGGGGCCGTCGGAACAGCAGATCCTTCAGGAGTTCGGGGTTTCGCGCGCGGTCGCGCGGGAAGCGCTCAAGATCCTAGCTTCTCTCGACATGATCGAGATCGCACAGGGAAGGCGCGTGGTGCTGCGTCCTGCCGAAGAATGGGATTATCTCAGTCCATTGCTGATCGACTGGCTGCCGCCCGAACAGGTCCGCGAACTGCTGGCGGAGGCGCACGCGACGCGAATAATCATCGAACCCGCCATCGCCGCCATCGCGGCCAAACACATGACCAAGGAAAACCTCGAACGTCTTGGCACGCTGCTCGCGGCGATGTCCGCGACCGAAGACAATCCGGACGCGTATCTGAAGCTCGACCTGGATTTCCATATGGAAATTTGCCGCGCTTCCCGGAACAGAATCCTTGACCGCTTCATGTATTCGTCACGGTGGTGGCAAGCGGCGAGCAGACGCATCAGCAACCAGATGCCGCATGCTCTTCCTTCCGCCACAGAAATGCACAGAGCGATCTACGAGGCGCTGGTCGCACGCGACGCCAAGCGCGCCGAAGAGGCGATGCGCCGACACCTGAAGGCAACCACTGCCGTCGCCATGCCCGACAAGGAAATGGCGAGCTAAGCAACGTTCTTCAGGCGCGGCCAGCTGTCGAGGCTGACCGCGCCGCCTGCGTGTCGGGAGGACACGACCGAACTAAGCTCTTCTGGCTTCCTGTTCCTGACGCTGCCTCGCGCGATATCCGAACATGTCGCCTTTGTCCTTGATTTCCGCCCAGATGGGGGCGGTGAGTTTGTCGATGGCCGCGACGTCCACGTCGGAAATCTTCCAACCGACACTCTCGACGTTTTCCTCAAGCTCCCTGACCGTCCGCGCGCCCACAAGGGGCGAACTCACACCCGGCCTGCTGGTGAGCCATTGGATCGCAAGCTGCGGCAGCGTCTTGCCGTATTTGGCCGCTATCGGCTTGAGGGCATCGACGGCTCCGACGGCGCGCTCGTAGGTGCCCGGTTGGAACAGCACGGTGGTGCGCCGCTCGTCTCCCTCGACGAATTTGGTATCCGGCGAGAGCAAGCCCGTGAGCAGCCCTTGGGCCAGACCGCTGTAAGGCATGACGCCGATATTGTGCTTGCGGCAATAGGGAAGAGTTTGCCCCTCAACCTCGCGCCACAGCATGTTGTAAGGAGGCTGGAGCACGTCGATGACGCCATGCTGGCGGGCGCTGTCCATATCAGCTGTGCTGAAATTCGAGACGCCAACCGCTTTGATCCGCCCTGACGACCGAAGCCTCTCCATCATCGTCATGGTAGGGCCGATGGGAAAATCCGAATTCGGCCAGTGGACAAAATAGACGTCGACATAGTCCGTCTGCATCCGCTTCAGCGAGCCATCAAGCGCCGCCTCTATCGCTGCAGGTTCGAGATGGTTGGGCGCAACCTTGGTCGCGATGATCGCCTTGTCCCGGCGGCCGGCCAGCGCCTTGCCGACGACCTCCTCGGCATGGCCATGTCCATAGGCTTCGGCTGTGTCGATCAGCGTAATGCCAAGCTCCAGGGCGCGGCGAATCACCCGGATCGATTCCTCGTCATCGGCCGCGCCCCAAAACGCGCCGGACATACCCCAAGTCCCCAGGCCGATCTCCGACACCTTGACCGGCGACGATCCTAGCTGTCGCTGTTGCATCCTGTTCCTCCGGTTTGCGGCATGCATGGCTGTGCTTGTCGCCTTGCTGCCACTCATTTATACGCTTATATGCTCGTCTAACAAGTAGTTTTAGCTTGGCTGAATTCCCGGCGATCTACGGTTCCAGTGCTTTCAAAGTGCATTTCTGCGTAATCGCTCAAAGGGGGTTTACGCCACATCTTCTCATCTTATATGCTCATCGGACGAGTTCAATTCGCCCGTACGGTGCGTTTGAAGCGCGGCGCCATCATTGGAGGATGGGTTCGATGAAGATCGTGGACATCAAGACGGCGGTCGTCGCCTATCATGGCAAGGCGACTCTGATCCGTATCGACACGGACGCCGGCATCTCCGGTTACGGCGAGGCGAACCCCGATGCGGGCGCGGCCGCGATCGTCGGCCTAATTTCGGAGCTCAAGTCGGAGCTCATCGGTCAGGATCCACGCAACGTCGAATATTGCTGGGACAAGATCCGCCGCGACCATGTGTTCTCCGGCGCCCAGGCCGGCGTCTTTCTCATTGCCCTGACCGGGCTCGAGATGGCGCTGTGGGATGTAGCGGCGAAGGCTGCTGGCCAGCCGCTCTATCGCATGTTCGGCGGCAAGTTCCGCGACCGGATCAGGCTCTATGCCGATTGCGGCGACGGCGATGAAGAAACCGGTTCGCCGGAAGGATGCGCGGCGCGCGCGCGCCGCATGGTGGACGAGGGCTTTACGGCGCTAAAATTCGACATCGACAATTTGCGCCATCCGGCAAAGTTCGACGCGGCAAACCACACCATCAACGGCGCGGAGCTGCGCTTCATGGTGGAACGCGTGGCCGCGGTGCGCGAGGCGATCGGCCCTGACATCGATCTCTGTATCGACCTGCACGCGCGCTACGACGTGCTCAGCGCCAGCCGCATTGCAGGGGAGATGGAGCGGTTCAACCTTCTGTGGCTGGAAGAACCTATTCCGGCAGAAAATGTTGAGGCACTGAAGCAGATCCGCATGCGGACCAAGACCCCGATCTGTGTCGGCGAGAATCTCTACCTGCGCTGGGGTTTTCGTGAGTTGTTCCAGAATTATGGCGCCGACGTCATCATGCCCGACGTGCCGAAATGCGGCGGCCTCGCGGAAAGCCGCAAGATCGCGAATCTCGCCGAGATGTATTATGTGCCGTTCGCGCCGCATCTCGTGTCGACGCCGCTCGGCACAATGGCGACGTGCCATGTCTGCGCGAGCGTTCCGAACTTCCTGGTGCTGGAGTGGCATGCCCTGGAAGAACGGGAAGTGTGGGACAGTTATGTGCGCCTGCCAGACGGCGCCAGGTCGATCGTTGAAGACGGCCACATCGTGGTGCCCGACGTGCCCGGCATCGGCGTCGATCTCGACATGGATGGCGTCCACAAATACGCCGTGCCCGGCTACGGCATCTTTGAATAGCGCGCGACTGAATAGCTCTTGACCGGGCGGAAATGCCTTTTGGCCAGATTTCCGCTCGCCGATAGAAGTCCGTTGGAGGAATCATGGGCAAGCGGATCATTTTCACCGGTGGCAGCGGCAAGATCGGCCGTCACGTCATACCTTACCTGCTCAAGCGTGGGCATCAGGTCCTGAACCTCGACCTGACGCCACTTGATGTGCCAGGCGTCGACACCATCATCACCAACCTTGCCGATGCCGGCGAGACCTACAATGCACTGACGCTGCATTTCGGTTTCGGCGAATATTTTGGCGGGAAAGGCCGTGGCCCAGTCGACGCCATGGTCCATTTCGCGGCCATCCCGAGAATATTCCTGCGACCGGACAACGCCATGTTCGCCGCCAATGTGCTGTCGACCTACAATGTAATCGAGGCCGCCACCAAGCTCGGCATCCGCAAGATCATCACCGCGTCCAGCGAGACGGTCTATGGCGTGTGTTTTGCCGAAGGCGAACGCGATTTCACATCGTTTCCGGTGGAAGAAGACTACGATACCGATCCGACCGACAGCTACGGTCTTTCCAAGGTCTTGGGCGAGAAGATCGCACGCTCCTTCGCTTCCCGCACCGGATACGACATTTACGCGCTCCGAATAGGTGGCGTTGTCGAGCCGCAAGACTATGCACGGTTTCCGGAGTTTTTGGCGGACGCTTCAAAACGGCGGCGCGATGGCTGGACCTATATGGACACGCGCGATCTAGGCCAGATCGTGCATCTTTGCATCGAGAAGGACGGTTTGGGGTTCCAAATCTTCAATGCCGTCAACGACAATATCGTTGCCGATGCGCCAACGGAAGAGTTTCTCAAGAAGCATGCACCAGGCACGCCGATTACACGCTCGATAGAGCAATTTGAGGGGCCAATCTCAAATCGCAAGCTGCGTGAGCTTCTAGGGTTCCAGCAAGAGCATGATTGGCGAGATCAGCCTCGGGATTCATGATCGAGGCCGGCCCGGCTCCTACCGTTGAGCAAGCTTCGAATGGCGCCCGGTCCGTGACGGCTCATGCCGAGATCTCCCGCTTGGCCGTCGGCGAATCTTCGGCAGCGTTTACGGCTGCTCGGTCGGCCGGATGACGATCTCGTGCCGAGCGGATTGTCGATGATCTGCAAGAATTATCTGGCGTGAAACCATGGGGCCAGCGAAGGCTTGGCGACTTCCGGCAAAAAGGCCCGCCGCTCCATTTGCGAAGCGGCGAGGCCCCATATTCGGGGACGATCGCCGGAGTGTTCCCCGGCATTGCTTACAGCGCAATTCAGGTGCCAGAATTATTGACCCAAAACGGGTCACCGCATCGGAGGCGAGAAGGCGGACCTTCCGCGATCACGCTACTGCCGCGCTTTGCCATTGCTGCTACATTACTTTGCGGCGGACCTGATTTTTTCGCCTGGCCGGCGTCCGTCAGGCAACTTACCCCAACGCGCCCCCCCAAGTGACGCCGGCCATTTTCCCCATATTGCAGCACGGGCGCGCCGATTCCGTTATGCGCTTTCGAGCTATGGCAATCCGCCGGCGAGCCGCTTTGTCCAGCCTGCAATTGTCAGCCCGAAGGCCATTCCGGCGCAGTCGGCCACCCAGTCGAATAGATCCGGGTGGCGCCCTATCAGCTGCACGGCCTGAAGGCCCTCGATCGCCGCGCCCGTGAGCACGAGGAGGACGATCAGCTTCGCCTTGTGTTCCGGCCAGCCGAGACTTCCGAGAGCCGCCAGCACGACGAAGGCGGCGGCGTGATTGAGCTTGTCGTGACCAAACGTGAAAGCCAGGCCAAGACCCTGCAGGAGCTGCTCCGGCAAAAGGGCAAACAGCAGAACGCCGGCAAACGCGGCGGGAAAAGCAATCCTTGCCACGATCTGATAAGAATCCAGGCGCAACAAGGGTGAAATGGCCTTTCGTCCGAAATCTGCAGGGAACACCGCTGGCCGCTGAATCGAGAGCGAACGCGGCGTCCAATTTCCGCCGTCCGGGCGTCCGGTGCATCGTCAGAATGAATGAATGCTTCGGGTCAGCCGCTGCACAGGCCGGGCTCGTGGCAAGTGGTCTGCAATGGTGTGGCTTCCGCGATCACGCAATTACCCGCCGCGCCAACGCAGCTACTATCTGGCTGCGGCGGACCTGATTTCCGCTTGGCCGGCGCTGCATCAGGCACCTTACCCCACGCCTCACGAAGCAGCGCCGGCCATCTCTCCCAGCTAAAGCGCGTCGCGTTCGACCGGCCTCATGCGACGCGCTTAAGGTTCTTGTCTTGATGCATGTCGTTATCGCAAAACCGCTTCACACTTTTGCGCGACATGCATTGGATTTCCACCGGTTGCGCGATGACCCGGCCCGCATCAAAAAGCCCGCCGCCCTGTCGGACGACGGGCTCCGTTGCCTGGGCGCCAGGGCGCCGCGGTAGCGACTTCTGCTGCTTATGCTCCCGCAGGTTTCCAATATGCTGCCGCCGCATGGCGTTGCGCATCGGCTAAACAAACGAAGCCCGCGCCTCTGGCGGAGGGCGCGGGCCGACCGGGTTGCACCCCGATCTGCAGCAGAAACCCGGGAGGTTCCCGCTGCTTAAGATAACAATTAGAGACTTCTAATGTTCCCTTGGGGAAGATGCCGGCTGCTCCAGAATCTCATGGTCGGCACGACAACGATCGGGCCGTCAACTCATGCGCATGTTGATCTGGAAAATCCGTTCGTCGAAATGCCGCGTTTCGACGGCAAAGGTCAAAGCCACTTCAAGCACCAGACCGTCATGGTCGTTCCGGACCTTGACTGTGATCCTACGGTAAGGAAGGCCATCCCTGGCCATCTCGCCCAATGTGCGAAGGGCTTCTTTCCTGACCAGCGGGAAATCGTCACATAATCGTCGGAATAGACGATTCCGTCTTCATCGGAATCGAAGAAATAAAGGGGCATTGGCTTGGCCGAAGCAGCGGCATCCGGGCACGTTGTCGATAGCTGACCGGAATTCTCGGCAGATCGTGATCAGTGCCTTTCCAACCGCCGGCTCCGCCGCCGTCTCACTTGCGCTCGCGCAATGCTTTCACCGCTTGCGAGAGGATCATCCGGTCGCCACCGGTCCTTTTGATCAGCTTGCTCACCTGGCTGGGCGAGACACCATTTTCCCGCGCGAAATATTCGACTTCATAATACTCATCCGCCGACACGCGGTTGCGGTCGCTGAAGTCTCGCTTGCTCTTGTCATCGGCCATTTCTCTTCTCCTCGTCTCTTCTCCTCGCCTCAGGGTCAACTTTGGTCAGAAGCACGCTGCAATTGAGGGTTCGCCCGCCACAAAAGTGACGCGCGAACCCTATCGGCGCAGGAAGGGACAGGGCTGCGCAGATGCCGGGTTCGATCGGAATGGAAACAGCCAAGATCGGTGCGAGCAACCGTCGACATTTTCCAAAGAATCCTCCCGGAACGTGCAGCCAGCAACGAGTTTGAGCGGCGGCGGTTCCGGGCTTCGCGACAAACCTACCCTTTGCCCGCGAGGATCAGACTTAGGTCCTGCGGCAACACGTCGATTGGTCCCCGCCGGGTGGGACCGAAGCCCCGTCGACGGAACGTTTTCAGCTGGCTTCCGTTCGAATGAGCCTTGGCGCGAAGAGCGGACCGAGTTCGCAAAGGAGACGACCATGAGAATGCATCTTTCCACCGCGGCGGCGGGACTTTTGCTGCTGGCAGGCGTCGGCGCCGCTGCGGCGCAAGACGTTGTCATCGAACCGCAGCAGGAAACCGTCATCAGGGAGTATGTGAAAAAGCAGCCGCTGGCCTCGGTGAAAATCCCTGGGGTGGAGCTCAACATCGGCTCGACGCTCCCCGACACCGTCGAGCTTCATGAGGTCCCGAACGTCAAATATCGTTATGTCGTCATTGACAACCGCACCGTTGTCGTCGACCCAGGCACGCGCAAGGTCATCAAGGTCATCGAGTGACGTGAAAACTCGGGCAGCCGTCGCCCGTCGCTCGGAAATGAGCGGCGGGTGACGTTTGCGTCAGGCGGTTCCTCGGCGCTCAGCTGGGACCCGCCTTACCGTCGAGGGCCGGGGGGCCTCACAGGCAGTTTCAATGCGAACAATCAGCAGACTTTTCGATTCCCATGACCAGGCGGCCCGTGCCGTCGAAACGCTTCAGGCAGCAGGAATTGCTCGCCAGGAGATCAGCGTCATCGGACCCTACGATGATGAAATCGGCGCCGTCTTGCGCGATCCAGGTACGGGTGCCGTCCTTGGCGCGGCAGCCGGTTTGTTGGCCGGCCTCGGCGCCTTTGATATGCCCGGCATCGATCCCCTCGGCGCGGGATGGCTGGCATCGGCCCTCGTCGGTGCAGTCTTGGGCGGCGTTGCCGGCGCGACATTGTCCCGTATCGGCAAGCAGCCGGGCCAGCCGGATGCCGCACAAGGTGTGATCCTGGTGCTGGCGCATGTCGATGAAAGACAGGCCGACACCGCACAGGCGGTGCTTGGAGCTTCCGTTCAGGCGACGCAGTCTTTGGCCAGGGCGGCTTGAAGATTAAGCTCGGGCAAAGCACTTTGATCAGACCGAGCAGCAGGGCGATCAAAGCACGCACCCAAAAATCTCTGGCAAGCCGCCGCCAGAAAGTGTTGAACACCGTGCCGATCACATTCGGCGAGCGGTTGCGCTCGGCGAGGCTTGATGATTTGCTGTCGGTTTGCGGAGAACGAATGATGCATGAGCCTGTCGGTCAAGACGAATATGGGTCGACCAGCCCGTTCGATCCGGACGATCTGTCGAGGTTGAACGCGATCGGCCCGAGCGCCGGCAGCAACGATTTCGAAAAATACGCGGTAGCCGTGATCATCGTATTCGGCGCCCTGATCATCGGCGGCCTGATGGCCGCCGGCTTGAGCTTCGGGCGCCGCAGCACCTTCTTTTTCGCGCTTGGCGGCGCCACCGCGGCATGGATATCCGGCAACGCGCTCCTGCTCGATCGGCCGCGCATCTACGCCCTGTTCGTCGGCGTCGCGGCGTTGATGCTGATTGCGTCGACCATCGCGCTGGTCACCTGAAGCAAGGCGAATCTTCCTATTGACCGTGACCTTATCCGAAAACCGGTTCCGCCTTTTGAGACCATGGTCTAATACCCGATAGCCTCACCGGATGCGGCGCGGCTGTCGATGGCGCCGTTGTAGCGGGCGCCGCCGCCCTTCTCGATTTCCGCCAGGCTCTTGCCGCCGACCAGGATGCCGGCCGCCTGGCCCCAATTCGCCTCGGCGAGATCGAGATGGTAGCCCATGCCGGTAAGCAGCTTTTCGGTATCCGGCGACAGGCCGAAGGGTTCGATATAGACCGTGTCGGGTAACCATTGGTGGTGGGTGCGCGGCGCGTCGATCGCTTCCTGGATGTTCATGCCGTGATCGATGACGTTGACGATCGCCTCCAGCGTGATGGTGATGATGCGTGAACCGCCAGGGCTGCCGATGACCATGAACGGCTTGCCGTCTTTGGCGAGGATGGTCGGGCTCATCGACGACAGCGGCGTCTTTTTCGGCGCGATCGCATTCGCCTCGCCCTGGACGAGGCCGTAGAGATTGGGCACGCCGGGTTTCTGGGTGAAGTCGTCCATCTCGTTGTTGAGCAGGATGCCCGTGCCGTCGGCGACGACGCCGGCGCCGAAAGAGCCGTTCAGCGTGTAGGTTACCGCGACGGCGTTGCCGTCATTGTCGATGATCGAATAATGCGTCGTCTCGTTGCTCTCGCCAAAGCCCTTGGGCATCAATTCCTGCGACACGCCGGCCCGGAACGGATCGATCTTTTCGCGGATTTCCCTGGCGTAATTCTTGTCGAGCAGTTTTGCGACCGGATTGTCGACGAAGCCGGGATCGCCGAGCGCCGAATTCCGGTCGACATAGGCGTGGCGCATCGCCTCGACCATGACGTGAACCGTCTCGGCCGAACCAGAGCCGAGATAGGACAGCGGATAGAACTCAAGCACGTTGAGGATCTCGCAGATGATGACGCCGCCGGAGCTCGGCGGCGGCGAGGACGTGATCTCGTAGCCGCGATAATTGCAGGTCGCCGGCTTGAGCTCGCGCACCGCGTAGTTTTCGAAATCCGCCTTGGCCAGAATGCCGCCCTTCTCGCCGCTCGCCTTGACGATGGCGTCGGCGATCGCGCCTTTGTAGAAGGCATCCGCACCGCGTTCGGAAATGGCGGCAAGCGAAGCCGCGAGATCGGGCTGAACGAGGCGCTCGCCGACGGTGTAAGGCTTGCCGTCCGGCTTGAGGAAAACGGCCGCCGCCGCCGGGTCCCTCGCCAACCGCTCCGCGCCGCCCTGGAGCGAGGCCGCATCGCCCTGCTCCAGTACGAAGCCTTTCCTGGCAAAGCGGATGGCCGGCGCCAGCAAGTCCTGCCGCGTCAGCGTGCCGTATTTCTCCCGCGCCATCTCGAAGCCGGCGACCGAACCCGGCACGCCGACGGCCAGATAGCCGTCGAGACTGGCGCCCTTTACCGGCTTGCCGTCCTTGTCGAGATACATGGTTTTGGTTGCGGCGAGCGGCGCGCGCTCGCGGAAATCGAGGAAGGTCGAGCGGCCGTCCTTGAAGCGGATGGTCATGAAGCCGCCACCGCCGATATTGCCGGCGGTCGGATAGACCACGGCCAGCGCATAGCCGACGGCGACCGCGGCATCGACGGCATTGCCGCCCTTCTTCAGCACCTCGACGCCGACTTCAGACGCAAGATGCTGGGCGGTCACCACCATGCCGTGCTCGCCCTTCGCCGGCTGCGGCGAAGCGGCGAAGGCGAGGAACGGCACGAAGGTCAGGGTGAGGGAAAGGCTGACGGCGATTAGGGTTCGGCGGTGCATGGCCGTTCTCCGTGGCTTGGGGTGAGCCTAGGAAACGCGCTTGGAGCGGTTGAGTCTACTGACAATAATGGGAAGATACGGCGAGGCTTCGCGCCTCCGGTTGAGCTGCCGATCTCCCCCCTTGCGGGGGAGATGGCCGGCAGGCCGGAGGGGGGCTGTCCCTCCGACCTCTCCAGCAATGCGCGGGCACATCCTCTGGCTATTTTGCAGGTTGCACGGTTCGACGTTGGAGATCCTTCCCACCCCCCTCTGTCCTGCCGGACATCTCCCCCGCAAGGGGGGAGATCGGATTTCGCCTTTGGTTTTCGCCAACATTCAACGCTGGCGAGCAACTTTGTTCTTGCTTTGTGCCGGCAGCTATGCTACTAATCTATCTATAGTGCTGAATCGCACCGCGACCCGCCTCTGGCGGGTTTTTCATTTTTCACCCCGACATCAAACAATCCCGCCGCCGACGCTCGCCACCGCCGGCCGTTCCGCTGCGACTTTCGCCCGATACCCGGCTGCGCGGTAGGCGGCGACCGGATCGATGGCGCCGCCGGTCTTCAGTCGTGCCATGGCGAGGATCGGCTCGACATCGGTGCGATAGGCTATCTTCAGCGTCTGCGTTGCCATCAGCGCGTCATTGGCATGCTGGAAAGCTTCGAGCGCCTTGCGGTCGACCAGCAGCGCCTGGGCATAGGCGCGCTGCACCTCGACCGCCGACAGCATCAGGCTTTCGATCGGATCGGTGACGTTATGGCTCTGGTCGAGCATGTGGGCCGGATCGAACCCTTCGGCACCGGAAAGCTCGGCATCGACCAGTTCGTTGAAGACCAGGAACAGCCGGTAGGGATCGATCGAGCCGGCGTCGAGGTCGTCGTCGCCATATTTCGAATCGTTGAAATGGAAGCCGCCGAGCTTCTTGAACTGGATCAGCCGCGACACGATCATCTCGATGTTGACGTTGGGGGCGTGATGGCCGAGGTCGACCAGGCAGAACGCCTTGTCGCCAAGCTCTTTGGCGATGATGTAGTTGGTGCCCCAATCCTGCACGACGGTCGAATAAAAGGCCGGCTCGTACATCTTGTGCTCGGTGAACAGCTTCCAGTCGTCCGGCAGTCCGGCATAAATCTCCTTCATCGCGTCGAGATAACGCTCGAACGCCTTGGCGAAATTAACCTGGCCGGGAAAATTCGAGCCGTCGCCGATCCACACCGTCAGCGCTTTCGAGCCCAGCGTCCTGCCGATCTCGATGCATTCGAGATTATGCTCGACCGCCTGCCGGCGTGTTGCGGCATCGGCATGCGACAACGAGCCGAACTTATACGAAAGTTTTTGGTCCCTGGCGTCGGAGAAGGTATTGGAGTTGATGGCGTCGAAGCCGAGGCCGAAGCGGGATGCCGCCTGCTTCAGCCGGTTCGGATCGGCCTTGTCCCACGGAATATGCAGCGAGACGGTCGGCGTCGCCTGCGTCAGCTGGCGGATGACGGCGCAGTCCTCGATCTTGTCGAAAATGTCGCGCGGCTCGCCAGCGCCGGGAAAGCGGGCAAAGCGGGTGCCGCCGGTGCCGACGCCCCAGGACGGGATGGCGACGGCGAATTTCTCGACCTTGTCGCGGATGGCATCGATGGCGATGCCGCGGCGGTCGAGGCGCTCGCCGAGGGACTCGTAGTCGCGCTTGAGGTCGGCATTGCGCGCGGCATTGTGCCTGTCGACGAGGTCGGCGGAGATGATGGTTTCGGACATGGTGGTTTCCTCCCAATTTGCGTATCACCGGCGTTGGAGCGCTTCCCTTCTCGGCGTCACTATTACGGGGAGAAGGTGCCGGCAGGCGGATGAGGGGCAGCGCAATCCTCAAAGACGGTCGCTTATCGCGTAAAACTCTGCGCGTTGCCGGCATCGACGTTGATGATGTTGCCGGTCGATTTTGCCGACATGTCGGAGGCGAAAAAATAGATCGCTTCGGCGATGTCCTCGGGGAATACCGACCGCTTCAGCATCGAGCGCGAGCGGTAATGCTCTTCGAGATCGTCGGTCGACATCTTGTAAGCGGCGGCGCGCTGTTCCTTCCATTCGCCGGTCCAGATCTTCGAGCCGCGCAGCACGGCGTCGGGATTGACGACATTGACCCTGATCTGGGCTTCCGCGCCTTCCAGCGCCAGGCAGCGCGCCAGATGGATCTCGGCAGCCTTGGCCGTGCAGTAGGCGGCGGCGTTTGGCGATGCGGCAAGGCCGTTCTTAGAGGCGACGAAGACTACGTTGCCGCCGATCTTTTGCGTCCGAAACAGCCGGAACGCCTCCCGCGAAACCAGGAAATATCCCGTCGACAAGATGTCCATGTTCTTGTTCCACAGCGCCAGCGTGGTGTCCTCGATCGGCGCCGAGGAGGCCAGGCCAGCGTTGGACACCAGGATGTCGATGCCGCCGAACTCGACCGCTGTCTCGGCAAAGCCGGAGATCACCTGATCCTCGGACGTGACGTTGATGACGACGGGCCGCACGAAATCCTTGCCGTAGGCCTTGGCAAGCTCGTCATTGGCGCTGGCAAGGGCTGCCTCGTCGATATCGGCCAGCACGACGCAGGCGCCTTCGCGCAGCAGCCGGTTGGCGGTGGCGCGGCCAATGCCGCCGGCGCCGCCGGTGACCAGCGCGATTTGGCCGGCAAGAGCTTTCGGTTTCGGCAGGCGCTGCAGCTTTGCCTCTTCGAGCAGCCAGTATTCGATATCGAAGGCTTCCTGGTCGGGCAGCCCGACATAGGTCGACACCGTCGAGGCGCCGCGCATGACGTTGATGGCGTTGACGTAGAATTCGCCCGATATACGCGCCGTCGCCTTGTCGCCGGCGAAGGTGAACATGCCGACACCGGGCATCAGATAGACCACGGCGTTCGGATCGCGCACCGGTGGCGAATCCGCGTGCTTGCAGCGGTCATAATAGGCCTGATAGCCGACGCGATACTCCGCCACATCGTCGACAAGACGGGCAATGACGGCATCGACATCGGGATTCCTGGGATCGAACTCGATGACCAGCGGCCGGATCTTGGTGCGCAGGAAGTGGTCCGGGCAGGATGTGCCGAGTGCCGCCAACGGCCGCAAATCCCTGGAATTGACGAATTCGAGCACCGCAGGAGAATCGTCGAAATGGCCGAGCTTGTGGCTTTTCTCCGAGATCAGGCCGCGGATCCTCGGCATCAGTTTTGCAGCCACAGCGCGACGCGCCGGTGCATCGAGCGATTTGACGATTTCGCCGCCGAAGATCGGCTTGCCCTGGCTCTTGCGCTCGAACCAGTCGATCGCCTGGTTGATCACCGAAATCGTCGTCTCGTAGCATTCCTTCGGCGTGTCGCCCCAGCTGAACAGGCCATGGCTTGCCAGCACGACACCCTTGGCCTCGGGGTTCTCGAGGCAGAATTTCTCCAGCCACAGGCCGAGTTCGAAGCCCGGGCGCTTCCATGGCAGCCAGCCGATCGTGTCGCCGAATATCTCCTTGGTCAGCGCCTGCGAATCCTTGGCGGCGGCAATAGCGATGATGGCGTCGGGGTGCATGTGGTCGACATAAGGCTTCGGCACGAAGGCATGCAGCGGTGTGTCGATCGAGGCCGCGCGCGGGTTGAGGTTGAAAGTGCAGTGGGGCAAATAGCCGACCATCTCGTCTTCATGTTCGAGGCCACGATAGAGACCTTTCAGCGCGCGCAATTTGTCCATGTAGAGCGTGGCGAAGCCGTCGAGTTTGATCGAGGCGCTGTCGCCGCCCGAGCCCTTGACCCACAGCACTTCCACGCTCTGCCCAGTGAGCGGATCGTTTTGCCAGATCTTGGAGGAGGTGTTGCCGCCGCCATAATTGGTGACGCGCTTGTCGGAGCCAAGAACATTCGAGCGATAGACCAGACGTTCGGGCTCGCTCATCGCTTGCGCTTTTGCGTCATCCCAAAGATTGGCGAGGCGCGTGCCGGAGCGCTTGTCGAGCATAGGTAATCCTCCCTTTGGGACACGCAAACGGCGCGGGTCCCTTTTGTGCGAATTTCTACGCAAGCGGCTGTCTTGTCAATCACAAACGATCAATATCAATCATATTGCACTGCACAATGAAATTATCTGATCGGAAATGATTGACACTGCGCGCTTTGGGTGCCTAGATGCTCAAGCAGGGAGGAACCATGCACGAGAAAGAGCGCCACAGGATCATTCTGTCCGCCGTCCAGGAAAAGCCTGTGGTGACGGTGCAGGAGATGGTCGACCTGACGGAGTCGTCGGAGGCGACGATCCGGCGCGACATCGCGGCATTGCATGTGCAAAAGCGGCTGCGCCGAGTGCGCGGCGGCGCCGAGGCGCTCTCGCCTCCGCAGTTCATCGGCCTTGCCGGCCGGCCGTTTTCCGTCAACGAGACGATCAACGCTTCGCAGAAGCGGGCGATCGCACGAGAGGCCGTGGAACTCTGCAAGGACGGCGAGCCGATCATCATCAACGGCGGCACCACCACGTTCCAGATGGTGCATTTCCTGAGCGGCCGCCGCATGCCGATCTTCACCAATTCCTTTCCGATCGCCGAGCACCTGCTCAGGCATTCCAAGAACACGGTGATGCTGTCGGGCGGCACCATCTACCGCGAGCAGAACATCATCCTGTCGCCCTTCGACAATGACGTGACGCGCAATTTCTACGCGCGCCGCATGTTCATGGGCGCGCAGGGACTGGGGCCGCTGGGTCTTATGGAAGGCGACCCGCTGCTGATCCAGGCCGAGCAGAAGCTTATCGACCAGGCGGACGAATTGGTGGTGCTGGTCGACTCCTCGAAATTCCGCAAGCGCTCGAGCCTGATCCTGTGCGGCCTGTCGCGCATCGCCACGGTGATCACCGACGACGGCATCGAGGATCGCGAAGCCAAGATGCTGGAGACCGCCGGCGTGACGCTGATCGTCGCCCGCACAACGGCAAGCAACAAGGAAGAATCTTCGCTGCAGGCCTGAGAAAACTCACGCCCGCAGCGGCGATGGAATGCAACGCTCAAGGGAGGATATTCGATGAGCTTTCTGAAGAAACTGATGGTTACGGCGGCGTTTTCCGCTGCCATGTTCGTGAATGCCGCCTATGCCGAAAACGTCAAGATCGCGCTGGTGGTGAAGTCGCTCGGCAACGGCTTCTTCGACGCCGCCAACAAGGGCGCCGAAGAGGCGGCCAAGGAACTCGGCGACGTCGAGATCATCTACACCGGCCCGACCAAGGCGACCGCCGAAGCGCAGATCGAAGTGGTCAATTCGCTGATCGCCCAGAAGGTCAACGCCATCGCCATTTCGGCCAATGACGCCGACGCGCTGGTTCCGGCGCTGAAGAAGGCGATGGAACGCGGCATCACCGTCATCTCGTGGGATTCAGGCGTCGCGCCGGAAGGCCGCCAGCTTCACCTCAACCCTTCCGACACCAACCTGATCGGCGAGACCATCATCAAGCTTGCCGCCGACTACCTGCCGGAAGGCGGCGATGTCGCCATCCTGTCGGCTTCGTCCACCGCGACCAACCAGAACGCCTGGATCGACGCGGCCAAGAAGGTGCTGCCGGAGAAGTTCCCCAAGATCAAGCTCGTCGCCACCGTCTATGGCGACGACGACTCGGCCAAGAGCACGGACGAGGCCAAGGGCTTGCTGAAGTCCTACCCGAACCTCAAGGCGATCATCGCACCGACCACGGTCGGCGTCGTTGCCGCCGCGCAGGTGGTGACCGATGAAGGCCTGATCGGCAAGGTCAACGTCACCGGCCTGGCGCTGCCGTCGGAGTTCAAGAAGTTCATCGACAACGGCGCCAGCCAAGCGGTTGCGCTGTGGAACCCGATCGACCTCGGCTATTCGGCCGTCTACCTCGCCCACGACCTGGCGGTGAAGAAGGAAGAGGCGAAGCCCGGTGCTACGCTGTCGATCGGCCGCGTCGGCAAGGTCACGCTCGACGACACCAACTCGGCTGCGATGGCTCCGCCCTTCCAGTTCGACAAGTCGAACATCGAAAAGTTCTCCAAGATCTATTGATCCTGGAGCCTTCGAACTGGTGCGGCGGGACCTTGGCCCCGCCGCGGCCTCAACCGGACCTAGTTTCAGGGCTTGATACGATTATGGACACGACAGCCCAACACGAAGTGGCGAAGGAAGCGCCTTTGTCTCCCGGGCCGCGGCTGACGCTGTCCGGCATCTCGAAAAGCTTTCCCGGCGTGCGCGCGCTGCACGATGTCAGCCTGTCGCTCTATCCCGGCCAGGTGACCGCGCTGATCGGCGAGAACGGCGCCGGCAAGTCGACGCTGGTCAAGATCATGACCGGCATCTATCAGCCCGATTCAGGCACAATCAACATCGACGGCCAGCCCGTCGCTTTGCCCAGCGCCCATGCCGCCTTCGGGCATGGCATCACCGCCATCCATCAGGAAACCGTGCTGTTCGACGATCTGACGGTGGCCGAAAACATCTTCCTCGGCCATGCGCCGCGCACCCGCTTCAAGACCATCGACTGGCGCACCATGCGCAAGAATGCCCGCGAGGTGCTGGACACGATGGGCGCCGGCCATATCGACGCCGATGCCAGGCTGAAGGATCTCGGCATCGCCAACAAGCATCTCGTCGCCGTTGCCCGCGCCATGTCGATCGACGCGCGGATCGTCATCATGGACGAGCCGACGGCAGCACTTTCGATGAAGGAGATCGAAGAGCTTTTCCTGCTGATCGAATTCCTCAAGAGCGACGGCAAGGCGATCCTGTTCATCAGCCACAAATTCGATGAGATCTACCGCATCGCCGACCGCTATACCGTGTTCCGTGACGGCGAGATGGTTGGCGAAGGCCTGATCAAGGATGCCGGCCAGAGCCAGATCGTGCGCATGATGGTCGGCCGCGCGGTCGACCATATCTTTCCGCAGCGCAAGGCCGAGATCGGCGCGCCGGTGCTGGCCGTCTCCGGCCTGTCGCATCCGACCGAGTTCGATGATATCGGCTTCGAGCTGCACAGGGGCGAGATCCTCGGCTTCTACGGTCTTGTCGGCGCCGGGCGCAGCGAGGTGATGCAGGCGATATCAGGCATCACCCGCACCAGCGGCGGCACGATCACGCTGGAAGGCAAAGCGATCGCGCCGAAATCGGCGGCGGATTCGATCGATGCCGGCATCGTCTATGTGCCGGAGGAACGCGGTAAGCAAGGCGTGGTGATCGGCCTGCCTATCTTCCAGAATGTCTCGCTGCCTTCGCTCAAGCGAACCTCCAAATCCGGCATATTGCGGCTGGCGGAAGAGTTTGCGCTAGCCCGCTCCTACACAGAGCGGCTCGACCTGCGCGCCTCCTCGCTCAGCCAGGACGTCGGCACGCTGTCGGGCGGCAACCAGCAGAAGATCGTCATCGCCAAATGGCTGGCGACCGCGCCCAAGGTGATCATACTGGACGAGCCGACCAAGGGCATCGACATCGGCTCGAAGGCCGCCGTGCACGGCTTCATGGCCGAGCTCGTCGCGCAAGGCCTGTCGGTTATCATGGTGTCGTCCGAACTGCCGGAAATTCTCGGCATGTCCGACCGTGTCGTCGTTATGCGCGAGGGCCGCATTGCCGCGGTCTACGACAATAAGGGGCTCGACGCCGAAACGCTGGTCAGGACGGCAGCGGGGATCGCGGCATGAAGGCTCTTCTCAAATACCGCGAAGTCTGGCTGCTGGCGGCAATCGCCGTGCTGATCGGGCTGATCTCGATGCGTTTTCCGGGCTTTGCCGCTCCCGGCAATGTGCGCCAGGTGTTCAACGACACGTCGATCCTGATGATCCTGGCGCTCGGCCAGATGGTGGTTATCCTGACCCGCTCGATCGACCTGTCGATGGCAGCCAATCTCTGCTTCACCGGCATGGTGGTGGCGATGCTGAACGCCGCGCATCCGGCAATCCCGATCCCGCTGCTGATCGTCATCGCACTTCTGGTCGGCCTGGTGCTCGGCGCCATCAATGGCCTGTTGGTGTGGCGGCTGAACATTCCCTCGATCGTGGTAACGCTCGGCACTCTCACCATCTACCGCGGCGCCACCTTCGTTATTTCAGGCGGCGCCTGGGTCAACGCCGACCAGATGAGCCCCGATTTCATCGGCCTGCAGCGCGCGACGTTCCTCGGCATACCGGTGCTGTCATGGATTGCCCTGCTGGTCATCGCCTTGTTCTTCCTTGTGATGACGCGCACGGCGCTCGGCCGCTCGATCTACGCCATCGGTGTCAACCCGACCGCATCGGTCTATGCCGGCATCGACGTCGGCCGGACGAAATTCATCGTCTTCTGCATTTCGGGGATGATCGGCGGCCTCTGCGGCTATCTCTGGATCTCGCGCTACGTCATCGCCTCGGTCGAGGTCGCCAACGGCTATGAGCTCAACATCATCGCCGCCTGCGTCATCGGCGGCATCTCCATCGCCGGCGGCATCGGCTCGGTCGGCGGCGCGGTGCTCGGCGCGCTGTTCCTCGGTATCATCTCCAACGCGCTGCCGGTGATCAATATCTCGCCCTTCTGGCAAATGGCGATTTCGGGCAGCGCCATCATCCTGGCCGTGGTGCTCAACGCGCGCGGCGAACGCCGGCAAGGCCGCATCATCCTCAAAAAGGCGGAAGTGGCATGACCGATACCCCTGCCCCGCGCCATGTTCCGAACCGACTCGACAAGCCGTTCACTGCGGCGATCTTCTCATGGGAGGCGCTGCTGGTCGTCGTGGCGGTCGCCATCTTTGCCGTCAACAGTTTTGCCTCGCCCTATTTCCTCGACGCGTGGTCGCTGTCGGACCTGACTTTCAACTTCACCGAAAAGGCGCTGATCGCGCTGGCCATGGCACTGCTGATCATCTCCGGCGAAATCGACCTGTCGGTCGCCGCTATCATCGCACTCGCCTCGACGATGATGGGCATGGCGGTGCAGGCCGGCGCCGGCACGCCTGTCCTGGTGGCAATCGGCATCGTCGTCGGGCTCGGCTGCGGCGCCTTCAACGGGCTGCTCGTCACCAGGCTGGGGCTGCCGTCGATCGTCGTCACCATCGGCACGATGAGCCTGTTTCGCGGCGTTGCCTTCATCATCCTCGGCGACCAGGCCTACAAGGGCTATCCCGCGAGCTTCGCCTTCTTCGGCCAAGGTTATGTCTGGTGGGTGGTGTCGTTCGAACTGACGCTTTTCCTGGTTGCGGCCGTCGTCTACTGGTTCCTTCTGCACCGGACGAGCTTCGGCCGCCGGGTCTTTGCCATCGGCAACAACCCGGTTGCGGCGCAGTTTTCCGGCGTGCGTGTCGGCCGCATCAAGTTCATCCTGTTTTGCCTGACCGGCCTGATGGCGGGCATCGCCTCGGTGCTGATTACGTCACGGCTCGGCTCGACCCGGCCGTCGATCGCGCAGGGCTACGAACTCGAAGTCATCACCATGGTGGTGCTCGGCGGCGTCAGCATTCTCGGCGGCGCCGGCAGCATTCTGGGCGTCGTGCTGGCGGCCTTCATCATGGGGCTGGTGACCTTCGGTCTTGGCCTGCTCAACGTGCCGGGGATCGTCATGTCGATCTTCATCGGCCTGCTGCTGATCATCGTCATCGCGCTGCCGATCCTGTGGCAGCGCGTGCGGCGGGAGCGCTTTGCCTGATGCCCGAAAAATATGCGTTCAAGATGAAGCTCAATCCCGGCATGAAGGCCGAATACAAGAGGCGCCACGACGACATCTGGCCGTCACTCGTCGCGTTGCTAAAACAGGCTGGTATCTCCGATTACTCGATCCATCTCGACGAGGAGACCAACACCTTGTTCGGCGTGCTGTGGCGCCGTGACGACCATGGCATGGACGAATTGCCTAAGCATCCGGCGATGCAGCGCTGGTGGGCCGAGATGGCAGACATCATGGAAACCAAGCCGAACAACGAGCCGGTGGCGGTGCCGCTGGAAACAATGTTCCATATGGAATGACCCGCCACGTCGCCGTCATCGATATCGGCAAGACCAACGCCAAGGTGGCGCTGGTCGATCTCGCCGCAGCAAGCGAAGTGGCGCTGCGCAGGATGGTCAACGAGCCGGTTCGGCAACGCCCGTATCCGCACCACGACGTCGAGCGGTTATGGGCGTTCATCCTCGGCAGCCTGGCCGAGATCGATCGCGAGCAGCGCATCGACGCGATATCGATCACCACCCATGGCGCAACGGCGGTGCTGGCCGACGCATCAGGCGAACTGGCGCTGCCGGTGCTCGATTACGAGTTCGACGGTCCGGATGCCTTCGCCAAGGACTACGACGCGATCCGCCCGCCTTTCACCGAGACCGGCACGCCGCGCCTGCCGGCCGGCCTCAATCTCGGCGCGCAGTTGTTCTGGCAGCAGAAGCGCTTTCCAGCGGATTTCGCCAGGGCCGCCGCGATGCTGATGTATCCGCAATACTGGGCCTTGCGCCTGACCGGCGTCGCCGCCAGCGAGGTGACTTCGCTCGGCTGCCACACCGATCTGTGGAACCCGTGGAAAGCGGATTTTTCCTCACTGGTCGACCGGCTGGAATGGCGCCGGCTAATGGCGCCGGTGCGGCAGGCCAAGGACCGCTTGGGCCCGATCCTGCCCGCTCTGGCGCGGCAAACCGGCCTCGATCCGCAAACGCCGGTGTATTGCGGCCTGCACGATTCCAACGCCTCGCTGCTGCCGCATCTCCTGTCCGACAAGCCGCCTTTCTCCGTCGTCTCGACCGGCACCTGGGTGGTGTCGATGGCGGTTGGCGGCAGCAAGGTCACGCTCGATCCGGCGCGGGACACGCTGGTCAATGTCAACGCGTTCGGCGATGCCGTGCCCTCGGCGCGCTTCATGGGTGGCCGCGAGTTCTCCGTGCTGACGGAAGGCCAATCGGAAGACTGGACCGAAGACGATGTCGCCGCGGTGCTCGCGCGCAAGACGTCCCTATTGCCTTCGATCCAACGGGGTTCGGGGCCGTTTCCGCACTGCGCCGCGGCATGGCTTAACGCGGACGGCATCAACAATGGCCAGCGCTTTGTCGCCATCTCGTTCTACCTGGCGCTGATGACCGCGACCTGCCTCGATCTGATCGGCGGCGGGGGGTCAACCATCGTCGAAGGACCCTTCGCCCGCAACCGGCTGTTCACCCGCATGCTGGCTGCGGCGACGGCGCGCGCCGTCATTGCCTCCGCGGCTGCGACAGGCACCAGCATCGGCGCCGCCTTGCTGGCGTCGGACCAGGGGACACCGCAAGGCAGAGGCGAAAGGACCGAACCGTCGGCCGATCCACTCTGGACAAGTTACGTGCGCTCCTGGCGTTCGGCAGTCGACGAACGAGCCTGACCGCCGAGCTCATGGCGCCCTGCGGTCAGGCCGTTGCTAGCCCGCGTAGAGCAATCCTTGTGGATCGATCTCCGGCTTGCGGCCGGCGACCACGTCGGCAAGGAATTTTCCCGAACCGCAGGCCATGGTCCAGCCGAGATGGCCGTGGCCGGTATCGAGATATAGATTGTCATACCGCGCCCGGCCGATGACCGGCACGGAGTTCGGCATCATCGGGCGAAGTCCAGCCCAGAGCTCGGCCTTGCTCTCGTCGAAGGCGCCGGGGAACAGGTCCTTGCCGGTGTTCAGGATCGAGTTGAAATCGCGCGGCTTGAACGTGCGGTCGAAACCGGTGAACTCCGCCGTCGAGGACATCCGCAGCCGATTTCCCAGCCTGGAATAGCCGATCAGCCGGTCCTCGTCGGCGCCGCCCATGATCGGCCCCTTGCTTTCATCTTCCAGCGGAACGGTCACGGTATAGCCCTTCACGGGATAGACGGGCAGGTCGATGCCGTAGCGGCGGCCGAGCAGACCGCTCTCCGGCCCCATGGAAATGACCACGGCGTCGCCGGCCACCGGGCCGGCCGAGGTCATCACCGCGCGCACCCGGTCGCCGTCGATGTCGAGGCCTTCGACCGTCGTGCCGTAGAGGAATTGGACACCGAGTTTTTCGGCGGCATAGGCAGCGAGGCGCTGCGTGAATTGACTGGAATCGCCGGTCTGGTCGATCGGCGAATAGACGCCGCCGGCAATTTTGTCCTTGGCTCCGGCAAGGCCGGGCTCGAGCTCGACCAGCCGGTCGCGGCCGACGATCTCGATCGGCAGGCCATGTTCGGCGAGATAGCGGTAATTGTCGGTGCCGGTATCAAAGCTCTGCTGCGAGCGGAAGAAATACAGAATGCCTTTCTTGCGCTCGTCATAGGGAACGCCGGTGTCAGCGGAGATGGCGTTGATGCAGTCGCGTGAATAAAGCGCCAGGCGCAGCTTGATCTCGGTGTTGGCGCGCATGCGCTTATGCGTGCACTGGCGCAGGAAGCGCAGGCTCCAGGCGACAAAATACGGATCGAAGCGCAGCCGCACCTTGATGCCGAGATCGTGGTTGTAGAGGGCTCGCAGGAACGTTTTAAGCGCGGCGGGCGAAGCCCAGGCGGTGGCATCGCCGGGAGATACCAGGCCGGCATTCGACTGGCTGGTGCCGCGCGCCGCCGCCGGATGGCGCTCGATCACCGTGACTTCATGGCCGTCGCTGGCCAGACAATAGGCCGCCGCCGTGCCAACGACGCCGGCTCCAAGCACCGATATTTTCATGCCGCCCCCAAGTCGAACGCAGCCGAACGCCTGCACGCTCAGCCGTGAGGCCCTTCAATAGCGCCTCTGCCTCCTGCCGACGAGCCCTTGCGGAGAGCCCGCGCTTAGCCCAGAGCCGAATTCTTGCTGGTCAGGATGCGCTCCCAGGCAAGCGCATCGGAGACGATCTGGTCGAGGTTGTCACGCTGCGGGGTCCAGCCGAGTTCGCCGCGGGCCAGCTCCGAATTGGCGACAACCGCGGCGGCGTCACCGGGGCGGCGCTCGCCCATCCGCACCTCGAAATCATGGCCGAAGACGCGGCGTACGCTGTCGATGACCTCGAGCACCGAATAGCCGTGGCTGTAGCCGCAATTGGCGACCAGGCTCGATCCGCCGGCACGCAGCCGCTGCAGGGCCAGCCGATGCGCCGCCGCCAGGTCGCTGACATGGATATAGTCGCGCATGCAGGTGCCGTCCGGCGTCGGATAGTCGGTGCCGAACACCTGCATGAAGGGGCGCTTGCCGAGCGCCGTCTCGCAGGCGACCTTGATCAGATGCGTGGCGCCGGGCGTCGACTGGCCGGTGCGGCCCTTCGGGTCGGCGCCAGCGACGTTGAAATAGCGCAGCGCCGTATAGCGCAGCCCATAGGCAATAGCCGCGTCGCGGAGCATCCATTCGCTCATCAGCTTGGACAGGCCGTAGGGCGATTCCGGCGCAAGCCTGGCGTCCTCGCGCACCGGCTCCAGGCCGGCGCCGCCATAGACGGCGGCGGTCGAGGAAAAGATGAAATTGGGCACGCCTTCGCGCACCGCGGTCTCGATCAGGGTGCGTGTCTTGCAAGTGTTATTCTCGTAATAGGCAAGCGGGTCGGCCACCGATTCGGGCACGACAATCGAGCCGGCGAAATGGATGATCGCGTCGACCTTGTTGTCGCGGATGATCGAGGCGACCAATTCCTTGTCGGCGACATCGCCGACGACGAGCTTTGCTTCCGGAGCCACCGCCCATTCAAAGCCGGTCGAAAGCCGGTCGAGGACGACGACGCTGTCGCCCGTGTCCAGCAACTCCCAGACCATATGGCTGCCGATATAGCCGGCACCGCCTGTCACCAAAACCGTCATCCGCATCCTCGCTATTCATGATTTATCGGAACTGTCTCAATCGTCGCCGTACTGGAAAACCTGCCGCCAGGCCATTACAATCTGCGGTAACCAGTCTCATCGGCGGGTGGCATTGTCCTGAAACAAGATTGATCCACATCAAGGGAATAGGCCACGTTCCGTGGTCGTTAGGAACAGGCCTGGGGCGTGGCATTTTGACCAAAACGGTGCGGTGGACGGCGAATAGGCCAATGACTATGATCCCGCGCAAAATTGGGAAGGCGACATGAATTACCAGCGGTTCTTCGAGGAAGCGATCGACCAGCTCCATGCAGAGCGTCGCTATCGCGTCTTCGCCGACCTTGAGCGTATCGTGGGAAAATTCCCGCGCGCCATCTGGCGTGCCAATGGCCGCGCCGAGGAAATCACCGTCTGGTGCTCCAACGATTATCTCGGCATGGGCCAGCATCCCGACGTCATCGCCGCGTTCCAGAAGGCGGCAGGCAAAATGGGATCGGGGGCCGGCGGCACCCGCAACATTTCGGGCACCAGCAACCCGCTGGTCGAGCTCGAACTGGAGCTTGCCGACCTGCACGACAAGGAAGCGGCACTGGTTTTCACCTCCGGCTTCGTTTCAAACGAAGCGTCGATCTCGACCATTGCAAAGCTGCTTCCCAATTGCCTGATCATCTCGGACGAGCTTAACCACGCTTCGATGATCGAGGGTGTGCGGCGCTCGGGCGCCGAGAAGAAGATCTTCCGCCATAACGACGTCGCGCATCTCGAAAGCCTGCTGCAGGCGGCCGGCCGCGAGCGTGCCAAGCTGATCGTCTTCGAGAGCGTCTATTCGATGGATGGCGACATCGCGCCGATCAAGCAGATCGTCGACCTCGCCGAGCGTTACAATGCGATGACTTATATAGACGAGGTCCATGCCGTCGGCATGTACGGGCCGCGCGGCGGCGGCATCACCGAGCGCGAAGGGCTGGCCGACCGCATCGACATCATCGAGGGCACACTGGCCAAGGCGTTCGGCACGCTTGGCGGCTACATCACCGGCACCAGCGCCGTGATCGACGCCGTGCGCTCCTATGCGCCGGGCTTCATCTTCACCACGGCGCTGCCGCCGGCGATCGCTGCCGCGGCAACCACCTCGATCCGCCATCTCAAGCGCTCGCAGGCCGAGCGCGACGCGCAGCTGCGTCAGGCGACGCGGACCAAGGAAGTGCTTGCCGCGGCCGGCCTGCCGGTAATGGAGTCACCTACCCACATCGTGCCGCTGCTGGTCGGCGATCCCGAGCTCTGCAAGATGGCCAGCGACCGCCTGCTCGGCGTGCACGGCATCTATATCCAGCCGATCAATTACCCGACAGTGCCGCGCGGCACCGAACGGCTGCGCATCACGCCGACACCGTTCCATTCTGACGCGCTGATTGCCTCCTTACAGGACGCGCTAGTCGAGACATGGGATGCGTTGGGGATTCCCTACGGTTCGGCCGGCCGGCCTTCAGTGGCCAAGAGCGACCGCGTCATTCCGTTGCTGGTGCCGAAGTCGGGCGGGTAACCTCCGCCGCTACGGGCACCATTGCGGAAGCCGCCTATCGGTGCCGCCTCATTTTTCAGTGCTGCGATGCCTGGCGCGAAGCTCAACACACCTCACACAGTCTTCATCCATTTCGCCAGCCGGTGCGCGGCTTCTTCGAGCTGGTCGAGGCGGCGGTGGAAGCATAGCCTGAGGAAAGCTTCGCCGCCGGGGCCGAAGGCGGTGCCGGGGGCCAGGCCGACATTGGCGCGGTCGACCATGTCGAAAGCGGCAGCGCGGGAATCGGTGATGCCGTCGACGGCGAAGAACAGATAGAACGCGCCCTGCGGCACGGTGAACCGCGCCCTGCCGGTTTCGGCGAGAATGCCGCAGACGAGGTCGCGCGCCGCCCTCGCCCGCTCCACCTGTTCGACGATGAAGGCATCGCCCTCGTCGAGGGCGACGACGGCGCCGCGCTGCATGAATTGCGCAACGCCGGAAGTCGAATACTGGACCAGGTTCTCGAACACCTGCTGCAAGGCGGGATGGATCTTGATCCAGCCGATGCGCCAGCCGGTCATCGCCCAGTTCTTGGAAAAGGAATTGACGAACAGGATGCGGTCCTCATCGGCCATGATGTCGATGAACGACGCCGCGCGGCCATGGCCGTAGTGGAACAGCGAATAGATCTCGTCGGCAATGATCCACAGGCCCCTTTCGCGGGCGAGATCGAGGATTGCCTGCAGCGTCTCCTTGTCGGCGGTCCAGCCGGTCGGGTTGGACGGCGTGTTGACGAACAGCGCCTTGGTCCGTGGCGTGATCGCCGCTGCGATCTTGTCGACATCGCAGGACCAGCCATTGCCGGACTGATCAAGGGTGACTGCAACCGGAACGGCGCCGGCCACGCCGGCGGCGGCGGCGAAATTCGGCCATGCCGGCGACAGGTAGACAAGTTCGTCGCCCTTGCCGGCCACCGCGTCGATGGCCATCTGGATGGCATGCATGCCGGAGCCGGTGACGATGAATTCTTCGTTGGCGAAAGTCTTGCCGAAATGCCTGGTGTAGTAGCGGGCGAGCGCCTGCCTGAGTTCGGGAATGCCCCGCTGCCAGGTGTAGAAGGTCTCGCCGGCGGCCAGCGCCTTGGCGGCGGCATCGGTGATGAAGGCAGGCGTCGGCAGGTCGCCCTCGCCGGCCCAAAGCGGGATCATACCGTCGCGGCCGCGGCCACGATTCATGACGGCGACAATGCCGCTTTCGGGCGCCGCCCGCGCTTCGGCGCGCAGAGTATCGATCAGGGTCATGGATGGGTCCGTTTTCGTTTGCTCGACTGCTAGCGTGTTTCAGGGCGGACGAAAACAGAAAACCCCGGCCGCAAGCGACCGGGGTTTTGGTCCAGAAAGTTGCCGCAGGCGCTACTTTCTGGCGAGGAGATCGCGAATTTCGGTGAGCAGCGCGACGTCGGCTGGTGGCGGAGCGGCCGGGGTAGCCGGTTTCTCGCGCTCCAGCCGCTGGCGCAGATTGTTCACCGCCTTGACCATCAGGAAGATAATGAAGGCGAGGATAAGGAAGTTCAACGCCACGGTGATGAAGCTGCCATAGGCGAAGACCGCGCCCTGTTTCTTGGCATCCGCCAGCGATGTGGCGTTAACGGCCGAGGACAAGGGCAGAAAGTAGTTGTTGAAGTCTAATCCGCCCAAAATCGCCCCGATGACCGGCATGATGATGTCGTCGACCAGCGAGGTGACGATCTTGCCGAAGGCAGCGCCGATGATGACGGCGACGGCCAGGTCCATCACATTGCCCCTGGAAATGAATTCCTGAAACTCTTTCAGCATTCGACCCTCCTTTTCCTGACCGGCCGTGCTGCCGTCCACGCCCTCGGCATCGACCGGCAGGCAGAATAGCAAAAACCTGCGGTTGCGACAGGAGCAAAGACGTGTTTCCCCGGCCTGGATTGCGCGAAGCCGCGGCCATAATGCGCCGAAAGCCGCGATGGACTCGGTGGCCAAGCTGTGATTGCGTCTGCAAGGCCGGATGAAAAAGCCGGCGCAGGGAGGAAGTTCGAGGCGTGCAGGGCTGGTTCATCGTCATCATCGCGATCGCCTATGTGACGTTGCTGTTTGCTATCGCCAGCCTGGGCGACCGGCGCTCGACTTCATCCGGGCCTGGCCGCGCCCGGCCCTTTATCTATGCGCTCAGCCTCGCCATCTACTGCACCTCCTGGACCTTCTTCGGCTCGGTCGGGCTCTCCTCCGAGCGCGGCCTCGAATTCCTCGGCATCTATATCGGACCGGTTCTGGTGTTCGTGTTCGGCTTTCCGCTGCTGCAGCGCATCGTCAGGCTGGCAAAGACCGAGAAGATCACCTCGATCGCCGACTTTCTCGGCGCCCGCTACGGCAAGAGCTTCGCTGTCGCGGCGATCGCCACGCTGATCGCAACCATAGGCGCGGTGCCTTACATGGCGCTGCAATTGAAGGCGATCTCCGGCTCGGTCAGCCTGATGGTCGAGCACTATACCGGCTCGCCGCCGTCGTTCGATCCGTTCGTCAGCGACATCTCGCTTGTCGTTGCCATGCTGCTGGCGCTGTTTGCCGTGCTGTTCGGCACGCGCCATGCCGACGCCACCGAACACCAGGACGGTCTGGTGCTGGCGGTGGCGGTCGAGACCGTGGTCAAGCTCGCCGCCTTCCTGGCGATAGGCCTGATGGTCACGTTTCTGATCTTCGGCGGGCCAGGCGATATGTTCGACCGGCTCGCCGAAAACACGCAGGTGCGCCAGGCGATGGGCTACAACACCTCGCTCGCGACCTGGCTGGTACTGACATGCCTGAGCGGCTTTGCCATCCTCATGCTGCCGCGCCAGTTCTACGTCACCATCGTCGAGAACCGCAGCGAGGCTGAGCTGCGCACGGCGACATGGGTGTTTCCGCTCTATCTCGTGGCAATCAACCTGTTCGTGCTGCCGATCGCGCTGGCCGGCCTGGAACTGGTCGGCCCCAGGACCAGCAGCGACCTCTATGTGCTGTCACTGCCGCTGTTCAGCGGCCACGACGTTCTGGCCATGGCCGCCTTTATCGGCGGCCTGTCGGCGGCGACGGCAATGGTGATCGTCGAAAGCGTCGCGCTGTCGATCATGATCTCCAACGACCTGGTCATTCCGCTGTTCGTGAGGCGATTGCTGCGGACCACGACCTCAGAGAGCGAGGACTGGTCGACGCTCATCCTCAATGTACGGCGGGCGGCGATCTTCATCATGCTGTTCATCGCCTTCCTCTATTATCGCGAGAGCACCAACAGCGCGCGGCTATCCTCGATCGGCCTGATGTCGTTCGCCGCGATCGCGCAGTTCGCGCCGGCAATGATCGGCGGCCTGGTCTGGCGCGGCGCCAACGGAAGGGGTGCGGCACTCGGCATGGTGGCCGGCATCGTCGTCTGGAGCTACACGCTGCTGCTTCCCTCGCTCGCCGCGCCCGACACCGGCATCCTCGTCCACGGCCTGTTCGGCTTCGATGCATTGCGGCCGCAGGCTCTGTTCGGCACCGTCGCCGAGCCGCTGAACCATGGCGTGCTGTGGAGCCTGTCGATCAACACGCTGTTTTTTGTGTTCGGCTCACTGTCACGCGCGTCGGTGCCGCTGGAACGCATCCAGGCGTCGATCTTCGTGCCGCGCGAGGCGGGGCCGCTGCCGAGCCTGCGCCGCTTCCGCACCACGATCACCGTCAACGACCTCAAGGACACGATCGCGCGCTATCTCGGTGTCGAACGCACCGAGCGCTCCTTCCAGTCATTCGAGAAGAGCAGCGGCACTTCACTGCACGGCAACGAACAGGCCAGCATGGATGTCATCCGCTTCTCCGAGCAGCTTCTGGCCAGTGCCGTCGGCTCCTCCTCGGCGCGGCTGATCCTGTCGCTGCTGCTGCGCCGCAACGACCGCGAATCCAAGGACGCCTTCCGCCTGCTCGACGACGCCACCGAGGCGCTACAGCACAATCGCGACCTGCTGCAGATCGCACTCGACCAGATGGAACAGGGCATCACCGTCTTCGACCGCGATTTCCGGTTGATCTGCTGGAACCGCCAGTACCGGGCGCTGTTCGACCTGCCCGACGAAATGGGCCAGGTCGGCGTCTCGCTCGATCGTATCCTGCGCCACCTTGCCGAGCGCGGCGATATACCGCCAGACCAGCGCGTCACCATGCTGAACCGCCTGACCAGCTTCGTCAGCCCATGGCAGATGGAGCTGAAGACCAGCGGGCGTATCCTGGAATTGCGCTCCAATCCGATGCCGGACGGCGGCATCGTCGCCACCTATGCCGACATCTCAGGGCGCGTCGAGCAGGATCTGGCGCTGAAGCGCGCCAATGAATCGCTGGAACAGCGCGTGAAGAGCCGCACCGCCGAGCTCACCCGCGTCAACGAGGAGCTGGCGCAGGCGCAGATGCTGGCCGAGGAGGCCAATCTCGGCAAGACGCGCTTCCTCGCTGCCGCCGGCCACGACATCCTGCAGCCGCTGAACGCCGCCCGCCTCTATTGCTCGTCGCTGATCGAGAAGACCGGCAAGGGGCCTGCCGGTAAGGCGGCGATGAATATCGAATCGTCGCTGGAATCGGTCGAGACCATCCTCGGCGCGGTGCTCGACATTTCGCGCCTCGATGCCGGCGCGATGAAGCCGGACGATACGAGCTTCGGCCTCGACGGGCTGCTGCGCCAGATCGGCAACGACTTCCGGCCGCTTGCCGCCGAAAAGAAGCTCGAACTCTCGATCATGCCGTCGTCGCTCAGCGTCATGACGGATCGAAATCTGCTGCGCCGGCTGATCCAGAACCTGGTCTCCAACGCCATCAAATATACGCGCCATGGCCGCATCCTGGTCGGCGTGCGGCGGCGCGGCGAACTGGCCGAGATCCAGGTTATCGACACCGGCATCGGCATTGCCGGCGACAAGCTCAACACCGTGTTCCGCGAATTCACCCGGCTCGACGAGGGCATGCGCGAGGCGGAAGGCCTCGGCCTGGGGCTCTCCATCGTCGACCGCATCGCCCGCGTCCTGCGCCTCGAAATCCGGATCTTCTCCAATCCCGGCAAGGGCACGCGCTTTTCCGTGCTGCTGCCGGTGGCGGCCGTGCAGGCACCGCGACGCGAGGCTGAGGTGAAGGCACCTGCCCATGCCGCGGCCTCGCTTGCCGGGCTGCGTGTGCTCTGCATCGACAATGACGGCCGCATCCTCGATGGCATGCGGCTGCTGCTCGAGGGCTGGGGCTGCAGCGTCGACACGCTTTCCGGCGCGGAGGATCTCGACAGGTCCGCCATGCATCGGCCGGACATCGTGCTTGCCGACTATCATCTCGACGACAAGACCGGCCTCGAATTGATCGCCCAGTTGCGTGCGATCCATGGCGAGGACCTGCCGGCCGTGCTGGTCACCGCCGACCGCTCCAGCGAGGTTCGCGCCGCCGCCGGCAGGCTCGACGTGCCTGTGATCAGCAAGCCGTTGAAACCGGCGATGCTGCGCTCGATGATGGCCAGGGTCAGGCCGCTGGCGCCGGCGGCCGAATAAGAATCAGCCGGCGGCCTGCACCGGGTCGCTGCCGATCTTGGACAAAAGGATGACCGCCTGGGTGCGGCTGTCGACGCCGAGCTTCTGCAGGATGGCCGAGACATGCGCCTTGATCGTCGCTTCGGAGACGCCGAGCTCATAGGCTATCTGCTTGTTGAGCAGTCCCTCCGCCAGCATGCCGAGCACGCGCGTCTGCTGTGGCGTCAGCGCCTGCAGCCGCTTGATCAGGTCGGAAATCTCGGGATCGCGCTCGACGCCGAGATCGACCCCGGCGGGTGCCGCGATATCACCTGCGAGCACCGACTGCACCGCATTGCGGATCTCTTCCATGCTGGCCGATTTGGAGATGAACCCCGAGGCGCCCAGGTCGAGCGCGCGCCGGATCGTCACCGGATCGTCATGCGCCGAGACCACCATCATCGGCACCGCCGGATGGATGCCGCGCAACGAGATCAGGCCGGAAAGGCCGCTTGCGCCCGGCATCGAGAGGTCGAGCAGGACCAGATCGACATCCTCATTGGCCAGGACCAGCGCCTTGGCGCTTTCGAAATCGCCGGCCTCGTGAATGGCGGCAACATCTCCGATGCCGGCGAGTGCCTCCCTCAATGCACCGCGAAAAAGCGGATGATCGTCGGCGATGACGAATGTGTAGCCCAACGGTGATATCCCTCCCCGAATCCCGTTGGCGATTTTCCGCCTTGCAGGATCTGAACGATCATAACGCTACGCCGCTGTTCGGCGTGGCCGGCTTGCTATTCCCGCCCTAGGTCTTTTTGCGAATTGCCTAGGTCTTTTGCGAATTGGGCTTGGCGCCGTCTTCGTCCTTGTCCATGTCCTTGACGATATCCATGAAGCTGCGCAGGAAGCGCTCCATGTAGCCCATCGTCTTGTTGAAATCCTCCTCGCTGGGCAAAGTCGATTCGAAACGCGCGGCAAGCGAATTTTCGAGCTTGGCGACGCGTTCGTCGAGCGCCTTCACCGAATTTTGCAGCCGGTCGATCTGATCCTGGAAGGCGGCACGTTCGTCGGCCGCCGTCTTGCAGACGAGCTGACCGGAACGCTCCTCGCAGAGCGACATGGCGCCGGTCTGCGTATCCATGCGCACATAGCCATTGGCCGATTTTTCCAGCCGGTAGCGATCGGCTTCCTCGGAAAAGGCCGAAGCTGCGACAAGCGAGACCAGTGCTGCGGGGATCAAGACGTGTTTCAGACGCATGTTTTCCTCCATGAGCCAGTCGGCGCAATCTATCACAGTTTGCGCCGGAATTGGGGAAGAACCTGAAATGGGGAAGAACGCGGGCCTGCCCTTCCCCGCGTCGTCGGTTCGGATTATAGCGCAACGATGTCCGAGATCATCTACAAGATAGTTCCCGAGGCGCTGTGGCGCGAGGCTGAACGAGAAGGCCGCTTCACCGGCGCGCCGATCGACGTCGCCGATGGCTTCATCCATTTTTCCACCGCCGGGCAGGTTCGGGAAACGGCAGCCAAGCATTTCGCCGGCCAGAGCGGGTTGCTGCTGGTCGCCGTCGACGGCGCGCACCTCGGCGATGCGCTGAAATACGAGGTCTCGCGCGGCGGCGCCTTGTTCCCGCATCTCTATGGCGGGCTCGGCCTCGATGCGGTCATCTCGGTGCAGGCATTGCCGCTCGGTGCCGACGGCCGGCACGAATTCCCGGCGCTGGAGGCCGAATGAGCGCGTTCGACCGGATCGGCCAGAAACTGCTGTTCACGCTCGATCCGGAAACCGCGCATGGGCTGTCGATTGCCGCGCTGAGATGCGGCCTGCCGGTCGCCGGGCGCCCTTTGCGAGACGACAAGCTAAAGGTCAGCCTTTGCGGGCTCGATTTCCCGAACCCGCTCGGCATGGCGGCCGGCTACGACAAGAATGCCGAAGTGCCGGACGCACTGCTCGGCCTCGGCTTCGGCTTCGCCGAGGTCGGCACGATCACGCCGCTGCCGCAGACGGGCAATCCGAAGCCGCGCATCTTCCGGCTGCCTTCGGACGGGGCAGTGATCAACCGGCTGGGCTTCAACAATGAAGGCCACGCCGCCGCGGAAAAACGTCTTGCTGCCCGCAAGGGCCGCGCCGGCGTCGTCGGCGTCAACGTCGGCGCCAACAAGGACAGCGCCGACCGCGTCGGCGACTATGAGCGCGGCGTGATCAGGTTTGCGCGATACGCCGGCTATCTGACGATCAACATCTCCTCGCCAAACACGCCGGGCCTGCGCAACATGCAGGCGCGCGAACAGCTTGGTGAACTCCTGTCGCGGGTCATGGCCGCGCGTGCGGCGGCACCGGCAAAGCCGCCCGTCTTTCTCAAGATCGCGCCGGACCTGGTCGAGGCCGAACTGGAGGACATCGCCGCCGAGATCACCGACAAGCAAATGGACGGCGTCATCGTCTCCAACACCACGATCGCGCGAGCCGGCCTGCGCAGCGCCGGCCTTGCCGGCGAGACCGGCGGGCTTTCGGGAAAACCCTTGTTCGAGCGCTCGACCATCGTGCTGGCAAGGATGCGAAAACTACTTGGCCCGGATCCCGCCATCATCGGCGTCGGCGGCGTCGATTCCGCCGAGACGGCGCTGGAAAAGATCCGTGCCGGCGCCGATCTCGTCCAGCTCTATACCGGCATGATCTATGCCGGGCCTGCGCTGCCGGGGCGTATTCTTTCCGGCATGGTCCGTTTCATGGACAGTCAAGGGCTGAAGTCGCTGCGCGAGCTTCGCGACAGCCGCCTCGATCACTGGGCGACGAAACCGCTTTAGCGATCAGTTAAAGGCCGTGCGCACCCGCAGCCGCAATATAGTGAGCAGGCTGAAGCCGCGTACCAGCAGGAACACGTGCAGCGCCGCCCACAGGCCGTGATTGCCGAACGCCGGCGCCAGGATCAGCAACGCGGCGCTGAACGCCAGGAACGACACCAGCATCATGTTGCGCATGTCGCGCGACCATGTCGCGCCGATGAAAACACCGTCCATCTCGAAAGCCAGCACGCCGCTGAGTGCGGTGAATGCCGCCCATGGCAAGTAGATGTCGGCGACGGCGCGGACGTCTGTCGAGGTCGTGATCAGGGCGACCAGACCGGTGCCTTCCAGCAGGAGCACGAGCGTCGCCACGCCTGCCAGGCCGAGCCCCCAAAGCAGCGTCAGCCGCACCGCCTGGTCAAACGCCGTGGCGGCACGGGCGCCGATGGCGCGCCCGGCCAGCTGTTCGGCGGCGGTGGCGAAACCGTCGAGGAAATAGCCGGCAACCAGGAAGAGGTTCATCAGCACGGCGTTGGCGGCCAGCGTCAGCGTGCCGAATTGCGCGCCTTGGCGCGTGAACAGCGCGAAGGCGGCGAGCAGTGAGAAGGAGCGGATCATGATATCGCGATTGAGCGACATCATGCGCAGGAATGCCGGCAAATCGAGGACGCGATGGCGCGGCAGCCTGGGTGCGGCCCAGAAGCGCCGGCCGACGATGGCGAGACCAAGCAGCATGGCGACGAACTCGCCGGTGAGCGTCGCCCAGGCGACGCCGGCAACGCCCCAGCCAAGCTCCAGGGCGAGCAGGAAGCAGAGCGCGATATTGATGCCGTTCAGCACCAGCTGCAGCATCAGCCCGAGCCCGCCCTCGCCGCGCCCCAGCACATAACCAAGGATGGCGTAATTGATAAGCGAGAACGGTGCTGCGAGCATCCTGATGCGGATATAGACGTCCATCGCCGCGCCGACGCGCGGCTCGGCGCCGATGAACCATTGCCCGGCAGCCGAAACCAGGGGCGCAAGTGCGGCAAACACGATGCCGGCGACGACCGCGATCAGCACGGCGCGCCAGAACACCGCCTGCTCCTCCAGTGCATCGCCGCGCCCGAAGGCCTGGGCGACGAGGCCGGTGGTGCCGGAGCGCAGGAAGTTGAAGGTGGTGAAAACGACGTCGAAGATCAGGGCGCCGGCCGCCAGGCCGCCGAGAAGGGCGGCGTCGCCGAACTGTCCGACCACCGCCGTGTCGACAATTCCGAGCAACGGCGTCGTCAGATAGGCAAGCGTCATCGGCACGGCGATGGCGAGCACCGAACGGTTGGTGACGACGAAAGCCCTGGCTTCGGTGACGTGGGCTTCGGTGGGTAAAGCCTGCTCCAAACGTGTGTTGCTTCCTGTTGCGGCTTGATCGGCTAGCCGATGTGCCCCAGTTTGCGGACCTCGCGCAACCATCCATCCCGGCATGGTCAACCGAAACCCGCCTCTGGCGCACCGGCCGTCCCATGTCCTTGCAGATCGTTCATCATCCCGATTACGACGCCGGTTTCGCCGTCAACCACCGCTTCCCGATGAGCAAATATCCGCTGCTGATGGACGCCTTGCGGGCACGCGGCCTGGCGCGGCCCGAAGCGCTCAACACACCAGCGGTGGCGCGGCCATCATGGCTGAAGCTTGCCCACGCGGCAGACTATGTCGACCAGGTGCTTGCCTGCGACGTGCCGGTGAGGATCGAGCGCGAGATCGGCTTTCCCGTGGGACCGCGGGTTTCGCTGAGGGCGCAGCTCGCAACGGCCGGCACGGTGATGGCGGCGCGGCTGGCTTTGCTGAACGGAATCGCTTGCAACACGGCCGGCGGCAGTCATCACGCGCGGCGCGCGCAAGGCGCCGGCTTCTGCACCTTCAACGACGTGGCCGTTGCCGCGCTGGTGCTGCTCGCCGAAGGTGCCGCCCAAAACATCCTGGTCGTCGACCTCGACGTGCATCAGGGCGACGGCACGGCGGATATCCTGAACGACGAGCCACGCGTGTTTACCTTCTCCATGCATGGCGACCGCAACTACCCCGCGCGCAAGATCGCCTCCAACCTCGACGTCGCCCTGCCCGACGGCACCGGCGATGCAGCCTATCTGGAGCGGCTGGGCGCCATCCTGCCGGAGCTGTCGGCGCGAAAGCGCTGGGATCTCGTCTTCTACAATGCCGGCGTCGATGTCCATGCCGAGGACCGGCTCGGCAGGCTGGCGCTGTCGAATGACGGGCTGCGCGCCCGCGACGATATGGTGATCCGCCATTTCCGCACGCTAGGCGTCCCGGTGTGCGGCGTTATCGGCGGCGGCTATTCGACGGATGTCGCAGCACTTGCCGCACGCCACGCCATCCTGTTCGAGGTGGCTGCGGGCTACGCGTGAAAGGCTGTTTGTTTGAGCATGATCTTTTCCGAAAGCCGGTTCCCACTTTTTGGGATCATGCTCTACTTCCTGAAATTGGCGATCCTGAGCAGGATGAAGGCCGGCACGACGATCGCGGCACCGAGCAGGATGTAGCCGAGGAAGCGGTCGATGGCGTGGAAGCCCAAATTCCACAGGTCGATGAAGAATTTGCGGATGCCGTAGAGCACGTCCATCGGCGACCAGCCGAAGGCGTTCATGACCAGGCCGACGAGGAACGACACCACAAGCAGCTTCAAGATCACCCGGAGCGGCGTATCGCCGAGAAAGCGGTTCAGTGCGGACAAGGCCTGTCTCCACAGTCGGGTGCCGCGATTCGGGCACATGCCCAGAAATACGCAGTTGACCGCCCGGCATCAAGCCGAGCCCTCAAACCGGATTGCGCATCGGCGCCGGGCCATGATATCGGAGGAACCAGCGCGGGTATGATGTAATGGTAGCTTGTCAGCTTCCCAAGCTGAACGCGCGGGTTCGATTCCCGCTACCCGCTCCAGCTTTTGCCACACGGGTTGCGCCTGAGTTGGCGATGTTGAAAATTTGCGGCTTTACAGGCAGTTTTACAGCTCGGCTGGCCGTCCTTCATCTGTTTGGCCGATGTGCCAGTTCGTCGAATATCTCACATTGAGGGTCGGCGGGGCCTCGAATGACCCCAACCGGAATGTCTACCCTTGGCCCGCTGGCTTCTGCTGGCGGGCTTTTTTTGAGCATCACGCAGCAGTTGTGGCCGACGTGCATCGGCGCCGCTGCTGGTGGGCCTGTCTGGTCGTCTGGCCGGCCACGGGATGCGCCCCGCTACCCGCTCCAATCCTCAGCCCACCTCCCGCAAAATAAAATCGTGCAGCATCTTGGCCGCCGGCGACAGCGCGCGGTTCTTTACCGTGATCAGGCTGTAGGGCCTGACCTCGATGTCGAACTCGGTCTGGACGACGTCGATGGCGCCGTCGAGCCCTTCGGGGTTCTGAATGAACTTCGCGACCTGGATCGACACCGGCGCGATCGCGTCGGATTGCGCGACCATGACCAGAGTCAGTAACAGCGAGCTGGTGTTGAGGATGCGATCCGGCAGCGCGATGTTGCGGTTCAAAAAGTTGCTTTCCATGGCTTGGCGCAGCGGCGAGCCGCCCGACTGGAAAACCCAGTCATAGGCGGCGGTGTCTTCCAGCCGCACTGCCTTGCCCTTGGTCAGCGGGTGGCCGCGGCGCACGATCAGGCAGGCCTTCTCGACGCCGATGACGCGGGCCTCGAACAGCCGCGGATTGAGGTCGTCGGGGATGCGGGCGATGATGAAATCGTGCCGAGAGGCGATCAGCTCGCGCGCCAGCACGTTCGAGGTCTCGACCTGCATGGTGATTTCGATGCGCGGATAGAGGCGCCGGATCTCGCGGATCGCCGGGACCGCCAGCTCGATCGCCGGTGCCGTGACCGCGCCCAGGAACACCGAGCCGCCCTTGCCCGCCTTGAGCTCGAAGATCTCGCGGTCGACCTCGCGCATCTCGAGCAGGATCGATCGCGCGCGCCGTGCCAATGCCTTGCCATAGGGCGTCAGCGTGATGCCGCGCGGCAGCCTTTCGCAGAGCTTGACGTCGAGCACCGCCTCCATCTCGGCGATCATGCGCGAAGCCGCCGGCTGCGAGATGTTCATGACCTGGGCCGCGGCACTCACCCGCCCGTGCTCGTCGAGGGCTGCGATCATGCGCATGTGACGCAGGCTCAAGCCGCTGCGCAGCAAGGTTCCGCCATCACCCGGGATTTCATCGTAACCGGCTGATATTCCGCCAGGATTTCGCAGCGCCGCCATGATTTTTCCCTACTCCTACGCCCGGCGCCCCAGCTGGATCCGGCAGCGTCGTCACTAGCCTAAGCCATATCAGTCTCGATATAGCAACCATCAAAGATCGCATTTGACAGTTATGGCAAAGCGACACACCCTTCGCGCGTCCTGAGACTTGACGGTCGGTGACGAGGGAAAACTCGTATCGATTGAAACCAGAGTTTCGGGGCCGATTGGGAGGATACCGGAGATCGATTGACGGCAGCGGCGCGTTTGGCGCTCCTGCACGATTGCGCGGCCCACGAAACCCAAGGGTACGCGTCCATCAACCAGGGAGAGTTAATGTGAAGATTATCAAGACACTGGCCGCCGTCGCGGCCCTAGGCATCGCGGCTATGACGCTGCCGGCGCAAGCGGGCGAAGGCCTGGTCGGCGTGCTGATGCCCACCAAGACCTCGCAGCGCTGGATCAACGACGGCGACGCCGTCAAGTCCCAGCTCGAGGCTCTGGGCTACACTGTCGACCTGCAATACGCGCAGGACGACATTCCGAACCAGCTCAGCCAGCTGGAAAACGAAATCACCAAAGGCCCGAAGGCGCTGATCATCGCTTCGATCGACGGCACCACGATGGGCGATGCGCTGCAGAAGGCGAATGACGCCGGCGTCGTCGTCGTCGCTTACGACCGCCTGATCAAGAAGACGCCAAATGTCGACTACTACACCACCTTCGACAATTTCGGCGTCGGCGTCATCCAGGCCAAATCGCTGCTCAAGGGCCTCGGCTATCCCGAGAAGAAAGGCCCGTTCAACATCGAGCTGTTCGGCGGTTCGCCGGACGACAACAATGCGTTCTTCTTCTATAACGGCGCCATGTCGGTTCTTCAGCCGCTGATCGACGACAAGACCCTCGTCGTGAAGTCCGGCCAGATGGGCATGGACAAGGTCGGCACGCTGCGCTGGCTGGCGGCAACCGCCCAGGCCCGCATGGACAATCTGCTCTCCGCCAACTACTCGGACGGCAGCCGCGTCGATGGCGTGCTCTCGCCCTATGACGGCCTGTCGCGCGGCATCATCGCTTCGCTGCGCGCCGTAGGCTACGGCACTGCCGATCAGCCATGGCCGATCGTCACCGGACAGGACGCCGAGACCGCTTCGGTCAAGGCGATCATCGCCGGCGAGCAGTATTCGACCGTGTTCAAGGACACCCGCGAACTCGCCAAGGCGACGGTCGAACTCGTCGACAAGGTGCTCTCGGGCGGCAAGCCGGAAGGCCTCGACACCACGACCTACAACAACGACGTCAAGGTCGTTCCCTCGATCCTGTTGACGCCGCATGACGTCGACAAGTCGAACTACCAGGCGCTGGTGGTCGACTCCGGCTACATCAAGGCCGAAGAACTGAAGTAATCGCGGTTACAAAGCCTGGGGTCCTGCGCAGGCAGGGCCCCTTTTCGTTGGCGAGCCAGCCCGGTATTGTTTGCGGACCTCGCAGGAGTGGTATTCTCAATGGCATCGACGATTTTGGAGATGCGCGACATCACCAAGACATTTCCCGGCGTCAAGGCGCTGTCGAACGTCAAGCTCATGGTCGAGGAAGGCGAGATCCATGCCGTGGTCGGCGAGAACGGTGCCGGCAAGTCGACGCTGATGAAGGTGCTGTCGGGTGTGTATCCGTCCGGCACCTATGACGGCCAGATCATCTATCGCGGCGATGAGTGCCATTTCAAAGGCATCCATGACAGCGAGCGCAAGGGCATCGTCATCATCCACCAGGAGCTTGCGCTGGTGCCGATGCTGTCGATCGCCGAAAACATCTTTCTCGGCAACGAGCAGGCCAGATACGGCGTCATCGACTGGAATGCCAACGAGACGCGCACCAGCGCCCTGCTCAAGAAGGTCGGCCTCAAGGAAGACCCCAACACGCTGATCACCAATATCGGCGTCGGCAAGCAGCAGCTGGTCGAGATCGCCAAGGCGCTCAGCAAGGAAGTGAAGCTGCTCATTCTGGACGAGCCGACGGCGAGCCTGTCCGAAAAGGACAGCCAGGCGCTGCTCGATCTGCTGCTCGAATTCAAGCGGCAGGGCATCACTTCGATCCTGATCTCGCACAAGCTCAACGAGGTGAACCGGGTCGCCGACAAGGTCACGATCATCCGTGATGGGCGGACCATCGAGACGCTGGCCAAGAAGGATATCTCGGAGGACCGCATCATCACCTCGATGGTCGGCCGTTCGCTCGACGACCGCTACCCGCCGCGAGAGCCGAAGATTGGCGAGACCGTTCTCGAAGTGAAAAACTGGTCGGTCTACCATCCCATCCATGCCGAGCGGCAGGTCATCAAGGGCATCAACCTCAACGCCCGCAAGGGCGAGGTGGTCGGCATTGCCGGGCTGATGGGCGCCGGTCGGACCGAGTTTGCCATGAGCCTGTTCGGCCGGTCCTATGGCCGTCGCATCACCGGCGAGGTGTTCCTTAACGGTAAGCCGATCGATGTCTCTTCGGTGAGCAAGGCGGTGGAACACGGCATCGCCTATGTTACGGAGGACCGCAAGACCTACGGTCTCAACTTGATCGACCATATCAAGCACAACATCACGCTGGCCAACCTGCCCGGCGTCTCGCGCCATGGCGTGATCGACGATTTGGGCGAGCTTTCCGTCGCCAACGATTATCGCGGCAGGACCAACATCCGCGCCTCGAGCGTCTATCAGATGACCGGCAATCTTTCTGGCGGCAATCAACAGAAGGTGGTGCTGTCGAAATGGCTGTTCGCCAATCCGGAAGTGCTGATCCTCGACGAGCCGACACGCGGTATCGATGTCGGCGCCAAATATGAAATCTATACGATCATCGCGCGTCTCGCCTCCGAGGGTAAGGCAATCATCGTCATCTCGTCGGAAATGCCCGAACTGCTCGGCATCACCGACCGCATCTACGTCATGAACGAAGGACGCATCGTCGGCGAAATGGCGGCGAGCGACGCCAGCCAGGAAAAGATCATGCGCGCCATCGTCCGTGGAGAAGGGAAAGCATCATGAGCACCGAAAGCGCTCCCGGGCCGCAAACCGGCGTCGCCCAGGATATACAACAGGCACCTCGCATTGCCGTCTCGGCGCTGGTCACCAATCTGCGCGAATACGGGTTGGTGCTGGCGTTGATCGCAATCATGGTGTTCTTCCAGTTCACCACGTCCGGAACGCTGTTCAAGCCGGTGAACCTCAGCAATCTCGTGCAGCAGAACAGCTTCATCATCGTGATGGCGCTGGGCATGCTTCTGGTGATCGTTTCGGGCCATATCGATCTCAGCGTCGGCTCAGTCGCCGGCTTCATCGGCGCACTGGCGGCGATGATGATGGTTATCTGGCCGCTTGGCCCGTTGAGCAATCCGCTGGTGGTGTCGATCGTCTGCCTGATCGTGGGTGGCGCGATCGGCGCGGCACAAGGCTACTGGATTGCCTATCACCGAATACCGAGCTTTATCGTCACGCTGGCGGGCATGCTGATCTTCCGCGGCATCTGTCAGGCGTTGCTGGGTGGCGGGTCTTCCGTGGGGCCGCTTCCAGTCGGCTTCAAGGCGCTGAGTTCCGGCTTCATTCCGGACCTGATCGGCCCATTGACGCTGATACCACCGACCGTGAACGCCGCCGGCAAAACCATTGTCGGCAGCGGCCTGACGCTGCACCTGACGACTATCGTGATCGGCCTCGCCGCCGTGCTCGCCTATGCCTATTTCGGGCTCAGGGCGCGGCGCACCCGCGAGCGGCATGGCTACGAAGCCGAGCCTTTCTCGCTGTTCGTCGTCAAGACCCTGGTGATCAGCGGGCTGGCGCTGTTTCTGGTCTACCAATTCGCCACCTATAGGGGCCTGCCCATCGTTCTCATGGTGATGGGCGTGCTGATCGCGTTGTTCGTCTTCGTTACCAAACGCATGACGATCGGCCGCCGCATCTATGCGATGGGCGGCAATGCCAAGGCAGCGCAGCTATCGGGCATCAAGACCGAACGGCTGACGTTGATGGTGTTCATCAACATGGGCGTGCTGTCGGCACTCGGCGGCCTGATTATCGCGGCGCGCCTGGGGCAGGCGGTGCCGGCGGCGGGCCTCGGCAGCGAACTCGACGTCATCGCCGCGGTGTTCATTGGTGGCGCTTCGGCGATGGGCGGCGTCGGCCAGGTCATCGGCGCGGTGGTCGGCGGTTTCATCATGGGCGTCATGAACAACGGCATGTCGATCATGGGCGTCAATGTCGATTGGCAGCAGGTGGTCAAAGGCCTGGTGCTGCTCGGCGCCGTCGTCTTCGACGTCTACAACAAGAACAAGGCTTGAGAGGCAACCAGGAGGCATACGGGTCACATCGCGGCGCTGCCGGGCGGCGCGAAGAAGTCCCCCGAGGGACCTGACCCGCGAGCGCAATCCGGACGAAGAATTTCAACCGCGGCGTGGACAGGGTCCGAGCCGCGCCGGGCAGGGTTTGCCAAGAAGGCAGGCCGCAATTCAGAGAGGGTTACCATGCTGATCTCACAGATCCTCGACGACGCCGAGACGATCCGCGTCGTTGCCCGCAACGGCGGCAAGACCCGCGTCATCAACGGCGCTCGCAGCGTCTATTCGCTGGCGATGGAAGCCGCGCGCACCGGCACCGGGCTTGTCGCCCTGATCGAGCGCAAGGGCTTCGGCGAAACCGTCGATCTCGACGCAGCCTACAAGAAGGGACGGCTGCTGTCGCCGATCAACCATCCCGATCCGGCGCATCTCCATCTCACCGGCACCGGGCTGACGCATCTCGGCTCCGCCTCGACCCGCGATTCCATGCACAAGAAGCTCAGCGATGGCGGCGAGGAACAGCTGACCGATTCCATGAAGATGTTCCGCATGGGGCTGGAGGGCGGCAAGCCGGCGAAGGGCCAGATCGGCGTGCAGCCCGAATGGTTCTACAAGGGCAACGGTACCATGGCAGTGGCGCCCGGCGCGGCGCTCATGTCGCCCGCCTTCGCCCAGGATGCCGGCGAGGAGCCGGAAATCGCCGGAATCTATGTGATCGGCGACGACGGCGCCCCGTTCCGCGTCGGCTTCACGCTGTCGAACGAGTTTTCCGACCACGTCACCGAGCGCGTGAATTATCTCTTCCTCGCCCATTCGAAACTGCGCAACGCCTCGTTCGGGCCGGAGATCCTGATCGGCGATTTGCCATCCGATATCCGCGGCGCTTCACGCATCCTGCGCCACGGCAAGCTGCTTTGGGAAAAGCCGTTCCTGTCGGGCGAGGCGAACATGTCGCACACCATTGGCAATCTCGAGCATCACCACTTCAAATACTCGGCCTTCCGCCAGCCGGGCGACGTGCATGTGCACATGTTCGGCACGGCGACGCTGTCCTTCGCCGACGGCATCAGGACGGAGGCTGGCGACGTGTTCGAAATCGAGGCGCAGGATTTCGGCCTGCCGCTGCGCAACCCGCTCGAAATCGAGCAGCCGGTGAAGGTCGCCGTGAAGGCGCTTTGAGCCGGCATAGGCCGCAAGTAAGGGGAAGCTCAGCGCGCGGCGCGGAAATGCTTGGACAGTTTTAGGCCCTGCGCCTGATAGTTGGAGCCGAGATCGGTGCCGTAGAGTGCCTGCGGCCGTTTCAGCATGTGCTCGTAGACCAGCCGCCCGACGATCTGGCCATGGTCGAGAATGAACGGCACTTCGTGGCTACGCACCTCGAGCACCGCCCGGCTGCCGGTGCCGCCCGACGCCGAATGGCCGAAACCGGGGTCGAAGAAACCGGCATAATGGACGCGGAACTCGCCGACCAACGGATCGAAGGGCGTCATTTCGGCGGCGTAGAGCGGCGGCACATGCACCGCCTCGCGCGACACCAGGATGTAGAATTCGTCCGGATCGAGCACCAGCTCGCCGGCACCGCTCTTGTAGAGCGGCTCCCAGAAATCGACGACATCCTGCGCGGCGCGCTTGTCGACGTCGACCAGGCCGGTGTGGTGCTTGCCGCGATAGCCGACCAGCCCATCCTTGTCGCCGTCGAGGTCGATCGACAGCGCGATGCCGCCGCCTGAGATGTTGGGTGGTTCGGTGGCGACCAGCATCTCGGCGCGGTGCAACTCGTGCAGCTCGCTTTCCGACAACAGCGCATTGCCGGTGCGGAACCTGATCTGCGACAGCCGCGAACCGGTGCGCACGACGATCGGGAAGGTGCGCGGGCTGACCTCCAGATAGAGCGGGCCTTCATAGCCGGCGGCGATCTTGTCGAACTCGTGGCCGCGGTCGGTCATTACCCGAGTGAAGATGTCGAGCCGCCCGGTCGAGCTCTTCGGGTTGGCCGAGGCGGAAATATGCGCGGGCAGCGCCAGGCTTTCGAGCAGTGGCACGATGTAGACGCAGCCGGTTTCCAGCACGGCACCTTCGGCGAGGTTGATCTCGTGCAGCTTCAGCCGGTCGAGCTTGTCGACAACCCTGTGGTCCGGGCCGGGCAAGAAAGAAGCACGCACCCGCCAGGCCTTGTCGCCGAGCCTGAGGTCAAGGCTGGCCGGCTGGATCTGATCGGCATCGAGCGTGCGCGGCGATTTCAGCGCGCCCGTCTGGAACAGCGCGGAAATATCCTGATCGGGAAGAATGCCTGTCTGCCGCAAGGGTCTGGCTCCGTTCGAACGCCGGGCGAGGTCTTGTTCTGCCGCAGGTCCGACACTGGACGCCTTTGGCACCTGCTTGGTACAACCCTCTTAATCATGCCGGCAATTGACGCAAGCGTGGCGCGGGTCTAAAGCTCGTTATCCCGTGGTGATTTGGCCGGTCGGCTTGCAGCCACGTTAAACAAGTCGCTAAAGGACCGTCGGGCCGCAAGGCCATATGGACCGGTTGCGACTTTCGCGACCGGTTTTTTGTTGTTTGGACCATTTTTGGTGTTTGGATAGATGATGACCAAGAAGCGCGACTGGAAGCCTCAGACCGCACTCGTGCATGCCGGGACGCTGCGTTCCGGCTTCGGCGAGACCTCTGAGGCGATGTATCTCACCCAAGGCTATGTCTACGAGACGGCGCAAGCAGCGGAAGCGCGCTTCAAGGGTGAGGAGCCGGGCTTCATCTATTCGCGCTATGCCAATCCGACGGTCGACATGTTCGAAAAGCGTATGTGCGCGCTGGAAGGCGCCGAGGACGCGCGCGCCACGGCGTCCGGCATGGCGGCGGTGACGGCAGCATTGCTGTGCAGCGCCAAGGCGGGCGACCATATCGTGGCGGCGCGCGCATTGTTCGGCTCCTGCCGCTGGGTGGTCGAGACGCTGGCGCCGAAATACGGCATCGAGGCAACGCTGGTCGATGGCACTGACATCGCCAATTGGGAACAGGCGGTCAAGCCGAACACCAAACTGTTCTTCCTGGAAAGCCCGACCAACCCAACGCTGGAGGTGGTCGACATCGCCGCCGTCGCGGCACTTGCCAACTCGATTGGCGCCAGGCTGATCGTCGACAATGTCTTCGCCACGCCCTTGCAGCAGAAACCCTTGCAGCTCGGCGCCCATATCGTCGTCTATTCGGCCACCAAGCATATTGACGGCCAAGGGCGCTGCCTTGGAGGCGTTATCTTGTCGGACAAAAAATGGATCGACGAGAACCTGCATGACTATTTCCGCCACACCGGCCCCAGCCTCTCGCCCTTCAATGCCTGGACCCTGCTGAAAGGCCTGGAGACGCTGCCGCTGCGCGTACGCCAGCAGACGGAAAGTGCCGGCCGCATCGCGGATTTCCTCGCCGAGCGCCCGCAAATCGCCCGCGTCATCTATCCCGGCCGTGCCGACCACCCGCAAGCGGCCGTGGTCAAGAAGCAGATGTCGGGTGGTTCGACGCTGATCTGCCTGGATGTGAAGGGCGGCAAGCAGGCGGCCTTTGCTTTCCAGAACGCGCTCGACATCGTGCTGATTTCCAACAATCTCGGCGACGCCAAGAGCTTGATCACCCATCCGGCGACGACCACGCACAAGAATTTGACCGATGAGGCCCGCGCCGAGCTCGGCATCGGACCGGGAACGCTCAGGCTTTCCGTCGGCCTGGAAGATACCGACGATCTGCTCGAAGATATCGAGCAAGCGCTGAGAGCTGCCGGATAAGGCTGGCCGAACAGGGCGAGCGGGTTCGTACAGCCCGCGCCGGACGTGCCGGTCAGGCGCCGGACGGGGTCTCTTCCAGCTCCGCGACGGCCTTGGTCTGGATGGTCATAACGTTGCCGCGCCAGTCGACGGCGCCGCTCAGCCAGCCGCGCGCCCATATCGCCGGCAGCATGCAGTCGCGAACCATCATTGCCAAGATGGTGCGCAGCGACAGGTGCCATCCTTTGACCCAGGCCAGGGCACATTCCGGCAGGTAGGCCGCGACCAGCACGGCGATGGCGGTTGCCGGCAGGCTGACGCCGGCGTCAGCCGCCGCGATCAGCGCAAGCACCAGCGGCGGCGCCGCGCCGATCAGGATCTCGGGGGCGAAGAACAGCGCGAAGGTGACGCGGCGCAGCCGCGCCCAACGCGCCTGCCGAGACCAGATCTCGCCAAGCGTGCGCCGGCCGAGCGGCTGTTCGAACGGCGAAGCGACAAGATTGACCCGCAGTCCGAGCCGGTTGACCAGCTTGGTCGCGGCGGCGTCCTCGGCAATCTCGGCGGCCAGTGCGCGGATGCCGCCATTGGCGTCAAGCATCGACTTGTTCCACAACATGCTCTTGCCCTGGGCGAAGCCAAGGCCGAGCGCCTCTCCAGCGTACTGCCAGCGTGCCTGCAGCGTGTTGAGAAAGGCGCATTCGACCTCCCCCCAAAACCCTTCAGGCCGCGAGCCGATCGGCGTCGAGCAGACGAGGCCGGTGTCGGGCCGCCATGCCGCCATCAGCTGCTGGACATAATCGCTCGGCATAAGCACGTTGGAATCGGCAAGGATGACCCAGCGATAAAGCGCCGCTTCCCAACCCTTCACGCAATTGTTGAGTTTCGGATTGCCGCTGATGCGGTCGTCGCCGACGAGCAGCCGGGCGCGTATAGCCGGAAAACGCGCCATTGCAGCGGTGATCGACTTGACCACGGGGTCGTCGGCATGGGCGACGCAGAAGATGAGTTCGTAGCGCGGCCAGTCGAGTGAGAAGGCGCGCTCCAGCGTCTCCTCGGTAAACGGCTCGACGCCGCGCGCCGGGACGACGATCGATACCGGTAGCACGGTGGCGGCGGGCGATGCGATCCTGGCTGCTCGCTTCAGCTTCAGCGAAGCTAACAGGATGCTGGCGAGATTTGAAAGAAGGAGAGCTATGGAAAAGAGGGCGGCTGCGAATGTCGGTTCCATCGAGATCTGGTCACTCCAGAAATGCCGGCCGCCTGACGGCCGTTTTCAACAATTCGACAGAACACCGAGTCGCCCGGCACAAGCCTGCACACCATCATTGTCATGTGTCACTTAAATGACATTGTTTTTCGGCACCTGCGCTTGAGTCGGGCAAGGAGATGACGCGCATCGTTGATCAAACTGCGCTGAGCGTCGAAAGTTCCATCTACATTGCTTTGGAGCAGTTTATGTACAGCGCCGTCACCCGCAACATCGAAGTGCAGGTCAGGCCGTTCTATCTGGAGGATCACTCCGACCCGCCGCAAAACCGCTATGTCTGGGGCTACCAGGTGACCATCGACAATCAGTCGGACGAGTTCGTGCAGCTTCTGTCGCGCTACTGGCACATTACCGACGGCACCGGCAAGGTCGAGGAAGTGCGCGGCCCCGGGGTCGTCGGCGAGCAACCGGGACTCAACCCCGGCGACAGCTATCAGTATACGTCTGGATGCCCGCTCTCGACCCCGTCCGGCATCATGGTCGGGCACTACACAATGCGCAACAAGCGGGGCGAGACCTTCGACGTCGCCATCCCCGCCTTCTCACTCGATTTGCCAGGCACGCGGCGCACCGTCAATTGACGTTCACTTTGATTCCTCTTCCCGCCTTGCGGGGCGAGGAACCCAAGTTCTGCGAAGGCAGCCGCACTGACGCTCGTTATTGAGCCGCTGCAAATTCCGCCGGGTCGAAGTCATATTGCTTCGAGCAGAATTCGCAGGCGACGTGAATGCTACCATCCTCGGTGCTGTCTCTGATCTCCTCGGCGGAAAAACCCTCGAGGATGCCGCGGATCTTCTCCCTCGAGCATGAGCACTGGTCGGCGACCGGCACGCCGCCGAAGACGCGGACACCATGCTCGTGGAACAGCCGGTAAAGCAGCCGCTCGGCGCCGATAGTCGGATCGATCAGCTCGGTCGGTTCAATGGTACCAAGCAGCGCCAGCAGTTCCTGCCAGGAATTGTCGGTCGGGTCGTGGATTTCCTCACGCGGATCGCCGTCGCCCCCGGGAAGGTCGGGTACGCGCATGCGTTCCGGCGACTGCGGCAGGAATTGTGCCAGCAGGCCACCGGCGCGCCATTGCTCGCGGGCACCGCCGACGCCGGGCGTCAGAAGCTTGGCCACCGAAAGCCGTAGGTCGGTCGGAATCTGCTCCGATTGGCGGAAATAGGTGCGTGCGGCTTCTTCCAGCGTGACGCCGTCGAGCTGGACGATGCCCTGGTAGCGTTGCGTGTGGGCGCCCTGGTCGATTGTCAGCGCCAGGACGCCGCTGCCGAGCAGCGTCTGCGGCGACGTCTCGCCGGCAGCCGTCAAAGCCTCCAGCCGGTCGGCATCGAAGCGGGCATAGGCGCGCAGCGCGTGCGGCGTGGAGAAATCCGCGACCAGCATATCGACCGGCCCGTCGGTGCGGGTCTGCAGAATGAACTTGCCCTCGAACTTCAACGAAGTTCCGAGCAGGACGGTCAGCACACAGGCTTCGGCCAGTAGTCGTGCCACCGGCTCGGGATACTCGTGGCGGCTGAGAATAGCGTCGAGCATCGGCCCGAGCTGGACGGTACGGCCGCGCACGTCGAGCGGGCCGACCTCAAACGGCACGACATGGTCGTCGCCGGCGTAGCCGAACTCGCCGAGCTTGGGTTGATGTTCAGCCAATTGACGAGTTTCCAACATGACAAAGCTCCGGGGCGCGGCGATGCCGCCCTCCGGGGCGCATGCGACGAGACGCGCTCGATTTGCGTGATGCGCCTGAGATAGGCACCACGAACTCCCGGATCAAGGCGGCCCGGATCAAGCGCCCAGGCACCAGGCCAAAACCGCCTTCTGGGCGTGGAGCCGGTTCTCGGCCTCGTCGAACACCACCGAATGCGGCCCATCGATGACCTCGTCGGTAACCTCCTCACCGCGATGCGCCGGCAGACAGTGCATGAACAGCGCGTCCGGCTTGGCTTTCGCCATCAGGGCCGCGTTGACCTGATAGGGCAAGAAGACATTGTGGCCGCGCGCACGGTGCTCCTGACCCATCGAGACCCAGCAGTCGGTGACGATGCAGTCGGCCTCGTGAACGGCCTCCTCGGGCGAACGAGTGAATTTCAGCTTGCCGCCATTGGCCTTCGACCAGTCGACATGCCTCTGAGCCGGTTCGCTGCCTTCGGGCACGGCGACGTTCAGCTTGAAGCGGAACCGCGCAGAGGCCTCCAGTAAAGAATGCAGGACATTATTGCCGTCGCCGGTCCAGGCGATCGTCTTGCCGGCCACCGGACCGCGGTGCTCTTCGAAGGTCATGATGTCGGCCATCAACTGGCAGGGATGGGTTTCGTCGGTCAGCCCGTTGATGACGGGCACCGTAGCGTTTTCCGTCAGTTCCAGCAGCCGGTCATGCGAGGTGGTGCGGATCATGATGGCATCGACATAGCGCGACAGCACCTTGGCCGTGTCTGCAATAGTCTCGGAACGGCCAAGTTGCATCTCGGTGCCAGTCAGCATGATCGTCTCGCCACCCAACTGCCGCATGCCGACGTCGAACGACACGCGCGTGCGCGTCGAGGGCTTGTCGAAGATCATCGCCAGCACCTTGCCTTCGAGCGGCTTGGTGCGTTCGCCGGCCTTGAGCCTCGCCTTTCGCACAGCTGCGTCGTCGAGCATGAAGCGCAGATCGCCTTCGGAAACGGCGGAAAGATCGGTGAAGTGGCGAAGGGACATCAGGAATTCCAGGATTACTTCGCGGCGGCAGCGACGATGGCATCCGCCAGGCTCTTGGCGCCGGCACGAATGCGCTCGAGCCCCTCGTGGATCTCGGCATCGGTGACGGTGAGAGGCGGCAGCAGACGGATAACGTTGTCGCCGGCCGGAACCGTCAAGAGATGCTGGTCGCGCAGTGCCACCGTAACCTTGGTGTTGGGCATCGCGCATTTAAGGCCGAGCATCAGGCCGGTGCCCCTGATGCTTTCGATAACGTCCGGAAATTCGTCGGCGACACCGGCCAGCCCCTGTTTCAAGAGCAGCGCCTTGCGCCGGACGTCATCGAGAAAGCCGTCTTCCAGCACCACGTCGAGCACGGCGTTGCCGACCGCCATGGCCAGCGGATTGCCGCCGAAGGTGGTGCCGTGCACGCCGGCGGTCATGCCGGCCGCTGCCTCGTCGGTGGCGAGGCAGGCGCCCATCGGGAAGCCGCCGCCGATGCCCTTGGCCACCGCCATGAGGTCGGGTGTGACACCCGCCCACTCATGCGCGAACAGCTTTCCGGTGCGGCCGACGCCGCATTGGACCTCGTCGAAAATCAAGAGCAGTCCGTGCTGATCGCAGAGCTGCCTGAGCCGCTTCAGCGATTGCGACGGCACTTGCCTGATGCCGCCCTCACCTTGCACCGGCTCGATCAGGATCGCCGCGGTTTCAGGCGTGATCGCCTTTTCGGCGGCGTCGATGTCGTCGAAGCCGACTTGGTCGAAGCCGTCGACCTTGGGGCCGAAACCTTCCAGATATTTGTACTGGCCGCCGGCGGCGATGGTCGCCAGGGTGCGGCCATGGAAGGCGCCTTCGAAGCTGATGGTGCGGAAGCGCTCGGGATGGCCCTTGACGAAGTGATAGCGCCGCGCCGTCTTGATGGCGCATTCAAGCGCCTCTGCGCCGGAATTGGTGAAGAACACCTTGTCGGCGAAGCTGGCGTCGGCCAGCCGCTCGCCGAGCCGGCTCTGTCCCGGAATCTCGTACAGATTGGAGACGTGCCAGAGCTTGGCGGCCTGTTCAGTGAGGGCCGCGACCAGATGCGGATGGCTGTAGCCCAATGAATTCACGGCGATGCCGCCTGCGAAATCGAGATATCGCTCGCCCTTGTCGGTGACCAGCCAGGTGCCTTCACCGTGGTCGAAAGCCAGGGGTGCGCGAACAAAGGTCTCGAAAAGCGCCGAACCGCTCATTATATGCGTCTCCGGAACCGGAAAATCAAAAAGCCGCCAAAGCGGCGGCCCTTGTGGCTTATCGTGTTTTTCGGCCGTGAAGTCAACGAAAAGGTCGCGCAAGGACGTGCGGCAAGCCCCCCAGCACAATGCCGGCTCATAAGCGACCGGGCAAGTTGGGGAAAACCGAAAAAACCGATTCGTGTTGGCCTTGGGACTCTTGTCACCGAGTCAGCGCATAAGGTAATTGTAGTAGAGAAATAACTAGATTTCGTGCGGCGGACCTAATCACCCGATATATGTGGTGTCTGCCCGGCAGAAGCCGGGTCGGGAATGGATTCCGATTGCCGCACTTTTCAGCAGGAGCGCGGTCTCATGAACTGGACTGACGAGCGAGTCGAACTTCTCAGAAAATTGTGGTCGGAGGGTCTCAGCGCCAGCCAGATCGCCGCACAGCTTGGTGGGGTCAGCCGCAATGCGGTCATCGGCAAAGTGCACCGGCTGAAACTGTCCGGCCGCGGACGCACAACCGCATCACCGGCACGCCAGAAGAAGACGGTACAGGGATCGACGATCCAGAAATCGGTGTCGCGGGCAGCAAGCGCCACGCGCCATGCCACCACGTCGATGTCGATCGGTGCGACCGCGCTCAAGGCGCAGTTCGATGCCGAACCGGTGTCGCGCCACTATATCCGCCCGGTCGAAAACGTCGTCGTGCCGATCTCCCGGCATCTGCAACTCGTCGAGCTGAACGAGCGCACCTGCAAGTGGCCGAATGGCGATCCGCTTTCGGAAGACTTCCATTTCTGCGGCAACGACGCCGCCGAAACCGGACCCTACTGCAAGTACCACGCCCGGGTGGCGTTCCAGCCGGCGTCGGAGCGGCGGCGGAGCAGGTGAATGGTGGCGGCTTGAGCCTGGCGTAAGAAGCAAGGCTCCCATTTAGCCCTATTCACTATTCACCTCTCTTCAAAGCCACCCATTCTTGCGAAACCGCCAGTAAAGAAACGTGCAGATCAGGGCGATTGCCGCCAGTACGGCCGGGTAGCCATATTCCATCCTCAGTTCCGGCATGTCGCTGAAATTCATGCCGTAGATGCCGGCGAATGCTGTCGGCACGGCCAAGATGGCGGCCCATGAGGCAAGCTTCTTGGAGATCGCCGTCTCCTGACTCTGGCCGACCAGAAGGCTCGCCTCGAAGGCGAAGGCGAGAACCTCACGCAGGCTGTCGATCTTTTCCTGGACCGTGCGGATGTGGTCGGTGACGTCGCGAAACAGCGGGTGCATGGCTGTATGGATTTGCGGCAGATCGGCGCTGGTCAGCCGCCGGCAGACCTCCACCAGCGGCAGGGCCGCATTACGCAGGCGCAAGAGATCGCGGCGCAGCATGTAAAGCCGCTCGATGTCGGAGCCGGTCATCGGCTTCAGCAGAACCTTGTCCTCGATCGCCTCGACCTCGTTTTCGATCTGCTCGAGCACCGGCATGTAGTTGTCGACGATGAAATCGAGAATGGCGTAGAGGACGAAATCCTCGCCCTTGGCGAGGGAATGCGGACAGCTTTCCCAGTGCTGGCGAACGGCGGCGTAGGAGGTCGACGGGCCATGCCTGACGCTGACAATGTAGCCAGCGCCGACGAACAGATGCGTCTCGCCGAAGGTGACACGGCTGTCGATCAGCTGCGCCGTGCGGGCAACGATGAACAGGGCATCACCATATTGCTCGATCTTCGGCCGTTGGTGCGGATGCTCGGCATCCTCGATCGCCAACTCGTGCAGATGGAATTGCGCCTGGACGCGCAGCAATAAATTGCGGTCGGGCTCCAGCAGTCCGATCCAGACGACATGGCCCGGCTTCCCGGCCCATTCGCCGGCTTCCTCGATCGGTATGTCGGCGATGCGCCGCCCAGCCGTATAGACGCCGCAAGCGATTATGCCCGACATCGGCGGCGCGGGAGCAAACTCGCGGACATATTCCATCCCAGCCTCCTGAAGGCAGGCTTTCATCGCGGAACTGAGAAGTCGGCGCGTCGAAAGCTTAGCGCAATTTGCTCTCAGGTGGCGAATCCGAAATTCGCATTAGTGTCGAGCAGCAGGGGAGCTGCTTTTCGGATTTGAGAGCCACTCCACCAAGTCGCAAATCTAGCGGCCACCACGTTTTGTTTCGAGAACTCACTTCGCAGGCAGCGTTGCGGGAAGAATTATCTTATCCGTCTTGTCGCCCTTCGGGCGATCGGCCGGCATCTGATCGCCGGTGACGATATAGTAGATCGTCTCGGCGATGTTGGTGGCGTGGTCGCCGATGCGCTCGATGTTCTTGGCGCAAAACAGGAGATGCGTGCAGGGCGTGATGTTGCGTGGGTCTTCCATCATGTAGGTCAACAACTCGCGAAACAGCGAGGTGTACATGGCATCGATCTGGTCGTCGCGGTCGCGCACGAAACCGATTTTCTCCACCGACCGCGACGCGTAGACGTCGAGCACTTCCTTGAGCTGGGTCAGTGCCAGATTGGCCAAAGCCTCGAGGCCGCGGAACAGGCTGTTCGGCTGGCGCCCGTCGGCGACGGCAACCACCCGCTTGGCGATGTTCTTGCCGAGGTCGCCTACCCGTTCGAGGTCCGCCGAGATGCGGATTGCGCCGACGATCTCACGCAGATCCGTCGCCATCGGCTGGCGCTTGGCGATAATGATGATCGCCTTGTCGTCAATCTCACGCTGCCCCTCATCCAGAACCAGGTCGTCTCGAATGACTTTCTGGGCGAGCCCCGGATTCGCATTGACCAGCGCCGCTACTGCCTGCTCGACCATGCGCTCAGCATGCCCGCCCATCGCCGCGATGCGCTTCGACAGATACTTCAGCTCCTCGTCATAGGCGCTGACGATGTGCACGGACTGCATGGACGAATGCCTTCCCGGGATCTTCTGGTTGAGTCGCTCGCTCGAATCCCCGCTGATACGCTAGCCGGATGACAGAAAAAAGAAACGGCCCATCATGTGGTAGATAGTACGGCGTCAGCGAGCCGGCAAATGGACCGTGAACGCCGCGCCCTTGCCGACCTCCGACCTGATGGAGAGTCTGGCGTTGTGGCGCGTCAGGATATGCTTGACGATGGACAGGCCAAGGCCGGTGCCCTTTTGGGTCCGGCTGTTCTCGACATCGACGCGGTAGAAGCGCTCGGTGATGCGCGGGATATGTTCTTCGGGGATGCCGGGGCCGAAATCCCTGATGGTGACGTCGATGCCCGGCTCGGGATCGCTGTCGCCGCGCGTGATCGACACCACGACGCGTCCACCGGACTGACCGTATTTGCAGGCGTTTTCTAGCAGGTTTTCAAAAACCTGGAAAAGCTCGTCGCGATCGCCGGGCACGTCGAGCGGCCCTTGCGCGAAATCCCGCTCGATGACGACGCCGTTTTCCTTGGCCAGCGGCCCAAGCGAATCGATGACGCTGTCGATGGCCTGGCGCAGATCGACCTCGGTTCCCGGCTTGAGATAGGGCTTCATCTCCAGGCGTGACAGCGACAGAAGGTCGTCGATGAGGCGCGCCATGCGGCTGGTCTGGTTCTGCATGATCTGCAGGAACTGCTCGCGTGCCGCGGGGTCGTTGCGGGCCGGCCCGCGCAGCGTCTCGATGAAGCCAGCGATCGAGGCGAGAGGCGTGCGCAACTCGTGGCTGGCATTGGCAATGAAGTCGGCGCGCATTCTGTCGATCCGGCGCGCCTCGCTCTGGTCCTTGAACACCAGCACGTAGAGATCCGTGGCGTGGCCGACAGAAGACGCGCTCACCCGATAAGCTCGTTCGACCGGCAGCTTCTCGATGTAGTCGACGCTGTCCGAAGCGACGTTGCCCGACAAGATATTATCCAGCAAGGCCTGCATTTCCGGCGCGCGGAATTTCAGCGACAGCGATACGCCGGGGGCAATCCCACCAAAGGCTGCAAAGGCGGCGGCGTTGGCATGGACGATGGCGGCGGAGCGATCGAAAATGATCAGCGGATCGGCAACCGCCGCCGCGAGATATTCGCCGGAAAGCCGTTGCAGGCCGCTCGCCTCGATGGCCGCGGCATTTTCGGTCGATTGATGCGCGACGCCGGCCGGCAGCATCGCAGCGGCAACCAGCACGGCGCCTGCCAGCAGCACCACATAGCCGGATATGCCGGCAAAACCATAGACCATCAGAACTGCAACGAAGCCGGCCGCCAGCAGCCAGCGGCTGTTCCACAGCCGCATGGCGACGGCTTGCGCCCTGCCTTTCCGCTCTGTGCCGATGTCGGCCATTTGCGCTCCGTCGCCTGCGCTCCGTCTGCGGCCACCTCAAGAACTTCCTGCTGGACCGGCATGGAGGCTCCCAATAGCATGAGTCCGGAAGCTGGAAAGGTTCGTCTCGATGAAAAACGCCAAGGAAGGCCCCGCTACAGGTTCGTCGGGGCCGTTGAAGATCATGATCGACGGCAAGGAGCGGGAGTTCGACATCGAGGCCCCCACTCTTCCGGACTGGGTCGAGGACCGCAAGCTGACCGCCGGCGGCTATCCCTACGACAAGAAGATGAAGAGCGAGGGGTATGACGAGAGGCTCGAGCAGCTGCAGATCGAGCTGGTCAAGGCGCAGGCGTGGCTACAGTCGACGGGCAAGCGGGTGATGTCGCTGTTCGAGGGACGCGACGCTGCCGGCAAGGGCGGCACGATCTTCGTTTTGCGCCAGTATCTGAACCCTCGGACGGCGCGCAACGTGGCGCTGACCAAGCCAACAGCCACTGAGCTTGGACAATGGTACTTCCAGCGCTACGTCGACCACTTCCCGACGTCGGGCGAATTCGTCACCTTTGACCGCTCCTGGTACAACCGCGCCGGCGTTGAACCGGTGATGGGATTCTGCACGCCCGCGCAGCACGAGCAATTTCTGGACGAGGTTCCGCATTTCGAGCGGATGATCCGCAACGAGGGCATCTATTTCTTCAAATTCTGGCTGAACATCGGCAGGGAAACGCAGCTTGAGCGATTCCATGACCGTCGCTGGAGCCCGCTGAAGAGCTGGAAGTTTTCGCCGATCGACATCGCCGGCATCACCAAATGGGACGACTACACCAAGGCGCGCGACCTGATGGTCGAACGCACGCACAAGGAGTTCGCGCCCTGGATCATTGTGCGGGCGAACGACAAACGGCGCGCACGGCTGGCGGTCATGCAGCGCATTCTCCTGTCACTTCCCTATGACGGCCGTGACCTCGACGTCATCGGCAAGGAGGACAAGAAGATCATCGGCGAAGGGCCGACTTTCCTCGAAAAATAAGCTCACCTCATCGATTCACGGCTCTCATGCCGCCATCCGGGCAATCCGCTGCAGCCGCTTCAGCGTGGTGTCGTCCTGCAGCGCCTGCTGGAAAAGCGAGATCTCCTGATCGATGCGGTCGCAGAGCGCGCCGGTGTCCCCCCTAAGCAGGTCGCGCGTCTGCAGCAGTGCCGCGACTGGCTTCTTGGCGAGCTGCCTGGCTCTGGCCAACGTGGCTTCCTCGACACTGACGTCCGTCACGATCTCGCCGACAAGGCCGAGCTGCCTGGCATCTTCGGCGGCGAGCGTGTCGCCGAGGCAGAAGAAGCGGAACGCACCGGCATAGCCGAGCTTCTGCGGCGCCAGGATGCTGGTCGCCGCGTCCGGCACCAGGCCGAAATCGACGAACGGCACCCGGAACGTGCTCTTGCTCGAGGCGATCACCATGTCGCAGTGGAACAGGATGGTGCAGCCGACGCCGACGGCGTCGCCGTCGACACAGGCAAGCACCGGTTTCGGGAACGTCGCCAGCGTGCGGAACATATCGGTGACGGCGGCGATCAATCGCCGATGTTTGGTGGCATCGAGAAATTCGGAGAAATCAGCACCGAGGCAAAAGCACCCGGCCAGGCCGCGCAGGACCACGACGCGGACGTCGTCATCGACAGCGGCTTCATGGAATGTCCTGGCCAGGCTTTCGTAGGCCCGCCTGTCCAGCACCGGGCGGCCGTCACCCGACGATACGGTGACGATCAGCGTGTGATTGCGGAATTCTGTTTTTGAGTGAACGTTCATGGCCCTCTCCAATCTTACGAGGCGCGTCTCTGTCCGAGCATGTCCGGGTACCCTCTGGCCAGCACCGGCGCAAAGTGATTGCGGCGCGATCGCACCACGTCGAGCGTGTGCTCGTTGAAGGTGAGCAGTGTGGCAACGACCTGCTGGTTGCCATAGGTCCGCTGATAGCCGAGCGGCGTTGCCAGGAAATGCAGTTGCAGCGCGCGAAGCACCCACATCGGCTCGAATTCGATGATCACCTGGTTGACGTTGCGCTTCAGACCCCACTCGACGAAGCCGGCGATCAGTTCGGTGCCCACCGTCGACACGCCGCGCCGGCCGTCGCGGAATCCCGGCGCAACCGCATAGCGGGTCAGTTCATAGACATTCGGCCCCGACGGTGGGGTTCCCTCATAAAGGTCCGCCAGCACATCGGTTAGAAGATGTGCCCGGGTCGTCGGCAACATACGCTGGTAACCGGCGAGCTCGCCATTGCGGATGACGATCTGGTGCACTGCCTCGTCGTGGTCGAATTGATCGATCTCGAGGCCATCGGGGCGCTGCAGATCGGTCCATCCCATCTCCTCGACGAAAATCTTGTAACGCAACCGATGAACTGCCTCCCAAAGGCCTGGGCGTTCCATCAATTCCTGGGTGGTGAGGGAAAAAAGCATTTGCCGTCTCCTAGGTTCAATAGGAAAATACGGCCGTGCTCCCCCGAGAAAATTACGCGATCACGTAGGCAAGAATTTCTAGGCCGGCGCGGCCGACCTAGTTAATATAGCCGCGCCTTATCGCTTCCGCGACGGCTTGGACCCGGTTGACGGCACCGAGTTTGCTTTTGGCGTTAAGAAGGTGTTTCTCTGACGTGTGTTCCGAAATGCCGAGAATTTGGGAAATCTCCCATTCGGACTTGCCAACGGCGGCCCATTGCAGGCATTCGCGCTCACGCGGCGTCAATTCGACATGGTCGATGGTTTTGCCCGCCATGGTGTGGAGCTGCATGGCGCGGCCAATCGCATAAGTCGAGACCAACGAGACCAACCCGAACTCGGCGCCCGACAATTCGACAGCCTCGCCGCCCAGCGACACCATGACGATCTGGCCATCGAGCGTGATCAGCGGGAAGGCCAACCCGTCGCGCAGCTTGAATTCACCGGCGTCGCCCATCACCTCGCCGCCGCTCTTGCCGATGCGGATGCCCTGAGACGCTTCCCGCCACTGGAACGGCGCCTGAAGCTGCTTCATGTGGCTGACGACGGGATCGTGATCGACGTAGTTGCGCGCGACGTAGCGCTCAAGCCATTCAGCCGGCCAGTCGCAAAGCAGCACATGGTTCTTTTGCTGATTTCTCGGCGTTCCAGGTTGCGGAACCGTCCCGGCCATCAGCGCCGTCAGCCCGAACCCGCTTGTTACCCCCAGCAGCTTTTCGCAGACGGCGGCCGCTGTGCCGGCGTGCTGCAACTGATCTATCAACTCCAGGGTACGATCGAAATGACCCATCGCAACATCTACCCCATGTTGCCTTCCGCACTTGAGACCAATGGCAGTGATCAACCCGCACTACGCCATCAACCCCGGACTGCAAAGCTGCTCCCTCTGTACGCCCCACCGCTCCTCTTGAGCCGGCATCATACAGTCACTTGCAAACTCACTAAACAATATCCCTAAATTGCCATGATGAAACCAAAAACCGTTGTGCCTGAGTTATTTTCGTACAAGAACCTGTGTTATTTCGTACGAAAGCCGGGGCAAGACTGGACGGAGTCGTCGCGTGGCGTTTCGGTGCATATCCATTTCATTGATCTCGATGCTGATCGGAGTGCAATCGCTTGCGGGTGCTGCGCGCGCTGCGGAGCCGCAGGTGCCGGTGTTTTGGGACGCCAAGGTGCGGCTGCCAAAGCCGGACCTTTCGATGCTGCCGCGGCTGCGATTCCTGACCACCACCGATTTCCCGCCCTTCAACTTTCTCGACGGGGCAGGCCGACTGTCCGGCTTCCATGTGGACCTGGCGCGCGCCATCTGCGCCGAGCTCGGCATTGCCGAAAAATGCCAGATCCAGGCGCTGCCCTGGGCCGAGCTCGAAGGCGCGCTGCGGAAAGGCGAAGGCGAAGCGATCATTGCCGGAATCGCCGCCACGCCGGAATCGCGGTCGAAATACGCGTTTTCACGCTCCTACCTGCAATTTCCGGCACGCTTCGTCGTGCCGAAGACACAGGCGCTGACGGAACCAATGTTCGACAAGCTGCGCAGCAAGCGTGTCGGCGTGATCGCCGGCTCCGGGCATGAGCGGATGCTGCGCGATTATTTCGGCGACGTCCAAATCGTCCCCTTCGCAAAGCCGGAGGAGCTTTATGGCGAGCTGAAAGCCGGCAAGATCGACGCCGCCTTCGGCGATGGCATGCGTTTTGCGTTCTGGCTCGGCGGTTCGGATGCGGCGGGCTGCTGCCGCTTTGCCGGCGGCCCCTATCTGGCGCCCGAATATCTCGGCTCGGGCATGGCGATCGCCACCAGGGCCGACGATCCGGCCCTGGCCGCCGCTTTCGACTATGCGCTGCAGGAAATTTCGGTGAAAGGCACGTTCGCCGAGTTCTATCTGCGCTATTTTCCGGTCAGCTTTTTCTGAGCTTGGCTGCTGGCTCAGGTCAGCGTGCGAAGGCGGGCCTTGGCGGCTCGCGCGATGGCGGCAACCGTCAGCGCATCGAGGTCGAGTTCCCGGCGGACGAGCTGCAGCACGCGCACCTCCTCCAGTCGCATTTCGAGATCGACGGCCGCGACCTCGAAGGCAGCGGCATAGGCGGTGTCACGCAGGCGGTCGGGCAGCGCCTCGGCGACGCGCGCCAGGACGCCCTCCAGCCCGTCCTTTTCTTGCAGCATTTTCTGGCAGGCCTGGGCGACCTCGACCAGCCGCTCCTGATTGAAATCCTCAAACACCGGCCAGGATCGAACGACGTCGCCGATCCGCGCCAGTTCGACATCGGTCATGTCGCGGTCTGACGCCGAGGTGATGACCATCAGGTAGATCATGGCTTCGTGTGGCGACAATGGCATTTACAACTCCTTGAGACGGGTCCCGAAGTTAGGAACGAGGGACCGGCGCCGCAAGGAAAAAGAGCCGCGATCGTTGACGCTCCGGTCAGGCCCTGAAGCCTGATCCATACCGATTAAATGGGACGGGGCTCATATCTTCTTGCCTGATCACGGTCCTGCCCGGAAACCGGGTTCCACTTTTCGGGATCATAGTCTAGAGCATGCGGCTGCCGGCACGGATGCCGGCAAAGCTGCAGGAAATAGCATCATGGCCGGACAACAGCCGATCGATCTCAGCCCGGAAGTCCTCACCGCCGCCGCCGAAAGCAAGGCGTGGCCGTTCGAGGAAGCGAAAAAGATCGTCGCCCGCTACGCGAGCAGCGGCTACCCGGAAACGGTGCTGTTCGAGACCGGCTACGGCCCGTCGGGGCTGCCGCATATCGGCACTTTCGGCGAGGTGGCGCGCACATCTATGGTGCGCCACGCCTTCCGCGTGCTGACCGAAGACAAGGTCAAGACGCGGCTGCTGTGCTTCTCCGATGACATGGACGGATTGCGCAAGGTGCCGGACAATGTGCCTAACAAGGACATGCTGCGCGCGTATCTCGGCAAGCCGCTGACCAGGATACCGGACCCTTTCTCCAATGAGTATCCGTCCTTCGGCGCCGCCAATAACGCACGGTTGCGCGCCTTCCTCGACCGTTTCGGCTTCGATTACGAATTCGCTTCCTCAACCGACTATTATACTTCCGGCCGCTTCGACGCGACGCTGCTCAAGATGCTCGAGCGCTTCGATAAGGTGATGGCAATTATGCTGCCGTCGCTGCGTGAAGAGCGGGCGCAGAGCTATTCGCCCTTCCTGCCGATCCATCCCAAGACCGGCATCGTCATGCAAGTCGCGATCGATGAGCGCAAGCTCGACGCCGGCACCATCGTGTGGCGCGACCCGGACACCGGCGAGCGCTTCGAGACGCCGGTGACCGGCGGTCATGCCAAGCTGCAATGGAAGCCAGACTGGGCGATGCGCTGGGCAGCACTCGGCGTCGATTACGAGATGTCCGGCAAGGATCTGATCGATTCCGTCAAGCTCGCCGGGCAGATTTGCCGTGCGCTCGATGCTCCAGCGCCGGAGGGCTTCAATTATGAGCTGTTCCTCGACGAGCACGGCCAGAAGATCTCGAAGTCGAAGGGCAATGGGCTAACCATCGACGAGTGGCTGACTTATGCGCCGACCGAGAGCCTTAGCCTTTATATGTTCCAGCGCCCGCGAACCGCGAAGAAGCTTTATTTCGACGTCATCCCGAAGGCGGTAGACGAATATTACACGTTCCTCTCTGCTTATCAGAAGCAGGATTGGAAAGAACGGCTGGGCAATCCGGTCTGGCACATGCATGACGGCAATCCGCCTATCATCGACCTGCCGGTGTCGTTCGCGCTGCTGCTCAACCTGGTCAGCGCCTCGAATGCGCAGAACAGGGACGTGCTGTGGGGCTTCATTTCGCGCCACGCACCGGGTGTGACGCCGGCAACTCACCCCGAACTCGACCGGCTGACCGAATATGCCATCCGCTATTTCGACGATTTCGTGAAGCCGGCTAAGGTGTACCGTGCCGCCGACGCGGTCGAGCGCGAGGCGCTGACCAAACTTTCGGAAGCGCTCGCCGCGCTGCCCGCTGACGCCGCCGGCGAGGCGATCCAGAACGCCGCCCTCAATGTCGCGCGCAAGATCGAGCGCTACCAGGATCGTTCCAAGCAGAGCCCTGAGGGTGGACCCGGCGTCTCCGTCGCCTTCTTCCAGATGATTTATCAGGTGCTGATAGGTCAGGAACGCGGGCCGCGCTTCGGTTCCTTCGCCGCACTCTACGGCATTGCCGAAACGCGTGAGCTCATTCGACGGGCGCTTGCTGGTCAGCTGGCGGCTTGAGGACGCCGTCCTGCTCCTCCAGGATCGAGCCCGGCGCCACAGGCGCGGATCGCGACGCAGCGGGGAGCGGCGGCAGGCCTGAGACGCTCGGCGCCGGCCCGAAGACGCCCTTTTTCGCTGCACGCGCCTTCTCGCCGGCTTCTATGTAAGCGCCGCCCTTGGCGGCGCGCGCCCAGCCGTTTTCGACCAACCATTGGCCGATATCCTGATTGCCGATCCGGCACTCGGCGGCGATCAGGTCACGGCCGCCTTCGGGCGGCACGGCACAGACCACCGCACGACCGCGCAGAAAAGCGCGGAAGGCAGTTCGCGCCCGGATGCCGCAACTCCAAGACTTGCCGCCGTCGGTGCAAGTCTCGTCCTGCTTGACGATGTCGATGCCGGAAACCGCAATCGAATAGCCCTTTGCCTCGATGACCCCGGCGGCCGGCGCGACCGGCTGGAACAGTTTCGTGCCTTTCCAGTCGTCAGGCATTTTCGTTTTTGGCGGCCTGGGCAGTCCGGCCAATGCCAGATCGCTCAACGGTGCGCGCGGCTCAATCCGTTCAAGCTCGTCGGAACCGAGCTGCGGCGGCACCACGATTTCCGGATCGATTGCCCTTGAATGCGTAGCCTGCTTGGCCGCCTCTGGTTTCGAGATGGCCGACGTAGCCGGCGCGGCGGGCTGGGGTTCAGCGCTGACCTGAATTTGCTCGCCAGGGCCGCCGCTTTGGTTCTGGACGGCGCGGCCGCCAGCGACAATTGCCGTGGCCATCGCCGGAATCGCCAGAACGGCCAAGGCAAGGTGAGGCAGACGCACCGGCCCCGCGCCTACTGGCTTGCCCAGACAATCCGCGCCACCCATTCGACATCACGCATGGGGATGTCGCGGTCCGGATGATCGGGATTGAGGGAGACCAGCGCGATCGACTTCGGTGTCTGGCGGTCGAGCACCTTGGCCATCACCTCGCCGGCATTGGTCTTGACGACGACGCGATCGCCCTTTCGTATGATAGCCCCCGGCTCGACGATCAGGACATCGCCATTGCGGTAAAGCGGCAGCATGGAATCGCCCTGGACCTTCAACGCATAGGAGGTTTCGGTTGCCCGTGCCGGCAGCTCGATCAGGTCCCATCCCTGCCCCGCCGGAAACCCGGCGTCGTCGAAGAAGCCACCGGCGCCCGCCTGGGCGAAGCCGAGCAGCGGCACCGACGATTTCTGCACGGGCAGTGCGCCGGAATTACCCCGGCCTTCGACCAGCCCCGCAAATTCATCCAGCGAGGCGCCGGTCGCCTCGATGATCTTGGCCAGCGATTCGGTCGACGGCCAGCGCGGCCGCCCATCCGAGGACAGCCGCTTCGATTTGTTGAAGGCCGTCGAGTCGAGGCCAGCGCGCCTGGCCAGCCCGGAGGCCGAAAGCGAATAACGCTCGGCGAGAGCGTCGATGGCGGCCCAAACGCGGTCATGCGAGAGCACCTTGCTCTCCTTCGAAACAGGAAAAAATACCTTCCCTGTTCTACCTCTTGGCCGCCATCTTGTCCACCGCCGAAGACGGCGTCACGCTGCCTCCTTGGCCTCGTTCCTGTCATAGGGATCGAAACGCTCATAGAAGGTCTCGCCCTTCTCGGCCATGTCGAGCAGCAGCTTCGGCGCCCTGAACTCGGCGCCGTATTTCTTCTGCAGGCGCTTGGCGATCTTGACGAATTTCTTCGCGCCGATGCCGTCGATGTAGGACAGTGCACCGCCTGTGTAGGGCGCGAAGCCGAAGGCCAGGATCGAGCCGACATCGGCCTCGCGTGGATCGGTAACGATGCCCTCCTCCATCACCCGTGCCGCCTCAAGCGCGATGGTGACCAGCAGCCGCTGCTTCAGCTCCTCATAATCGACCCTCTCCGGCGCCAGTTGCGGGTAGAGGTCCCTGAGGCCTGGCCACAGCTTCTTCTTGGCAGGTTTTGCCGGATAGTCGTAGAAGCCCTTGCTGTTCTTGCGACCCAAGCGACCGTGTGTGTCGACCATCGTGCTGATCAGCGCCATCTGCTTCGGGTCGACCGCCTTGTCGCCGAGATCGCGCATCGTCTGCTTCATGATCTTCTGGGCAAGGTCGATCGCGGTCTCGTCGGTCAACGCCAGAGGACCGACCGGCATGCCGGCGGCTTTCGCCGCATTCTCGATCATCGGCGCCGGAACACCTTCGATCAGCATCTTGTAGGCTTCCGACATGTAGCGCAGTACGCAGCGATTGACATAGAAACCGCGCGTATCGTTGACGACAATCGGGGTTTTCTTGATGGCGCGGACAAAGTCGATCGCGGTGGCCAGCGCTTTGTCGCCGGTCTTCTTGCCGAGGATGATCTCGACCAGCATCATCTTGTCGACCGGCGAGAAGAAGTGGATGCCGATGAAATTCTTTGGCCGCGCCGAATTCCTGGCCAGCGATGTAATCGGTATGGTGGACGTATTCGAGGCGAAGGTCGCCGAAGGCTTGAGCACAGCCTCGGCCTGTTCGGTGGCGCCCTTCTTTACGGCCGAATCCTCGAATACCGCCTCGACGACAAGATCGCAGCCGGCGAGATCGGCGTAATCGGCCGTCGGCGTGATCAGCGTCAGCAACTGGTCCTTGTCCTGTGGCTTGGCACGGCCCTTCTTCACCTGATCCGAGATAAGGTTGTCGGAATGCGCCTTGCCCTTGGCGGCAGACTCCATGTCACGGTCGAGCAGCACCACCGGAATGCCCGCCTTGGCCGTCACATAGGCAATGCCGGCGCCCATGAAGCCGGCGCCGAGCACGCCGATCTTCTTAAACCTCGTTTCCGGCACACCGGCCGGGCGGCGCGCGCCCTTGTTCAGTTCCTGGAGCGACACGAACAACGAGCGGATCATCGCTGCCGCTTCCCTGGTCTGCATGATCTCGGTGAAGTAGCGCTGCTCGATCCGCAAGGCGGTGTCGAACGGCACCAGCAAGCCCTCGTAAACGCATTTCAGGATGGCGGCAGCGGCGGGATAGTTGCCATAGGTCTCGCGGCGCAGGATGGCGATGGCCGGCGGCCACAGATTGGCACCGGCCACCGAATAGATCGGAGCGCCGGGCAGCTTGAAGCCTTTTTCGTCCCAGGGCGCCACCGGTTTCAAGCCGTTCCTGATCATCGCCTTGGCGGTTTCGACCAGCTTGTCCGGCTCGGCAATCTCATGGATCAGGCCCATCGACTTGGCCTTCTGCGGCGACAGCGTCTGGCCGGAGGTCAGCATTTGCAGCGCCTGCTGCTGGTCGGTCAGCCGCGGCACGCGCTGGGTTCCGCCGGCGCCGGGGAAAATGCCGATCTTCACTTCGGGAAGTGCCATCCTCACTTTGTCGGAATCGGCCGCGACACGGCCATGGCAGGCGAGCGACAATTCGAACGCGCCGCCCATGCAGGTGCCGTTGATCGCCGAAACCCACGGCTTACCCGAGGTTTCCAGCTTACGGAACAGGCCGTTCATATAGCCCGCATTGTCGAACAGCGCCTTGGTCGCCTTCTCTGGGTCCTTTGCCTTGTCGGCGGCGAAGGTCGCCAGCATCTTCTGCAGCATGGTGATGTCGGCGCCGCCCGAGAACGTATCCTTGCCGGAGGTAATGACCGCCGCCTTGATCGCTGCATCGGTCGCCACCTTGTCGACGATGACGTTCAGCTCGAGCATCACCTCTTGGGTGAAGACGTTCATCGAACGGTCCGGCATGTCCCAGGTGACCAAAGCAATGCCGTCGGCGTCGGTGTCGAGGGTGAAATTGGTATAGCTCATCATCTCTCTCCGTCAGACGCGTTCGATGATCGTTGCGGTGCCCATGCCGGCGCCGATGCAAAGCGTCACCAGCGCGGTGTTCAGGTCGCGGCGTTCCAATTCGTCCAGCACCGTACCGAAGATCATCGCACCGGTGGCGCCCAGCGGATGGCCCATGGCGATGGCGCCGCCATTGACGTTGATCCGGTCATGAGGAATGTCGAAAGCCTGCATGTAGCGCAGCACCACCGAAGCGAAGGCCTCGTTAAGCTCGAACAGGTCGATGTCCGACAGCTTCATCTTCGCCCGCCTCAACAGCTTTTCGGTGACGTCGACCGGACCGGTCAGCATCAGCACCGGTTCGGAGCCGATGTTGGCAAAGGCGCGGATACGCGCGCGCGGCTTGAGGTCGAGCGTCTTTCCCGCCTTTTTCGAGCCTAGCAGCACGGCCGCCGCGCCATCGACGATGCCGGACGAATTTCCGGCATGGTGGACGTGGTTGACCTCTTCCACCTCGGGATGCTTCTGCACCGCGACGGCGTCGAAGCCGCCCATTTCGCCGGGCATGACGAAGGACGGGTTGAGCGCGGCCAGCGACTGCATGTCGGTCGAAGGCCGCATGTGCTCGTCGTGATCGAGAATGGTCAGGCCGTTCTGGTCCTTGACCGAGATCACCGAATTCTTGAAGCGGCCCTCGCCCCACGCCTTGGCGGCACGCTTCTGGCTTTCGACCGCGTAGGCATCGACGTCGTCGCGCGAAAACCCGTATTTGGTGGCGATCAGGTCGGCCGATATGCCTTGCGGCACGAACCAGCCGGGCAGGCCGACCGAAGGATCCATGAACCAGGCGCCGCCGGAGGCGCCCATGCCGACCCGCGACATCGATTCGACGCCACCGGCAATCACGATCTCGTCGGCGCCTTGCGCGATCTTGGCGGCGCCGAAATTGATGGCGTCGAGGCCCGAGGCGCAGAAGCGCGATATCTGCATGCCAGGCGCCTTGGTGTCGTAGCCGGCCTCGAAAGCAGCGGCACGTGGAATGACTGCACCCGCCTCGCCAACCGGATCGACACAGCCGAAGATGATGTCGTCGACGGTGCCGGTGTCCAGCCCGTTGCGGTCGCGGATCGCCTCGAGCACCTTGGCGCCGAGCCGCACCGCCGGCACTTCGTGCAGCGAGCCATCCTTCTTGCCCCTGCCGCGCGGCGTGCGCACGGCATCATAGACGTAAGCTTCGGCCATTTTCCTGCTCCTTGGGTTTGCTGAAAGTCGCTCAGAGAGAGCGCCCGATCAGCAATTTCATGATCTCGTTGGTTCCGCCGTAGATGCGCTGGACGCGGGCGTCGCGGAACATGCGCGCAATCGGATATTCATTCATGTAGCCATAGCCGCCATGCAATTGAAGGCATTCGTCGACGACTTTTCCCTGCAGGTCTGACAGCCAGTATTTGGCCATCGAGGCCGTCACCGGGTCGAGGCCGCCGTTAATGTGGCGGGCAACGCAGTCATTATAGAAGACGCGCCCAATGGTCGCCTCGGTCTTCAATTCGGCCAGCTTGAACTGAGTGTTCTGGAATTCGATGATGGCCTTGCCGAAGGCCTTGCGCTCCTTGACGTAGTCGATGGTAAGAGCCAGCGCCCGCTCGACCATTGCGATAGCAGTGGTGCCGATCTGCAGCCGCTCCTGCGGCAATTGCTGCATCAGCTGGACGAAGCCCTGGCCTTCCTCGTTGCCAAGCAGGTTCGAGGTCGGCACACGCACGTCGTTGAAGAACAGTTCCGACGTGTCGTTGGCCTTGAGGCCGATCTTGTCGAGGTTGCGTCCGCGCTCGAAGCCCTCCACCTCGTCGGTCTCGACGACGATCAGCGAGATGCCCTTGGCACCTTTCTGCGGATCGGTCTTGGTGACGACGATGATGAAGTTAGCGAGCTGGCCGTTGGTGATAAAGGTCTTCGAGCCGTTGAGCTTGTACTGGTTGCCGTCCTTTTCGGCGCGCGTCTTGACGCCCTGCAGGTCGGAGCCCGCACCCGGCTCGGTCATGGCGATGGCGCCGATCAGTTCGCCGGTCGCCAGCCTCGGCAGCCATTTCTTCTTCTGCTCGTCCGAGCCGTAATGGAGGATGTAGGGGGCGACGATCGAATTGTGCAGGCCAATGCCGAACCCGTCGACGCCGACATGGGCGATCGCCTCGATGATGGCGCTCTCATGCGCGAAGCTGCCGCCCGAGCCGCCATATTCCTCCGGCATCGAGGCGCAGAGCAGGCCGGCCGCACCCGCCTTCAGCCAGCTTTCGCGGTCGACCATCTCGTTCTTCTCGAACTCGTCGTAACGCGGCGCGATCTCTTCCGACATGAAGCGGTGCGCCATGTCATAAAGCATGCCGACCTCGTCCGCCGCCCAGGCGGGTTTTGGAAGGCCAAGGATTTCGGCGGGACTGGTCATGTTTATTCTCTGATCCTCCTTCCAAGCACGCCGCCAGAATTGAGGCTGGCGCGCTGCCGTGGCGCCCTCTCCCGGCCGCTTCGCGGCCACCCTCCTCGCGAGGAAGAGGGGAGCCTAGAACGCTTCGGCCGGCAGCGCCATCAATGTGTCGGCGCCGCTGGAGATGCGGGCAAGGTGCGCCGCCGTCTCCGGCATGATCCGCTCCACGAAGAAGCGCGCCGTCACCAGCTTGTTGTCGTAGAAAGACGAAGCGCCGTCGGCGCCATTCGCCAATTTCGCTGCGGCCACCCTGGCCATCTGCGCCCACATATAGCCCAGCGCCACCAGGCCGAAGAGATGCATGTAGTCGGTCGAGGCGGCACCGGCATTGTCGGGCTTGGCCATGCCGTTCTGCATCAGCCACATCGTCGCCGCCTGCAGATCGTTGAGGCTCTTCTTCAGCGCCTTGGTGAAGGGCGCCATCTTCTCGTCGGTGCGGTTCTCCTCGCAGAACTCGCCGACTTCCCTAAAGAACGCCTGCACCGCGCGACCGCCATTCAAGGCCAGCTTGCGGCCGACGAGGTCGAGTGCCTGGATGCCGTTGGCACCCTCATAGATCATGGCGATGCGGGCATCGCGGACGAACTGGCTCATGCCGTGCTCTTCTATATAGCCGTGGCCTCCGAACACCTGCTGCGCCATTACCGCATGATCGAAACCCTTGTCGGTGAGCACGCCCTTGACCACCGGCGTCATCAGCCCGGTGTAGTCGTCGGCGGCCTGGCGGTCCTTGTCGTCACCGGAGCGGTGAGCGATGTCGGACTTGATCGCCGTCCACAGCGCCAGCGCCCGACCGGCCTCGTTGAAAGCTTTCATGGTCATCAGGCTGCGGCGGATGTCCGGATGGACGATGATCGGATCGGCCTTCCTGTCCGGTTCTTTCGGCCCCGACAGCGAGCGGCCCTGCAGGCGATCCTTGGCGTAGGAAACCGCATTCTGGTAGGCAACTTCCGACAGCGAGAGCCCCTGCAGGCCGACGCCAAGCCGCGCCTCATTCATCATGGTGAACATGGCTTTCAGCCCGCCATTGGCCTCGCCGAGCAGTGTGCCTTCAGCGTCGTCGTAATTCATGACGCAGGTCGAATTGCCATGGATACCCATCTTCTCCTCGATCGAGCCACAGGAGACGGTGTTCTTCTCGCCCGGATTGCCTGATGCATCGAGCTTGAGCTTCGGCACGATGAACAGCGAGATGCCCTTCACGCCATCCGGCGCGCCCTCGATACGGGCCAGCACGAGGTGGACGATGTTTCCCGACATGTCATGCTCGCCGGCCGAGATGAATATCTTCTGGCCGGAGATCCTATAGGTGCCGTCGCCATTTGGAACGGCCTTGGTGCGCAGCAAGCCGAGATCGGTTCCGCAGTGCGGCTCGGTCAGGTTCATGGTGCCGGTCCAGGCGCCCTCGACCAGCTTCGGCAACCATGTCGCCTTCTGCTCTTTGGTGCCATGGGTGATGATCGCAGCGATCGCACCTTGCGTCAGTCCGGCATACATCATCAGCGACATATTGGCCGACACCATATATTCGGCAACCGCAGTATGCACTGCATAGGGCAAGCCTTGCCCGCCAAACTCGACAGGTGCGGCGAGCCCCATCCAGCCACCTTCGCGATACTGGTCGAAGGCTTCCTTGAAGCCTTTTGGCGTCGTCACCGACCCGTCGACATGGCGCACACAACCTTCCACGTCGCCGACACGGTTGAGCGGCTGCATGACGTTTTCGGCGAGCTTCGCGCCCTCGGCAAGGATGGCCTCGAGCACATCCGGCGTCGCGTCGGAAAATCCGGGAAGATTGGAATAGCGCTGATAGCCCAGCACCTCGTTCAGCACGAACAGCGTGTCCCGGATCGGCGCTCTGTAGATCGGCATGCGTTTCCTCCACCATGCGGTCTTGGCCCCGAAATCAGCCTCAGCATATGAGGATGGCAGACGGACCAACGTTGCGGTCGAGATAACAAATATTGACGTTTGCGTAAACGTCAATTCTGCGATGGGGCAAATTTTCTCCCGCGCGCCAAGACGGCAAACGGCGAAGGACGGTAACGACGAAGAACCGCGCGGGCTCAGCCCGCGCGGGGGGAATGGGATCTAAAAGGGCGGGTG